>JAFWWK010000205.1 GCA_017523615.1 Clostridia bacterium
AGCGACATCACCTTCTACCGCCTGCAGTGCGACAGCGAGGGCGTGCTCCGCTCCTACATCGCCGAGGGCGAGATCCTGGACGTGAAGACCCGTTCCTTCGGCGGCATCGGCGTGTTCGCCATCCCGGAAATGGGCCGCTTCTACCGCCATGTGCTGGTCGAAAAGCGTTATCCCCATCACGGCGCCGTGGCCTTCAGCCATGTGGGCAAGTATCTCTTCGAGGTGTTCCGCTTCCTGGGCGTCAAGGACATCGCCTACAACCAGCCCGCGAGCCTGCCCTATCCCACCGAAAATCCCTTTGTCAAGTAAAACCGCATGTTAAACACGCCCGCCGCGGCAGACGCCGCGGCGGGTCCTTTTCTTTTTATTTTTTTCATGCCGCTCCCGCGGGCACGATCTCCCGAAGGACCCTGAAGTAGATCACATAGGATATGATCACATTCAGGACATCAGCCGCGGCCTGTGTCCATACGATGCCCATCATGCCCAGCAGGGCGTTCATCAGGAAAAGGATGGGGATATTCAGGCCGATCTGGCGTATGGCGGCCAGCAGGAAGGATTCCCTGCCCCGGTTGACGGCCTGCATAAAATTGACCATATTGAAGCTGAGGACCATAAAGGGCGTGGCGAAGCACCGTGCCCTGAGGAAAACGGTGCCCAATTCCACCGTCCGGGCGTCGCTGATGAAAGCGGCTATCAGCCTGTCCGCAAACAGGTAATACATCAGCACGCTGAAGGCCGCAACTGCCAGGCCCGCCACCCGGGCGGCGGTGAAAAAGGCTTTCATCCTTCTGAAGTTCCCGGCGGCATAATTGTAGCCGATCAGCGGGATCATGCCAAGGCATATGCCGATGCCGATATTCAGCGGGAATCGTTCCACCTTCTGCACGATGCCGACAGCCGCCAGCTCCACATCCCCGTGGGAAGCGGACAGGCGGTTGATGACGATATTGGTCAAGTCGAACAGGAACACGCTCAGCGCTGCGGGAATGCCGATGGAAAAGATGTTTTTCCGGGACTCCGGGCGGATCTTTTCGATGCGCCTGGGAATATCCAGAACGGAATCCCGCTTTATTTTACGGTATACCAGGATAAAATATGCCAGGGACGCCATGCCCGACAGCATGGTGGCGATCCCCGCGCCCATGACCTGGAAACCGTCCGGCAGGATCACGAACATGAACAGCGGATCCAAAGCGATGTTCAAAACGCCGCCCATCCCCAGGCCGAAAGCCGCTTCCCGGGAATAACCGGCGTTGCGAAGCATAAAGGACATGGTGGTGCCCTCAACGTTGGCAACGCCGCCGATCACCACCACAAAAAGCAGGTACTGCCGGGCGTAGCCGATGGTGTTTTTGCTGGCGCCCAGAAGCTTCAGCAGGGGATCCATCAGGATGAGGCACAGGAGGGAAAAGAGCAGCGCCGCGGCGCAGGCGCAGACCAGCGTCCAGGAAGCCGCGCGCCGTGCTTCCTCCTCTTCCTTTTTTCCCAACAGCCGCACCACCAGGCTGCCGCCGCCCACGCCGAACAAATTGCCCAGCGCCCCCGCCATCAGGAACACCGTCAGCACCAGGGAAGAAGCGGCCACCATGTAAGGGTCGTTGGTCCGGCCGATGAACCAGGTATCCGCCATGTTGTAGACCAGCGTGATCAGCTGGCTTATGATGGTGGGAATGGCCATCCTGGTCAGGGCACGGGGAACAGGCATGGTTTCAAAAAGTTCGGTTTTCCCCTTTGGCGCCATGATCCCCGCTCCCCTCCGCTGTCCTTACCTGATCTCCTCCAAAAAAGCCAGTTCCATTTTCATAGCCTCGCGCCTTCCTTCGCCCGTAAAGCCGTGGCTCTGTCCCGGCATGACGATCAGCTCCGCATGCTCAAACGCCTCCAGCGCCCGCCGGGAGTAGGAAAGGGGGACCAGCCGGTCCTTATCCCCGTGGAGGATCAAAACAGGGCCGCGATAGGAGGCGATGTGCCCGTAGATATCCATATCAGCGAGCGCTTCGTTGTATCCGCGGCCGATCCTCATGCCCAGCAGCCAGCCTGTTTCGGGAAAAGTCCCATCCGCCCGCCGCTGTCCTTTGGCGCTGTCCACAAGCACATAGGCGGGATATTCCAGCACCAGGGCCGCGATATCCTTCGGCCGGCAGGCTGCCACATAAGATGAAACAAACCCTCCCTGGCTGTCTCCCCAAAGGCATATGCAGGAAAACCTGGGGTCCTCCAGAAAACGGTCGATCAGGGCATTCAGGTCTTCCGCCTCCGTCAAAACGGACATGTCCGTCATTTTTCCGTCGCTTCTTGAAAAGATCCCGCCGCCGCAGAAATCCGGGCTGCAGGCCGCAAAGCCGTTGGAAACAAAGAAATCGGCGTAATCCCGGTTCCCGATATGGCTTTCGCCGAACCCATGGCACAGGATGATCAGGGGGAAGGGCCCGTCGCCCTCGGGCACCTTCATTACGCAGAAGACGTTCCCCAGGCTGCCGGGGACAAAGAACGTTTCCTCCGCCGCGGCGAATGAAAAGAGTACGGCGCAGGCAAAGTGATAAGCAAAGGTCCTTTTCACATTACGTCCCTCCTGTCGGGGCTAAGGAAAACGTCTCCGTCAGTAGTACATGTCAAATCCGGTCTCCAGCCGTTCGGCATAGGTCTTTCCGGCTTCCGTCAGGGCGGGAAGCATATAATCCGCGTTGTAGCGCACGACCGGTATGCGGTCATAGGCGCGCATGCCCATGTGGGTCAGTCCCCGTTCCATCTGCGTCAGGCATTCCAGGGTCCCCCTGCCGGTCCCGCCGGCGCAGGCTATCAGGACGCAGCGTTTTTCGTTAAGAAAATGGTTGTGCGCCGCATCGCACCGGCGGAGCCTGTCCAGGAACGCCTTGAAGCATTCCGTCATTTCGGACCAGTAGACGGCGCTGATCCATACGATGCCGTCCGATCCCCGCAGTGCCCGATAGATCTCCTCAAAGTCGTCCCGGATCACGCACTCGCCCTTTTGCCTGCAGGCGCCCCAGCCGTTTGCGCAGGCGCGGCAGTGTTCGATCTTCATCCGGTTCAGGCAGATCTCGCCCACCTCGGCGCCGGACAGTTCAAGTCCCCGGACAAACCGGTCCTTCGCCGAAGCGGTCAGGCCGTCCGTGTTGGGGCTTGACCATAATACCGTTACCTTTTTCATGTTTCGTCCTCCCGGCAGTTTTTCGTCAACAAAGGAAATCCCATTTCGGCATGATGATTGTATTCCTTTAAGCCGGCTCTAAGTCAATGATCCGCGAAAGGGTTTCTTTTTATTGCTGTCAGGGGGCGGATAAGGTATCATGCACATGGGCGATCCGCCCGGCGAACCGGCATCCGCAGGGGGTGAATAACATGATCATGCTGAAGTACGGGAACACCAACACCTTTTATTTCCCCGGACATTTGGGCGGGCTGCTGCTCGACACAGATTACGCGGGGACGCTGAACGCGTTTTACAAGGCGCTTAAAAGGAATGGGATATCGCTTAAAGCCATACGGTACGTTATGGCCACCCATTATCACCCCGATCACATGGGACTTGTCGGAAGCCTGACGGAAGCTGGCGTAAAATTATTGCTGATGGACGTCCAGGCAGGCTCAGTCCACTTTTCGGACAGGATCTTTGAAAGGGACCGTCTGCCGTTTACGCCCGTCTGCGAAGGGAACGCGGCGGTCATTTCCTGCGAAGAAAGCAGGGCTTTCCTTGCGGGCCTCGGCATCGCCGGGGAGATCATCCATACTCCCAGCCACAGCGAAGACAGCGTTTCCCTTGTCCTTGACGATGGGGACTGTTTTGTCGGAGACCTCGAGCCGTACGGTCACCTTGCGGCGTATGAAAGCAACCCGATCCTTAAAAGCGACTGGGATCGCATTTTATCTTTCTCACCCAAACGGATATTCCATGCGCATATGCCGCCGTCCATCCCTGTATAAGGACTGGCTTTACGCCCCGAGGATCCTGGCCGCGTCCCTCGACCCGAGGGCGGCCGCCTGGCAGAGGAACGCTCTGCCCCGGGCCTCATCTTTTTCGCCGCCCAGTCCTTTCATCAGGCAGATGCACGGTTTTGATGACGCCTCCGTCCCGGCCGATCGGGGCAAAGCTTCCCAGCGTTCCGTTTTCGTTTTTGAGGTCTTTTGACCGATATTCTGTCTGAACGGTGATATTGTTCCCGTTCACGCCGTAGTGGGACAATATCCGCCTGACCACATATTCGACGGCCCCTGGCTCCCTCGCCTCGTAGCTCGGATGGGTAAAAAGCTCATCCGAAAACTTCAGCCAGAACTCCCCGGCCGGAGGACCGTATCGGAAAAACGCGTGTCCCGGCTTTTCCCTCCGGATCTCGGCCCCGCACTTCGGGCAGGTGATGATCTTGATCTGGCCCATGTTTCTCTCCTTCGCCGCTTCACAGATCCCGTCAACGGCAAACGACCGTTCTTATATATGCAACATCCGCGGTCCGCGTTTGCTGCGCGCCGCTTCCGACAATCTCTTTGCGCTTTCACGGAGAAACTGTATCATCCGCGGGAAACCATGTCAATTCACCGGACCCCTTGTTTTTCGCCGAAACACTTTTCACACGGGGCAAATCGTGGTAAGATGGTCTGCCGCCGGATCAGCGGCAGAAAGAAGACTGACAATGAAAGCATTCCTCCTTGGCTTCGCGGAACGGTTCCGCAGCGCGAAAAACCTGAAACGCCGGCTGGTCGTCCTCATCGCAGGCGTCGTAATGATGGGCCTCGCCGTGGCGGTCCTGGACCGCATCGGCTGGGGCGCGGATATGTATTCCACCTTCAACCTCGGGGTCAGCCGCCGCATCGGGATGAGCTTCGGCACATGGCAGATGATCCTGAACGCCGTGATGCTCGTTTTCGTCCTCTGGCGCTCCCCCCGCCTCATCGGCGTCGGCACGCTGGCCAACATGTTTCTGGTGGGCTATTCCGCGGACCTGTTTTCCTTCCTGATGGACACCCTGGGTCTGCATCCCGAGGCCCTGGAGACCGCCGGGAAGATCGCGGTCTTCATCCCGGCCATCGCCCTGTTCCTGGTGGCCGCGGCCTTTTACATGGTGGTGGACCTGGGCACGGCGCCTTATGACTCCATGCCGCTGCTCATCCACGAAACCATCAAAAAGCCCTCGTTCATGGCTGTACGCATGCTCTGGGACGTGTCCTTTATCCTTCTGGGCCTCCTGGCGGGGGGTGACGTGGGCATCGTCACCGTGGCCATCGCCTTTGGCCTGGGACCGGTCATCCGGGCCGTCGCCGATCGCTTCAGGCCCATGATCATCCCCGGGGACGAAAAGGGCTGAAGTTTTCCTTATACCCCTCCCATGGGCCGCACTCCCAGCGTCTTTGGGCGGCCAGCGGCGGCAATAACGCGTTTTTTCACGTTTTTTCGCGTTTTTCCGGCGCTTTTTATGGGTGGAAACACCGCTGTATTGTTGTTTTTTTCCCGGATGTATGTTAAGATACTGGCGGGCAAGGTGCACAGCCTTGTTAAAATATTTGATTCCCCGGGAAAGGTTGTAACCTTGACCGGACGGACAAGGAAAGGAACCCTGAGCGATGAAGAAGACGATCTGCAAGGTGGATTACGACACCGAAGCTTCCGAACTGGTCGAGAAGCGTACTGTGGGTGCCTTCGGCGATCCGACCGGATACGAAGAGTCCCTGTACAAGACCGCGGGCGGCAAGTTCTTCCTGTACTGCGCGGGCGGCAGCGAGAGCCCTTACACGGAAGAGACCATCAAACGCCTGAGCGCCGATAAGGCCAAGGAGTGGCTGGAGGCGAAGTGATCCTCCCCCTCCCGACGAGAGCCTGCGGGCTCTCTTTTTTGTTTTAACCGTTCCTTCCCGGGGATCCGGCCTCGCGCGACCTGATATATGTCATGAAAGAGGAAGGCCGATGCTGACGATACGCAAAATGAGGGAACAGGACTTCGGACCGCTATACTCTCTCCTGTCCGATCCGGAAGTCATGCGCTTCCTGGAACCACCTTACTCAAAAGAGAGGACCCGCGCGTTTCTTAAAACCGCGCTGTCGGACACACCTCCCGTATACGCGGCCGACATGGACGGCGCTTTCATCGGATACGTCATTTACCACGCTTATGATGAAAACAGTATGGAGATCGGCTGGGTCCTTGCCCGTGATTATTGGGGAATGGGATTTGCCTCGGCGCTGACAAAGAGGATGATCGATCAGGCGCGATACGAAGGGAAATCGATCGTGATCGAATGCGACCCGGGACAGGAGATCACAAAGCGCATCGCTGTCCGCCACGGGTTCGCCCCGTCCGGGACAGGGGACGGACCGGATATTTACAGGCTTTCATAATTATATAACAGCCCGTCGGCAAGCAGGACCGGATAAGTAAAGGCTGTCTCAAAACGCGGACCGCAGAAGGCCGCGGGAGACAGCCGTTTAGTCCATGGATGATAAGATGTCTGTTGCTCGAAGGCGCCGCCATTGTGCTTATGATGACGACTACCTCGAAAAAGTCATGAGGTCCATTTATGCGTGAGCCGCGCCAGCCGAAAGGCGTGGTATTGCGCCATGCCGCTTTCACAACGGCGCTGGGCTCCGCGTTCAGTTCCCGGATCCTGAGGGAAGACCTGCCTTTCCCATGGGAGATGTCCGTTTGTTTTTTCAGTCTTCCCTTTGTGGCTGCGATCATTGACATCTGCATCATTTTTTCTGCGGAGAGGACCATGCTCCTGCCGACGGACAGGGAACAGTACTCCGTTGACCTCCTCACGGACCTGATCGCGCGGCACCGCCCGGATATCGTTGCCAGCACCCTCTCCGTCATTCTTCGTTTTTTGGAGGACCCTGCCTTTGCCGAAGTGTTCACCGGTTTCAAGTACGTGTTTTTCGGAGGGGAACGGCTGACGCCCGAGGTGGCGAAGAAGGTCTCCCGGGTATCCAAAGGTTTGCTGATCGTCATTTACGGCTCCACCGAAATGTTTTTCAGCGCCGAGTTTTTCTACCGGAACGATGCTCTTTACCCGGACGCGTCGGAAGGATCCAGGCGTCCCCGCTGGATGCATAAACAGGTTTCCGCAGGCCGTCTTCCCTCCCGTGAAGAGCTGCTCTCGGCGGTACGGAAAACGGACTTCCCCGGTTTCAGGACCCTGCGGGCCGGCGCGAACGCCTTTCTCGGCAGAGAAGAGGCCAAAGCGGCGCCGGAGATCCTCACCGTCGATATCCGGGGAAAGCAAAAGCGGGAAAGCGGGGACAGCCTTTCCGGCGGCAGCCGGGCCGCTCTGATCCAGGGGTATATGCGAATGGAAGAACTGCGGGGATTCAAGCCGGAGGAAGTCCCCTGCCGCCTGACCCTGTTCCCCCGGGATGGTGTTTCCGGCGAACTCCTTGCCACCTGGGACGCGCGCTTCATTCACCCTTCCGCAGTCGACTGGCTGCTGGAACAAATCAGATCATAAGGACGGGAGACGCCATGTTGATCCAGATCGCGGATATGCGGTCACTGCCCCTCAGGGAGGATTATGACCTCATCCTGTCCCATCTAACGGAGGCGGCCCGCAAAAAAGCTCAGGGCTTTGTTCACGCGGAGGACAGGATCCGCTCAGCCGCAGGCGCGCTGATGTGCATAAGAGGGATCGGGGCGGCCATGGGCGGCGCGCCCTGCCGCATGGCATACGGCGCTTATGGAAAACCCGGTGTGGAAGGGCATCCGGAGATCCAGTTTTCCCTCTCCCACGGCGGATCCATGGTCGTTTTTGCGCAGGCGTCCGCGCCGGTGGGCGTGGACGTCGAAGAGATCAGGGATATCGATGTGTCTGTCTTTCACCGCTTCCTGAGCGGAAGCGAGAAAAGCCTGATCGCATCCGGGGCGGATCCCCTCCTGGCGTTCTACACGGTCTGGACCGTGCGGGAAGCATTCGCCAAAGAGACGGGCCGGGGGCTGTCGCTTTTCGAGGAGGAGGGATACAGGATCGACTATGACGAAGAACGCATCTTTTTTCACGGCAAAGTCCTCATGTTCAGGACATTCCATATGGACGGGCATGTGATCAGCCTTTGCGCCGAAGCCATCCCCGCGGGTCTTCATCCGCATAAAATCACGGCCGCGGAGTGGCAAAGACTGCTGTCCGGCCGGTGACAGCGCGGATCGTTCCGCATGGAGAGCCACACAGAGCTGTGGCTTTTTTGCTGTCCGGCAGCGCGGCAAGGCGCCGCTTTCCCCGAGGGAAGAAAAGGAAAAGGAGCTGTGACTGATACGGTCATCATTTTTGATGCCGTTATTGTCACAGCCCTTTTTTAAAACGTTTTAATTATTTTTCTCCCTGACTATTGACAAAGGATCTGCGGCATGTTATAGTCTACTCGAAATTAAAACGTTTCAATTATTATACGTAAATTATTTCAATTCATTTCAATCCGGAGGGATCATCATGACCCGGCAGACCCTATCGGCGCAGCGGAATACGCAGGGCGCACGCCTCCCGGTGGATCAAAAGCGCCTTGCGGCGCTCGGCGCTTGCGCGCTGCTTATCCTGCTGTTCTTCGTGCCCTTTTTCTCCTGGATCAGGGCGGTAAACACCGAGGCCCTTTACAGCGCGATGGGCCTGAAGGCAACGGTGATCAAGAAGCTGACCCCGAACCACAGCGTACTCACTTTCCTGTCCTTCGTGGAGACCAGCAAGCAGGGCATCCTGGGCTTCTGGTCCTTCCTGCTTTTGATCGTTTCCGCGGCGGGCATCGTTTTCTGCCTGCTTTCTTTCGCCGCGTACCTGACCCGGGACAGGAACAGGGAAGGCAAGGGCATGCTCCGCGTATATTCCATGTTCCAGAAGGGCATGGTGTTTTCCGCAGCAGCGGCGGCAGGCACCCTGGGGCTGATCGTTTTCGCCAACCTCCATTACGGGATGACGGGTTTTGTCCCCGGCGCGGCGCCCTGCGCGGTGCTGCTGCTGGGCGCCGCGGGGTACGTTTTCAGCAAGCGCCTTGAAAAGGCCGAACGCGCCCGCTGCAGGGAGCACGGCTTCATAGAGGAACTCCGGCGGAACTGGATCCTGTTCGTTTTCCTGATCCCCTGCTTCGGATTTTTCCTGATCAACAACTACCTGCCCATGACGGGCATCTATTTTGCCTTCACCCAGTTCAATTTCCGCGACCACCTTTTCGCCAGTCCTTTCGTGGGGTTCAAGAACTTTGAATTCCTGGTCCGCTCCGAGATCCTCCACCTGACGAAAAACACCGTGCTTTACAACGTGGTGTTCATCGTGGTCGGCAACGTGCTGCAGATCTTCTTCGCGATCCTGATATCCCACGTGAACAATAAAAGGCTCAGGAAGATCTCCCAGACCATGATCTTCATGCCTTACTTCGTGTCCTACGTCATCCTGCGGGTGCTGGTATTCAATATGTTTGAATATGAGGTGGGCCTGATCAACAATTTCGTCACCTCCATGAACATGCAGCGCATCGACTTTTACAACACACCCCATTACTGGCCCTGGCTGATCACCCTGTTCTATTTGTGGAAGAACATCGGCTACGGCATGGTGGTGTACCTCGCCACCATCATGGGCATCAGCACGGAATACTACGAAGCGGCGCAGATCGACGGCGCGAACATCTACCAGCAGATCCGCTACATCACCGTGCCGCTGCTCAAGCCGACCTTCATCATCCTGCTGCTTTACGCCCTGGGCGGGATCATGAAAGGCCAGTTCGAACTGTTCTACCAGCTGGTGGGCAACAACGGCACCCTGTTCAACGTGACGGACATTTTTGACACCTATGTGTACCGCATCACCACCACCCAGCCGCTGAGCATGGGCCTGGGCACCGCGGCGGGCCTGTTCCAGTCGCTGTTCGGGTTCATCGTCATCATCGTCACCAACCTGTGCATCAAGCACAGGAACCCGGAATACGCGCTGTTCTGATCGGAAAGGAGGAGAACGCATGAAAATCAGGGATCGCTCCACCATTCCCTTCCACATCATCAAAGGCGTGCTGCTCACGCTTCTTTCCATCATCTGCGTGCTGCCTTTTATCGTGATCATCTCCGGATCTCTGACGGACAACTATACCATCCTCAAGGAAGGCTTCAGCCTGCTGCCCCGGAACACGACGCTGGAATCCTACCGGACCATATTCCGGTCCCCGGAAGGCATCGTCCAGGCTTACAAAATGAATTTCTACTACACCTTCATGGGGACGGCCCTGGGCCTGATGGTCATCACCCTGACGGCATACGTGATCTCCAGGAAAGACTTCAAATACCGCAACAACGTGTCCTTCCTGATCTACTTCACCACCATTTTCGGCGGCGGCATGATCCCCTGGTACATGATGTACGCGAACGTGCTGAACCTGCGCGGATCCACGCTGGCCATCTGGTTCCCGGCGCTGATGTCCCCGTTCCTGGTCATCCTGATGCGCACCTTCATCACAGGCTCCGTACCGGACGCGGTGGTGGAATCGGCCAAAATAGACGGCGCGGGCCACTGGACCATTTTCTGGCGGATCGTTCTGCCGGTGCTGGGGCCGGGGCTTGCCACGGTGGGCCTTTTCCAGGCGCTCGGATACTGGAACGACTGGTACCGCTCCTCCATGTTTTCCACCTCCAGCGACACCTGGTCGCTGCAGTTCTACCTGTATGACATGGTGAACTCCACCATGGCCATGCG
>JAFWWK010000206.1 GCA_017523615.1 Clostridia bacterium
TAAATAAGTCCGTCGCCGGTAAGGAGGTTATTTTATGGCACGCATCAAAAGGGCTGTAAATGCCCATAAAAAACGCCGCAAGGTGTTGAAGCTGGCGAAGGGCTACTTTGGCACCAGGTCCAAGCAGTATCGCAGCGCCAGTGAACAGGTTCGCCGTTCTCTCCGTTATGCCTATGTCGGCCGCAAGCAGCGCAAGCGCGACTTCCGCCGCCTGTGGATCGTCCGCATCAACGCGGGCGCCCGCGCCAATGGCATGAGCTACTCCACCTTCATCAACGGTCTCAAGAAGAAGAACATCGAAGTGAACCGCAAGATGCTGGCGGAACTGGCAGTCAGCGATCCCGCCGCTTTTGCCCAGCTGGTGGAAATGGCGAAGGAAGCCTAAGACTGATAAGACCGATCAAAAAACCGCGCTTCGGCGCGGTTTTTTGATCGGTCTTTTTTATTGCTCAAGCCGTTCCAATCGGTCGTATATGGTTTCCAGTTCCTCTCGGCTGGAATAAGACAGGACGATCCTGCCGCTTTCCTCGCTGCCGGAGATCTGCGCCTTGACACCGAAGGCTGATGTAAGTCTTTCCTGCATATCCTTAAGCTCCAGGGACAGGGACCGAGGTGCTTTGCTGTCTGTGGGGGAGGCGGCTTTTTTGCTTGCAAGGGCTTCAAGGGCTCTGACGTTCAAGCCCTCGCGAAGCGTGGTTTCGCAGAGGGCAAGCTGCCTTTCCTCGTCCTCGATTCCGCACAGGACCCTTGCGTGCCCTGCCGAAAGAAGTCCGTCGGCGACATAGCGGCGGATTACCTCGGGAAGGGAGAGCAGCCGCAGGGAGTTTGCGACCGCGGGCCGTGAACGCCCCAGCCTGCGGGCGGCCTGCTCCTGGGTGTAGCCGCACTTGTCCATCAGGTTTTTTATGGCTTCGCTTTCTTCGATGGGGTTTAGGTCTTCACGCTGAAGGTTTTCGATCAGTGCGATCTCCATCTGCTGCTCTTCGGTCAGGTCCCGCACGATCGCCGGAACTTCAGTCAGCCCGGCAAGCCTTGCGGCACGGAATCGCCTTTCTCCCGCGACGATACGAAAGCGATCGCCGCGGCGCACCACCAGGATCGGCTGGAGTATGCCGGCGGTGGCGATGCTTTCGGCCAGCTGCCGCAGGGATTCCTCTGAGAAATTCTTTCTCGGCTGATCCGGATTGGTATCGATGCGGTGGATGCTCAGCGTGGCTTGCCCGTCCTGCGGATTTTCTTCCTCCAGTTCCGGGAGCAGCGCGTCAAGGCCGCGTCCAAGGCCGCTTTTTTTCATGGTGCCATGACTCCTTTCTCTACTTCCGGTTTCGCTTGATCAGTTCTCTGGCCAGGGAACTGTATGCTTCAGCCCCGGCTGACTTGGGATCATACAGGTGGATGGGAAGTCCGTGACTCGGCGCTTCCCCCAGACGTACGTTGCGTGGGATCACCGAGGAGAATACCTTGTTCTTAAAATGCTTTTTTACTTCCGCCGCGACCTGAAGGCTAAGGTTGGTCCTGCCATCAAACATGGTCAGCACCACTCCTTCGGTTTCCAGGTGGGGGTTGATGCTCTTTTTGATGCGGTTGATGGTGTTGATCAGGGACGAAACACCCTCCAGGGCATAGTATTCGCACTGAATGGGGATCAGAACGCTGTCGGCGGCGGCCAGGGCATTGACGGTGATCAGGCCCAGGGAGGGAGGACAGTCGATCAGGATATAATCGTAATCTCCACGGATGGGCGCGAGGGCTTCTTTCAAGCAGAACTCCCGCTTTTCCATTCCCGCCAGCTCAAGCTCGGCCCCGGCCATCCGTATATCGGTGGGAGCGCCGTCCAGGTGCTTCTGCAGTGTGTGGGTCACAGCGTCCTTCAGTGCGCATTGGCCAAGCAAAGCTTCATACACTGTACGGCTTCCGGCTTTCATCTGAAGCCCGCTGGATGCGTTGCCCTGGGGATCGAGGTCTACGATCAGCACATGGGATCCGACATTGGCAAGGCATGCAGATAGATTGACTGCGGTGGTGGTTTTGCCCACGCCGCCTTTCTGGTTGACGACTGAGATGACTTTGCTCAAAATAGAAAACCTTCTTTTTATTCAGGATGGGAAACCGCCGGCGTCCGTCAGCCAGTACAGTCTGAAAGCGGGAAAGCCGAGGATGACCCTCTTCAGTGCGGCCATTTCACCGCCTGAAAGCATGCCGCCGAAGGAGACATAGATCTTTCTCAGGGCAGAAAGGCTCCCGGTACGCTCCGCATATTCCTGGAGAATGCGCAAATGGAGCGTGTCCGCGGGAAATGTGTCGAACAGAAGGAACATGATCTCATCGGCGATCGTATCAAAATCGTCCGGGCACATCGTGACCTCCTGCCCGGGAGAGGGAAAAACCAGCAGGGAACCGCCGGTGAGCCGGTACACCGACTCGAATACGTGCTGCCTTACAAAATCACGGTCATCTTCCGGGGAACGCTTGGAGGAATATCCCGAAAGACGGACGCAGATCCTCTCGGCGGTGGGGAAAAGCAGATCGCTCAGAGAAGGACCCACCCAGGGGATCAGGATGGAAAGGACCTGTGCGACCGCGATCATGGGCTGCTCCTTTCTGACAGACGATATGCACACAACATAAAGATAGCACAAAGCATCATAAAAGTCCATAAACAGAAGAAAAAATGGCCGTGCGGTCGGATAACCATATGACTAAAATTATTAAATATGTCTTAAAAAAGAAGATATACTGGATTTGGATAATGAATAAATATGCATATTGCGGCCTACCGGTAGTGCATGAACAAAGAATACGGCACTAGAAATTGTACGGCGTGTTATCCACCGTGTGATCCAAAAGAGAAAGATGAAACAGACTGCGTAACATGTCTGATATTGTCCGAAAAACGGGAAGAACTGCCGCTTGAAAAGTTTGCGGATATCTGATAGAATCGGATAGCGGCACGGCAGGAAAAAGTTATCCACCGGAGGTTATCCACAAACAAGAACCGGAGACGGTTTCTTCCGGTCCCGGTCCTGTGCCCCCGGAAAGAGCTAAGATGAAATAAATATACAATTAGGGGAGATATTCCAGTGGATACGGCGGCGATTTGGGAAAAAGCATGCGTTCTGATGCGCGCGGAAATGACGGAAGTGACCTTCAACACTTGGATCCGGGGAGCGCTCCGCCCGCTTTCCATTACAGGAGAATGCCTGTATGTGGAGGCGGTCACCGATTTTTATTACCAGTTTGTGGTAAACAGGTACACGGGGCTGATCGCAAATGCCGTTTCCCAGGCATCGGGTCGGCATATGCGAGTGGAGATCCTGACCCCATCGGAAGCAGGCGAGATGAAAAACGGCACGGCACCGGCAAAAAACCTGTCGGCAGCGTCCCTGAACCCGAAATATACATTCGATACTTTCGTTGTGGGGGGCAACAACCGCTTTGCCCATGCCGCGTCCCTCGCAGTGGCGGAATCCCCGGGGACCAACTACAACCCGCTATTCATTTATGGCGGGGTGGGGCTTGGCAAAACGCATCTTATGCACGCGATCGGTCATTATATCCTTTCCCAGAATCCGGAGGCGAGGGTCAAATACATGACCACAGAGGCGTTTACCAATGAAATGATCGCGGCTATCCAAACCCGTACCATGTCCGAATTCAAGGAAAGATACCGCAACAATGTGGATGTGCTGATGGTGGACGACATCCAATTTCTGGCGGGACGAGACGCCACGCAGGAGGAGTTTTTCCACACCTTCAATAGCCTGCGGGAAAACCGCAAGCAGATCATCATTTCTTCGGACAAGCCGCCCAAGGAGATCCCACGGCTGGAAGAACGTTTAAGGTCCCGCTTTGAGGGCGGGCTGATCGCGGACATTTCCAAGCCCGATGAGGAAACACGCTATGAGATCCTTCGGAGGAAGGCGGAGGATGAGCCCATCAACGTGCCTCCCGAGGTGCTGCATATGATCGCGGAGAGGATCTCCAGCAACATCCGCGAACTGGAAGGCGCAATGACCAGGCTGATCGCTTACGCCTCCCTGACCGGCCGCCAGGTGGACAGGGAACTGGCTGAAACCGCCCTGCGGGAGACTTTCGCCGCCAGTGAAAAGCGGCGGGTCAGCAGCGACGACGTCATCAGGGCAACGGCGGATTATTTCAACATTCGCTGGGAGGATCTGAAAGGCCCCCGGCGGTCCAGAGAGATCGCCGTTCCAAGGCAGCTGGCCATGTTCCTGTGCCGGGAGATGGTGGGTGTTTCCCTCGAGATGATCGGGCGGGCCTTCAACCGGGACCATACCACCGTGATGCACGCGTGCCAGAAGGTGGCCGCGGACCTGAAAACGGACCCTCAGACGGCCCAGTCGGTCGACGACCTGAAAAAGAAGCTGACTGAAAACGGCTGAACCGTACATGGCTCCAGGCCGGAAGGCCGTTTCTTTCAAGAAGTAAGATCGACGCGTCGCTATCAGCGGTCCGATAGTTTTTTCAACACGCGCTTTCATGCCATCGGCGGGCAGCGCGGACTGATTTGAGGAGGTGTGGGAGATTTGAAAACCATCTATCTTGCCGGCGGATGTTTCTGGGGCATGCAGAAATACCTCGACCAGTTTGACGGTGTCGTGGAAACCGAAACGGGCTATGCCAACGGCCCCACGGAGAATCCGGGATATCGGGATGTCTGCGCCGACAGCGGACACGCCGAAACAGTGCGGGTCGTATTTGACGAGACCGTTATATCCCCGGAAAAACTGCTTCGGTATTATTTCTCGGTCATTGATCCCCTTTCGGTCAACCGTCAGGGGCATGACGAGGGTATTCAGTACCGCACCGGTATCTACTATGCGGACGAAACGCTTCTTCCCGCCATCCGAAACGCGTATGATGAGGAAGAAAAAAAGTGCGGAAAAGTTCTGGCGGTAGAGGTCGGGCCTCTTCAGAACTTTTATCCCGCGGAAGAATACCATCAGAAATATCTGGACAAGAATCCGGGAGGGTATTGCCATATTCCAAGATCCTTTTTTTCGATCGCCGAAAAGGGCGGGAAGGAATAAACCATGGAGAAGGTCGCGGTCATCACCGGCGGCGGGCACGGAATAGGCAAAGCCGCGGCGGAGGCGTTCCGCAGGGAAGGAACAACCGTCTGTACGGTGGACATCCTTCCCGGGTGTTCCTTTACCGGCGACGTCGGCAGACGGGAAGACCTTGAAGCGTTCGCGCGGTATGTAGTCACCCGTTACGGGCGTGTGGACGTGCTTGTCAACAATGCGCCGCCGCCGATGAAAGGGATCGACGGATGTTCCTTTGAGGATTTCCAGTGTGCCCTGGCCGTGGGGGTAACGGCGCCTTTCTATTTGACCAAGCTGTTCCTTCCGGTTTTTGCTCCCGGAGCCTCAGTCATCAACATCTCTTCCTCCAGGGACAGGATGAGCCAGGCGCAGACGGAAAGCTACACTGCCGCCAAGGGAGGGATATCGGCCCTGACCCATGCCCTGGCGGTCAGCCTGGCGAGCAGGGTAAGGGTAAACAGCATTTCTCCCGGATGGATCGAAACCTGCGGCGCAGAGTATGACGGCCCCGATGCCCTGCAGCAGCCGGCGGGCAGGGTCGGCAGGCCGGAAGACATCGCGGAACTGATCCTCTTCCTTGCAAGCGACAAGGCCGGATTCATTACCGGGGAGAATATCTGTGTGGACGGCGGAATGACGAAGCTGATGATCTACCACGGGGACGCCGGATGGACGTATCAGCCTTAATATGATCTCATTTTTGATCCTCCGGAGCAGTATAAAGCCGGAGGATCATCATTTGTGCTTCGGGGGAAAGCAGGACGGTCTGATAGGCTGTGCCCTTTGCGGAAAGCTTTTCCTGCACCGAAAGATGGAATTCCTGTGCTCTGGGACCGGGGACGGCGTATTCGCCGGTTTCTTTTTTTTCTTTTTTCAGCACATCCAGGGAAAGGAGCTTCCCTTCAACATCCACCCCAAAGAGCTTCCGGACTTCCGAAGGCTCCTTCAGATCGGAAAGGACTTTGGCAAAATGCGCCATGGAGCAGGGCTCCTCGGAGGGGACAAAGGCGGAGGCTTCCGACGGGGTGAGCATGAACCGCAGGCGCTGGTCCTGCCGGTATGTCTTTCTCTGCCGGCCCTTCTTCGGATCATCCGAGATCTCACGGATGGCAAAGCGGGCGCAGAAGGAACGGATCACCTGCAGGAAACGCTCGCCGTACTCCTCGGCTTTCCGGAAGCCGACGCCGGAAACGTCGATAAATTCCCGCTCCGTGAGCGGGAGCTTCCTGCACATGTCCGAAAGGGCCGAATCGGAAAAAATAATGTGGGGCGGCAGACCTTTTTCCTGCGAGATGGTCAAACGGAGACCCCGCAGGAGCGCCATCAGATCTTCCTCGCTCCATGCCCCTTCGTTTTCCATCCGGACGGGAGCGTTCCGGCTTTCTTTTTTTTCGGCCGGCCTGCGCCACATGAAGCTTTTTTTCCCCGAAAGGATATCCTCTGCCAGGCGGCCAGGATTGATTACAGGATACCCGCCCGGGAAGCTCCGGGATAGGATTTCGTCCTGAATCAAAGCCTCAAGCAGGTCGCATACATCCGTTTCTTCCATCCCATCAAGAGCTTTCCAGCAGCGCAAAGATGAAAAACGGCGTTTTTTGTCTTCCTCCCGGACGGTCCCGCAAAGGACTTTGGCCATGTTCTTCAATCCGCAGCGTCCATTGAGCTCGACCGCGGCGGCGACAGCCTTCCGAGCTTCCCAGGTGGCGTCCGTAACTGCGTATCCTCCGGTGCAGTGGGAGCAGCCAGAGCAGCTGCTGCCGGCTTTTTCGCCGAAGTATTCAAGAATATACTGCCTGAGGCATCCCGGGCAGGTGCAGTATTTTTCCATTCTGCGCAGTTTTTCAAGATCCCTGCGCCTGAGTTCCTCAAATTCGCCGTCGCTCAGTTCCTCGTTTCTTTCCCGATGCTCGATCATATACCTGCCGATGATCATATCCTGTGGGGAATAGAGGAGGACGCATTCGGCGGGATCTCCATCCCTTCCGGCCCTTCCGGCCTCCTGGTAATAGTTTTCCATGCTTTGGGGCATATTATAATGGATGACAAAACGCACGTTGGATTTATCGATGCCCATGCCGAAGGCATTGGTGGCTGTGATCAGCTTTATCCGGTCAAAAATAAAATTGTCCTGACTGGATATCCTTTCCTCGTTGCTCATACCGGCGTGGTAGCGGGTCGATAGATAGCCGTGAGCGTTCAGGAAATCACAGAGCCGGTCGGTGTTTTTGCGGGTGGCGCAGTAAATGATCCCGCTCTCATCCCTGTGATGGGAAAGATACTGCAGGATCCACTGGTCCTTTGACCGCGGCGTTTCCACACCGAAAAAGAGGTTCGGACGGTCGAAGCCGGAAACCACGATCTTTGGGTCCCTCAGCGAAAGGAGCTTCAGGATGTCGCGGCGAACTGCGGCTGTGGCGGTTGCGGTAAAGGCTCCAACCGATGGACGATGAGGAAACTGTCCGATAAAACCCGCGATCTTCAGATAACTCGGCCTGAAATCCTGACCCCACTGGGAAACGCAGTGAGCTTCGTCCACCGCGACCAGGCGGATATCGGCATTGAGCGCAAAGGAAAGAAAATTAGGCGACACAAGGCGCTCCGGGGCGACATAAATGATCCTGTAGGCTCCTTCGCCCGCCAGGCGAAGGGCCTTGCGTATCTGTCCTTCGGTGAGCGAGGAATTGATATATGCGGCGGGGACACCGGCCTGGTTGAGGGAACGCACCTGGTCCTTCATCAGTGAAAGAAGCGGGGAAATGACCAGGGAGATCCCGTCCGATAGGATCGCCGGGATCTGGTAACAAAGGGATTTTCCCGCCCCCGTGGGCATGACGGCAAGCACATCCCGCCCGTTTGACAGCGAATCGATCATTTCCTCCTGTCCGGGATGGAAGGATGTATAACCAAAGTATTTTTTCAGCACCTTGTATTTGTCCATGACTTCTCCCGTTCCGCCGCGCGATGGCAGCCTGGTCCATTATACACTTGACCAGGCCGTTTGTCATGAAAAAAAACGGAGACGGCCGCTGTTTCATCTTTCTTTTTTTTCATTGACTTGGAGCGTGCTCAAGGGTTTAGGATATCCATGGAACGTTTCTTTGGATGATGGATGTCTGATATGCGGGAGGGAAACAGGATGATCAGAACGCTGTGGCGGCTCAGCCGCGAAGCCGCGCGATACAGGGGACTGTATACCTTCGCGATCCTTTCGACCCTCGCGCTTACGGGGGTCAACCTGGCTGCGCCCAGGGTACTTTCAGCCATGACTGGGATCGTAGAGCAGGGTGTGGAAGAGAAGGACTTAAGGACGATCGCCCTGATGACGGCGGTACTTACGGCGTTGTACCTTTTAAGGGTCCTGTTTCGCTTTCTCAGCAATTACCTTGCGCACAAAGCCGCGTGGCACCTCGTGGGAGACCTGCGCACAAAAACCTACGATATACTTGAACGCATGCACCTGGGCTATTTCCACGATAAACAGACCGGAGACCTGATGAGCCGGATCGTCAACGATACAAGGGATTTTGAACTTCTTTACGCCCATATGATCCCGGAAAGCATGACCAATCTGGTCACCTTTTTCGGTGTGCTGATCGTGCTGCTGACCATCAACTGGAAGCTGGCGCTGACCACCTGCGCTCCGATCCCACTGATCTTTCTTTCCGGCGTGATTTTTTCAAAAAAGGCAAGGCCTTATTTCCGTGTTTCCCAGAAAAAAATGGGCGAACTCAACGGAAAACTGCAGGACAATCTGTCCGGCATCCACGAGATACAGTCCTTCGGACGGGAAGACTATGAAACCGAAAAGGTGAACGAAAAAAACTTTGAGCACATCCGGGCAATGCTGAAGGCGCTGAAGATCAGCGCGGTGTTCCACCCTTCGGTGGAATTCATCTCTTCCCTTGGTACGGTGCTGGTGGTCAGTTTCGGGGGATACATGGCATGGCGCGAAGGACTGAGGGTGGCTGATATCGTTGCGTTCCTTCTGTACCTTGGACTGTTCTACGCCCCGGTCACCGGCCTTGCCAATCTGCTTGAAAATCTACAGCAGTCCATGGCGGGGGCCGAACGCGTCCTGGACGTGCTGGACGCGCCGCAGGAGATCCAAACCAGGCCGGGCGCTGCAGCGCTTGAAAGTGTACGGGGCGAGATCGTCTTCGATCACGTCAGTTTTTCATACGGACAGGATATCCCGGTCCTAAGGGATGTGTCCTTCCGGTGCGAGCCGGGAAAAATGCTGGCGCTGGTGGGGCCGACCGGGGTCGGAAAGACTACCCTGACACAACTGATCTCACGTTTTTACGAGCCCACCTCCGGACGGATCCTGATCGACGGGCACGACTTGAGGGACATTACCATAGAAAGCCTGCGCCGGAATATCTCCCCGGTCCTGCAGGACACTTTCCTCTTCAACGGGACCATTGCGGAAAATATCGGCTATGCTGTCCCGGATGCTTCGGAGGCGGACATCGAAGCGGCCGCCAGGGCGGCGAATATCCACGAGGATATCATGGCGATGCCCGACGGTTATCAGACTCGGGTGGGGGAGAGGGGCCTGCGCCTTTCCGGAGGCCAAAAACAGCGCGTGGCTATCGCCAGAGCCATCCTGAGGCGTTCCCCGATCATCATTCTGGACGAAGCCACCGCCTCGGTGGACGTGGAAACGGAAAGGCAGATCCAGGAAGCCATCGCCGGCATTGCGGGGAAGAGGACGATCATCGCCATTGCCCACCGCCTCTCCACTGTCCGCAACGCTGACACGATCCTTGTGATCGAGGACGGATGTGTTACCGAAAGCGGCAGCCATGACGAGCTGGTGGCCCTGGGCGGAAGCTATGCCAGGATGAACAGGATACAGAATTCCTCCGGCGGCGGGATCGCATAAAGGCCGGCCGGAGGAATACGATGCGGAAAACTGCCTGAGTATAAGCACCGGAAGCGATCTGCCGGCTTTCGATTCGTTTCATTGACCGCGCGGTCCTATGCGCCGGGCGCGGTCGTCACAATAAGTATCTCCCTTTTTTAACGGTGCGTGTTTTGCCGCCGAGGATGATCTTTGCCTCTACGGGGGTTTCGATCTCATACCGGATCCCATCGTCTGTCCAGGACCACGCGGATCGAACGCGGCCGTGTACGGTGTCCAGCACCGCGGAAAGGGACGCGACGCGTCTGTCGGGCTGCGGGGCGATGAGCACCTGTGCGAAACCGGGCTTCAGTGGCCGGATGCCGCACGCGGTCCCAAACACCCAGTCCGCCACGGAGCCGTAAGCGTAATGGTTATAGGAATTCATGTCGTCATCCCAGAAGGAGCCGTCCGGCCTGATCCCGTCCCAGTGATCCCAGACCGTGGTGGCGCCTTTCGATACGGAATACAGCCAGCCAGGATACTCTTTGCGCAAAAGCAGGGACCAGGCAATATCCGCATGCCCGTACCTTCTCAGCTCGTGCAGAAGATACGGCGTTCCCACAAGGCCGGTCTGCAGTTTTGTGCCGCAGGAAATGATCTGTTCGGCGAGGGCGTCAGCCAGTGCCTGGGGGGTGTCCGTGAGGCCGAAATGCAGCGTCAGCACTTTTTCCGTCTGAGTGTTCAGCCGGTCCCGGAACCTGGCCTTGTATGCACTGACGATCCGGCTATGCAGATCACGGTATCCGCTTATGTCCTTTCCGAGCAGCTCGCCGGCCCTGATCACGATGTCGACAGAGTTGGCATAGAAAGCGCTGCAGATCAGGTCGTCGCTGCTGTACCCGCGCTTGGAAAGCTCGATCGTGGCGGGATGGTAACCTTCTGGCGCGTCCAGCGCAAGCCAGTCGCCGTAAGTCCAGCAGCCGATCCACAGATCCTTTTCAGTGGAAACGGAGGGGATGTAGGCGATCCATTTTTCCATGGCGGGATACATATCTGACAGAAAGGAAAGGTCCCCGTAGGTCTCATACAACTGCCATGGAATGATTGTCACCGCGTCGGACCAGGCACCTCCGCCCGGTTTGTAGGCGGTAAGGCTCGGGATCACTTCCGGCACCCATCCGTTGTCATGCTGGGCTGCACGCATATCGGCGAGCCATTTGCGGAAAAACTGCCGCACGTCATACTGGTATGTGGCTGTGCGGCAGAAGATCTGTCCGTCTCCCGTCCAGCCATAGCGCTCGTCCCGCTGCGGGCAGTCCGTGGGGATATCCAGGTAATTGCCCTTCTGACTCCAGACGATGTTGCTGAACAGGCGGTTCAGCATCGGGTCGCTGCTGTGCAGCCAACCGGTGCGCGTCATTTCGGAATGGAGCACGATCGCGCGGATGTTTTCCGCGGAAAAACCTTCCGGATACTCGTCGACTCGCAGATACCTGAAACCATAGAAAGTGAACCGCGGTTTATAGGCCTGCTTCCCTTCCCTGCATATATATTTCAACTGACTGCGGGCGGAACGGTAATTGGCGTTATAGAAATTGCCATCCCTGTCCAATACTTCCGCTGTGGACAGGCATAGTCGTTCACCGGCATGGGCGGAAACCTCGAATGACATATAACCGGTCAGATTCTGGCCGAAATCGATCACCCATTCCCCACGGGGCGTGTGGAAGGACGAACGCGGATAGACGGTTTCCTGCTCGTGGACCTCCGGCCCCTCCTGGGGGGATCAGCATGGCCTTTGGATGATCGCACACCATGACGGGCCGATATTCCGGGATGCGGGTCATATCCACATCTTCGCCGATAAAAATGCCGCTCAGCGTCACTTCGCTTTCGGCTGCCTCCCAGCTTTCGTCCGACAGGATGGTTTCTTCCGCGCCGTCGGCATAAACGATATGCAGGGAGGCGATCATCATGGCGGGCAGGAATTCATCGGGATTCTGTGTCCCGGTCCAGGGTGCGTTGGTCCGGCGGTACCATCCACTGCCTACGGTGACTTCCAGAATATTGTCTTTTTCCAGGAGGTTTTTTACATCATATGTCTGCACCTGAAGGCGCTTTCTGTATTCCGTCCAGCCCGGGGCGAGAATAAACCGCCCCACCCGTTTACCGTTCAGCACCGCCTCGTATACGCCGTCGCAGGTGACCTCCAGGGACGCGGCTCGGACAGCCTTTCCGCAAGCGAAGACGCGTCTGAAAACAGGCGCCGCGGCGGATGGCGCTTCGGATAAGGCGATCCAGGAGGCTGATGATATTTTCATATGCCATTTTCCTTTCCTGCTTTATATTCGAAAAAGTTCTTGCCAGTCCGCCAGTTTGAAAAGCGCATCCTCCGGGCCAATAGGACCCGTACCCGGAGGATGCGCTCGACTGCGGCGGGATATTCGATGCTTCTTACACGCTGGCTTTGAAGATGGCCAGCATGTCTTCCTCCCGGAGCAGTCTGGCAGATCCCATGGCGCCGTTCACGCCGACAGCGCACTTATGGGCCATGAGGGAAAGATCATCCTCGGACGCATTGACGCCCAGCTCCCGCAGGCTGGTGGGCATGCCGACCCTTCTGAAAAAATCCTCAAGCGCTTCGATCCCCCTCAGGGCAGTATCCTCGTCCGACGAGGCAGGTTCGACCTGCATCACGTTTAGGGCGAACTTCCTGAAACGGGGCAGACAGTTTTTGTAAACGTACCTCGCCCAGCTTCCCCATATGGCGGCGAGCCCCGCGCCATGTGCCACGTCATACAGGCCGCCGAGTTCATGCTCCAGCTTGTGGGTCATCCAGTCTCCGCCGTCGTTTCCGCAGCCAGTGAGCCCGTTGTGGGAGAGACTTCCCGCCCACATTACTTCCGCGCGGGCGTTAAAATCCTTCGGATCTTTTTTCAGCTTTTCCGCGTTTGCCATCACCGTACGAAGAAGCCCTTCTGCAATGGCGTCGGTGATCTCCATATTGCCGCCGTTGGTGAAATAGCGCTCCATTGTATGCATCATGATATCGGTGCATCCGCAGGCTGTCTGATAATCCGGGAGCGTCATGGTCAGTTCGGGATCCATGATCGCGAATTTCGGCCTGCCATGATCGCTGCTGTACCCGCGTTTGACCAGACCTTCTTCCTTCGTGATGACCGAGGAATCGCTCATCTCGCTGCCTGTTGCGGCAATGGTAAGGATCACTCCCAGGGGAAGACATCCGGAAGCCTTTCTTTTGTAATCATAAAAATCCCATACGTCGCCTTCATTGGCGACACCGTACCCGATGGCTTTGGCGGAATCGATGGCGCTTCCGCCGCCCACAGCCAGAAGGAAATCGACGTTTTCCTTTTTGCAAAGGGCGATCCCTTCGTATACAAGGCTAAGATGGGGATTGGGAACAGCTCCTCCCAGGGTCACATAAGGGATGCCGGCTTCGTCAAGGAGATCGGTGACCTTTTTCAGAAGCCCTGAGCGGATCACGCTGCCGCTTCCGTAATGGACCAGGACTTTTTTGCCGCCGAATTCCCTGATCAGTCCGGCGGTCCTTGAAACGGTGTTCCTGCCGAAGGCGACTTTCGTCGGCGTGAAATAATCGAAATTGAACATATGTTCCTCCTAAAAATATTAATCGGTTATGCGTTGATAAAGGTGATCTTGTTTCCTTTTTGCTTCATCAGGCTCCTGTTGAGCTCCCCGGCGGGATACCCGATGATCACAGCGCCGTAAACGCGTTCGTTTTCTTCCATTCCCAGGGATTGAAGGTATTCCACCAGTCCGGGATCCTCGTTCAGCCAGCGCAGCTGGTTGATCCAGCAGCTGCCCAGAGAAAGCGCATTGGCCGCAATCATCATGTTTTCTATGGCACACGCGCAGTCGGCGATATTGTTGCCGTATCCTTTGCGGTTGGCGACAGCAATCAGGACAGGCGCGTTATAGCAGAAGACATACCCGCCTTTTTTTGACGCTTCAATGGAATGCCTGAGGCTGGCATAAGTGTTTTCATCTGCTTCAATGCCGGCGAAGGCCCTTTCCGTCATTTCAACAAGTTTCCGTATGACCTCCTGGTTTTGAATGACCATGAAGTGGCAGTACTGGTTGTTTCCGCCGCTGGGGGCCTGGACAGCGGCTTCAAGGATCCGGTCCAGCTTGTCCTTTTCCACGGGATCCTGTTTGTAATTCCTGGTGCTTCGTCTCGTCAGCATCGCTTCGATGGCTTCCACGCGTTTATCAGCTCCTTTTGCGCTCATTTGGCATGGGCTCGTCAGATATGGATGGATCGTTTGTCCGATATGGAAAATTATAATTCTTCAAGCTAACTCTAAGTCAATAACGTATTTTGATCTCAGGTCCAACCGGGCATTGAGGGATGCACGGCGGCTTTTCCATGCAGGGGAGCTTATGCCAGAAGAAGGGTTTTTCTTATAAACAGTATATCGGAGTCCTGCGCCGGCGCAGGGAAGCCTTTGGTTGGACGCTGCTGACAGACCAGAAGCGTTTTTATGCGGAAAACTATCCCCGCCTGGTGATCGAGAGGATCACTATGGACGAGTTCATTCTGATGATGCTGAAAGGAGAAGAGCTATGAAAGGCCTTTTGATCAAGGATCTTTGCCTCCTTCGAAACCAGAAAAAACTGCTGCCTGTATTTCTGATCCTGGCAGTCTGGTTTACGGTAATAAACAACGATGGATTTGCTTTCCCCTTCATGGCGATGATGGCTTCCGTGCTGACGGTCAGCACCCTCAGCTATGACGAGGTGGATAAAAGCCAGACGCATCTGTTTACCCTGCCCTTTGATCGCAGGACTTATGTGACTGAGAAATTCCTGCTTGGATCTATCCTGCTTTTTTTGTTCCAGGCTTTGGGCTGTCTTTGCGTCCTTGCGCGCGGTGTTGTCTCTCCCGGACAGGGAAACGGCAGCTTTGGGCTGTTTCTATTCTTTGCAGAATGCGCCGGCATTGTCATGCTTTCCGTAATGATCCCGGTACGTATCCGGTTCGGCGGTGATCAGGGGAGGATCATTTTCTACGGCGTATTTGCCCTGGCGGCGCTCCTCTGCCTTGGCCTGAAATGGCTGATCCCTGAAATAGCGGAAAAGATCGGAGGCATTTTTACATCCGGAGCGTAGGCCATCGCAATGTCCGTGTCTGCCGCGGCGGCCGTTGCCGCCGGCGGGTTCCTGGCGGCTGTCCGCTGGACGAGGAAAAAGGAATTCTGATGAGTACCCAGGGACAGGAAAGAAAAAACAATGGACCGGAACGTGCATATGCTCTATAATTAACGGCGAAAACCGAGAGGAGGACGGCATATGGATCTCAAAATACCGGTTCTTGCGGCGCTGACTGCAGTCTTTCTTTATGACCTGTTCCTGAATTATATCCGCATGCGTTCGGCGGACAACCCGATCCCCGCCAACGTGTCTGACGTGTACGACCGGGACACATACCTTAAATGGCGAAAATATCACGCCGAAAGATCACGTTTTTCCATCCTGACTTCGGCAGCGTCTTTCGTTATCGACTTTATCCTGCTGGCGTTCAATGCATATGCCGCCTTTGCACGGTTGTTCCCGGAAAACGATCTGTTCCTGCAGATGTTCGCGGTATTTCTTTTATCCGCACTTTCTTCGCTGTTGATGACACCTTTTTCATGGCATGAATCGATGGTGATCGAGGAAAAGTACGGGTTCAATAAAATGACCCCCAGGACCTTCTGCCTCGACCAGGTGAAGGAATTGATCATCAGCCTGATCATCATGCTTGCCGTCGGCGGGATCCTGATGGCGATCCATCAGGCGCTGGGGGACAGGATGATCCTGGTTTTCGCGGCGGCAATGACCGGGCTTGCTCTTGGAATCGTGTTCCTGTATCCGATCTTCGGGAAGATATTCAACAAATTCACGCCTCTTGAAGAAGGCGAGCTGAAGGAAAGGCTCACCGCGCTCCTGGGGAAAAACGGGTATCAGGTGCGGGCGATCAAGGTGATGGACGCGTCCCGCAGGACCACGAAATCCAACGCGTATTTTACCGGGTTTGGAAAGATGAAGACCATCGTGCTGTATGACACCCTGGTGAATTCCATGACTCCGGATGAGATCTGCGCCGTGTTCGCCCACGAAATGGGACACGGGCTTCACAGGGATACCCTTAAAAACCAGATCCTGACCTTTGTGCAGATGATCGTTATCGGTGTTCTTGCCTGGCTGACCCTGAGGACGGAATACCTGTTCACATGCTTCGGATTCGGCGGGATCAATTACGGCTTTGCCGTCATTCTGATCATGAATGTGGAATTCGCATTGCTGTCGCCCCTTTTCGGAATGTTCGCGAACTTCTTCTCCCGCCGTGCGGAATACAGGGCGGACGCCCAGGCAGTGAAGGAAGGGTATGGCAGGGATCTTGTCAGCGCGCTGAAAAAGCTGTCCAACAGCAACCTTGCGGACCTTGCTCCTTCACCTCTCCTTGTTCGGCTGACGTATTCCCATCCCACCCTGAGCCAGAGGATCGAGGCTATCGATAAACTGACGAGCGGCTGAGTTCGCCTTGGGTTTACGGGCGGCGGAAAAACCGGATGGATCATAAAAAAGGAGTTGAATCAGGTGGATTTGTCATACGCGTACGAACAGGTCCTGTCGCGGCTTGAAAGACTGGATTTTTCCGCGCTGTTTGGCGGCTTCCGCCGTTTCCCGTTTGCGCTTTACAATGAGGCCGAAGCTTTTTTCGACGGAAAACGGATTGAGAAGCCCGCAGAATTTATAGCCAACACTTCAGTTATGTACAACGGGGAATATATCGCCATTTGGAACCTGATGGAGGAAGCGTACGATTTCGACGTGCTGGCTTCAAAGCTGGCCCATGAAATGTTTCACGCCTTCCAGAACGCAAACGGAGAGAAGCGCTGGGCGAACGAGCGGGCCGCGCTGGTGAAATACCGCTATGAAGAGGCCAATTTCGCGGCGAAAATGGAGGAAGCCGAGTGTATGAGGCGGTGTCTTTCGGGCATTGACCGGGAAGCCTTCGAACGTCTACTGGCCCTTCGGAAAGCGCGCATGGAATGTTTTCCTTTTGCGTACGATTACGAGGCGCGGATCGAGCAGATCGAAGGCACCGCGAATTATGTCGAAATGGAAGCCCTGTCGCGGCTTGATCGTGAAAAAGGCGAAAACCGGATGCGGGAAGCGTTGGAAGAAATAAACGATCCATCCCGTTACTTCCCTGTCCGGGCCGTAACATATCTGACTGGCGCAGCTTTCCTTGCCTGCCTTGGCAGGTATGCGGATATGGATACGGAGCGTTTTACCGATACGCCTTTTTCAATCGAAGCGCTGAAGCACTCGGCGCCCTGTCCGCTGCCCGAAAAGGACGCGTGCGCGTCGGCCTGCCTTGAAAAGTGGCGGGAGCGGACACGGGAAAAGGTTTCCCGCGCTCTTGAAAAAAACGAGATCGTTCTGGAAGGTCCCAGCTGCCTTGCGGCATGGAACGTATACGACGGATACTGGGACGGAACATACGCCATCCTGACATATTTCCTCGGCTATACGGACGGACCGCTTCCGGAAACGCAGGAGCAGGCGATGTCGCAGATAAAATTCCTGAAGGGTGATTTTGTGGCTGAAATGAACAGTGATATGACGCTCCTGCGTGTGTGGCGTCAGGAATGACTTCAAAGGGGATTTGCGAAATGACGGGAGGAAACAAAATGGAGTATTACTTTGTGACCCTGAGGGAACGCCCGGAAATGCTTGACTCGGGCGCCGAGTGGTTCCACCGGAAATGGGGGGTGCCCAAAGAGGCGTATGAAGAATGCATGTCAGCTTACCTGAAGGGGGATACGGAATACGGCTGGTATCTGTGCCTGGACGGAGACAGGATCGTCGGCGGGCTTGGCGTCATAGAAAACGATTTTCATGACCGCAAGGATCTTGCCCCGAACGTATGCGCAGTCTATACGGAGGAAGAATACCGCGGCCAGGGGATCGCGGGACGACTGCTGGACCTTGTCGCGGAGGATATGCAGTCCAAAGGCATTTCCCCGCTGTATCTCGTGACCGATCACACGGGCTTTTACGAGAGGTACGGCTGGGAATTCTATTGTATGGCGCAGGGGGACGGCGAGGAAGGGATGACAAGGGTATATATCCGCAGGCCTTCCCACACTTCAGATCTGAACGGCTGATATTGCAGCATTATAGAGGGAACATTGTGAAGGAGGAGCAGGAATGCCCTACATCAGGCTTGACATGGAAAACTATGCCCGCAGGGCGCACTTTGACTACTTCAGGTCGCTCAGTTACCCGTATGTCGGGGTGACGGTGGATGTGGACGTGACGAACGTCCTTGACTTCAGCAGGAAGCACCGCAGGTCCTTTTACCTTACCTTCCTGCACACTGCAGCCCTTGCCGCGGACAGCGTGCCGGCTTTCCGGCAGAGGATCCGGGGAAATGGGATCGTGGAATATTCGGAATGTCCCACCTCCCATACGGAACCGGTAGAAGGGGGACGGTACTGCTATTGCACCCTTCATCATCACATGGAGCTGCGTGATTATTTTGAGCAGGCGGAGAAAGCCCGGCAGGAATGCGCAAAAAACGGGATCACCGAGGACGAGGACGCTGAAAGCATGTATTTCGTATCGGCGCTTCCGTGGTTCCGCTATACGTCGCTGATCCAGCCTGTGGCCGGAGGCGATGAATCAAATTCCCGGATCACCTGGGGGAAATACGAAGCCGATGAAAAGGAAAGGATGATCATGCCGGTTTCCGTCCTGGCACATCACGCGCTGGTTGACGGGATACACATCGCTGAGTTTTACAGGAACCTTGACAATGAGATCAATAAACTGTATCTCATGGGGTAAGGCAGCTTCCTCGCACAGGACAAAGGCACGGCGTCATAGAAAAAAACCGGGGAGCCTGACCACAGCGCTCACTCCACGGCGCGTGGGTGGTTTTTTCGTTTGTCCTGTAGTATGCTTTGGGCATAAAGGAGGGAGCGCGATGAACAATTATGTGACCGGAAGCGTGATCCGTAAGCTTCGTGAAAGCAAGGGATTGACACAGGAAAAACTGGCTGATACCATCCATGTCAGCGCCAAGGCGGTAAGCAAATGGGAAACCGGGCAGGGTTTTCCCGATATCAGCCTCCTGGAGCCGCTGTCGAAGGCTCTGGGACTTTCGGTGATCGAGCTTTTGTCCGGGGAAGCCGTCCGCAATATGAACAGGTCTTTCAACATGCTTCGCGGCAGGATATATGTGTGTCCCGTCTGCGGCAATGTGATCCGGGCCACCGGTGATGCGGTGATCAGCTGCTGCGGGGTGACGCTGCCTGCCCTGACCCCCGAGCCGTCGGATGGAGAACACCGGATCAGACTGGAGATTGTCGAGGATGAGTATTACGTGACCATGGACCACCCGATGACAAAAACACATTATATTTCCTTTTTTGCCATGGTGACGGATCAGGAGGTCCGGTTTGTAAAACTGTATCCGGAAGGGAATGCTGAAGCGCGGTTCGGGATCGGCCGCGCGCATACCCTGCTTGCGTACTGCAACCGGGACGGGCTGTTTCAGATCAGGATCGGAAGGAACAGTTGATCCTGTAATACGTATGACCACCGGCAGACGCCGACGGGCCGCGGTTTTCCTGCGGCCCGTTTGCGCGTCACTGCCGCCGGAGGAGAAGCGGACGGCGCTTGATGGTAGGTTGAAACGGATCGCTTTCACGATTCACATTTGCTTTGCCATAATGATCTCAAGGGGCTGTTCATACCCAGGAAAGGGCAGCGTCAGTGCACCGCAGTCCCTGTAGCCGAGAACCCGGTAAAAATGCTGCGCAGTTTCGTCCGATTGGGTGGATGTCATAACAAGGCCGTGCCCCATGCTCTTCATTTTCTTTTCCCAGTGCGCCATCAAGGCGCGTCCATATCCCTTTCGTTGACTGTCTTCCTGGATGAAAAGCATGCTTCAGAAGGGGATGCTGTCCCAGAACAGAAACCAGCGCAGGATGCCGCAGGGACCTTTATCATTTGACAGCACATATCCCATGCGGTCGCGGACCTTTTGCTCAAAAGCGTCCTTCGTCAGGTGGCGGTCCAGGGGAAACCAGAAACCGTGATCCGCCTGCGCTGCGCAGCGGATGATGCAGCTTTTGTCATCCATATCTACCTCAGTCTTTCCTTCGGAGGATCCAGATCAGGTTGCTTTTGTATTTTGACGCTGTGGAGATATCATTCGGGTCTTCCTTATCTCCGTTGTAGCCCCGATAAATGTCCGTAACTTCGAAGCCGCAAAGCCTGGAAAGCAGGAGTATTTCCCACCGGGTGGTCTGCCGCATCCTCAGGGGACGGATGCGTTCGGCGATGACGCCGCCGTCGGGGCCGAGCTCTTCCAATTTCCAGTTGCCGAACATCTGCTGTGTATAGGGATCGTAGGTGATGGCGTTCCAGATCTTTTCCCGGTTCCCTGCGCTGTTCACATACTCCAGGCGGAAAGTGAAATCATCCGGCGTGGTCCGCATCTGTTCCGCCTGCATGGGCGGCCAGGGATCGAAGGTGTTCAGGGTCAGGACGCCTCCGGGCAGCAGCTGCTCCCTGAGGTTTGAAAGCGCTTTCTCCTGAAGATCCTGGGTGGGCAGGTGCATAAAGCCGCTGCGGGCGATGATCGCCAGGGAATACTTACGCCCGGAGGAAAAGGCAGTCATATCCGCAGGTATGATATTCAGCTTAAGTCCCAGCCTTTTCGCCTTGTCACCGGCGACGCGGCACATTTCCTCCGAAATGTCGGTGCCGTCAACGTCTATTCCTCTTTCAGCCAGGTACAGGAGCACAGCTCCAGTACCGCAGGCAACGTCCACGACGCCCTTTGATCCGTACCTGCGCGCCAGATCGAGATAAAACTCCCGGAAATTATCATGGTGGTCGTCATGGGCGTACATCACTTCCAGGTAGCGGTCATAGTTTTCCGCCACATCCCTGTAATCGTGAAGATCGGGTTTTCTTTCCATCCTGCGTATCCTCCGCTTTTTAAGGTGAGATCATTATTCCTTATTCTCCAGACCTCGCAGGAACCCTTTTTGCGTATCACGCGGGGTATGCTTTTCAGCCCTTCCGGCCGATGTTTCATATAAAAATTTACTCGTTTTTTTTCCGCGTTTATGGTATCATGGTCCGGTAGAACAACGCAGGACCGGAACTGCTTCCGTTTTTCCGAGAAACGCCAGGGAAAACAGCTGTTTTTTCGCTCTGTCTTCCGTTTTGCGTAAGTCGGGGAGGAACACATATGAGACAGCTTTTGAAAAATGCCAAAGTATACGACGGGACCGGCGCCGAACCTTATCGGGCCGATATCCTGTTGGAAGAGGATCGGATCGCCTGGATCGCCGATAAGATCGACGTGCCTGCCGACAGCACCATCGACCTGAAAGGGAAATCGATCTCGTCCGGTTTTATCGACGGGCATTCCCATAATGACTGGTTTGCTATCAAAAAGGATCCGCTTCCTTATTTCCGGCCGTTCCTGAAGCAGGGGATCACGACGTTCGTCGCAGGCAATTGCGGTATTTCCGAGATCGGCTTTGAAAAAGGCAATCCATATACGGACAGGATGGGCGGAGGGATCTTCGGTTTTGCGGATACCACCGGCCAGTACGGCATGGCGGAAGAATATTTCAAAGCCGTGGACAAACATATGCCATGCAATATGGCAGTGCTGGCCGGGCATTGCTCCGCCCGGGCGGCCGCCGGCGGTGTTGAAAACAGGCCTCTGACGCCGGAAGAAGAAAAGAAGATGCTGGATATCCTGGAGCAGGCGCTCAACCAGGGCGCCGCGGGTATTTCCCTGGGGCTGATGTACAAGCCGGGCTTGTTTGCAGATGTGGAGGAACTGAAAAAGGTGGCGGCCCTGTGCGTTAAATACAATAAACCCCTGACGGTCCATCCCCGGGCGGAATCCAGGGTCTCCATGGCGTACCCGCAGCTGTTCGGCCGCTCCCACCTGCTCAGGGCGGTGGATGAGCTTGTGGAGATCTCAAAGGGCACAAACCTTAAACTGCATTATTCCCACGCGATCTTTGTGGGCAGGAAGACCCTGAAGGACAAAGATGAACTGCTGAAGATCTTTGAGGGTCTCCGGGCGGACGGCGTTGACGTGATGTTCGATATTTACAACGAGTGCCTGGGCGTATCCGTGATCACCGTGATCCTGCCGCCCTGGTATCAGGGAATGAGCGATAAGGAACGCAAAAAGCTGTTCAATAGGATCAGGCTGTCCGTGCTTGTGAAGGCCTCCAGCATGCTGTTGGGATTCGGCTTCGATGATATCCAGATCGCCTACATCGGACCGGGATATGAAAAGTACGAAGGGAAGACGGTCCATGAGATCGCTCGGGAGGAAGGCCTATCCGATTTGAAGGCGTACCTGATGCTGTGCGAAAAAAGCGGTTTTGTAGGCCGGGTGAACATGGGACCGTATTCGACCCCGGAAATCATCAGCGCGTTTGAGCATGATCCGTATTGCCTGTACATGACCGACGCGTGGGTGGAGGACCACGGCATCCAGAATCCCGCCATTTATGACTGCTATCCAAAATTCCTCAGGGATTCCCTGCTTGGGACAGGGGATACCATGCCGAACACCATAAGAAAGATGACCGGCGCCGTCGCGGACCGTTTCATGCTGCCGAAGCGGGGATATTTGAAGGAAGGCTATTACGCGGACCTGACCGTGTTCGACGAGGAAGCGCTGCGCAGCGGGATCCCGGACCAGGAAAGATCCTTTGGGATCGAAAAAGTATTTATCAACGGAAGACTGGTATACAGCGACAGTCAGCTTGAGGAGAGGGCGCTTACACATACCGGCCGCGCCATCCCCATCATCTGACGCTCCGGCGGAGATCGGGTATTTTACATGGGGAATAGAACGATGCTATCGGAGAATACGGCCGGGTTTGTATCCGTCGGCGAGGCGATCCCGGATGTGATCCTGGAGATCAGGTATTATTCCACCTTCAATTTTATCGGCAGCCGGATCGACGGCTACGAGCAGCCCGCCGCGCTGCTCACGCGGGAAGCGGCTGCGCGCCTGAAGGAAGTCAGCGACGAATTGATCCCGGAGGGGTACCGCCTGAAGATCTACGACGCGTACCGCCCCCAGAAAGCGGTGGATCATTTTATGCGCTGGGCGGAAGACCCTGCGGATATTCGCATGAAACCGTTTTTTTACCCCAATGTCGATAAAAGAGACCTGATCCCCTGCGGCTATATAGCAAAGCGTTCCGGACACAGCCGCGGCAGCGCCGTGGACCTGACGCTTATTGATATGCGGACGCAGAAAGAACTGGATATGGGCGGTTCCTTTGACTTTTTCGGGGAACGGAGCCATCCTGACTTTAATGGCGTCACACAGGTGCAGCACGCCAACCGCATGCTGCTGCGGGACGCCATGCTCCGACATGGATTTCTTCCGCTGCGGGAGGAATGGTGGCATTTTTTATTGGCGAAGGAGCCGTATCCGGAGACATATTTTACGTTTCCGGTCCGCTCTGACCTGTGATGGTCGGATATCGTTGATGACGCTTTGCGGGTCTTCGGGAATCTCCCCGCATACCTTCGTCCATTTTATACCGTTGGTCAGGCGTATCCGCTCTCGGGGGATCCTTCGTGTCAGCCTTAGACAGGCGTGCCGTTTCGCCTTCTTCAGGTACCTGTATCGCAGAAACTCAGCACCCGGTCGTAAAAATCTTTTGCTTCCTCAAAGGCACCGTGCCCAAGGCCTTCGTACACATAAAGTTCGCTCTCGGTGATCCCCCTGTTCAATTCGTGGGCAGCGCTGTTACCGACCGCCCTGTCATTGCTGCCGGCGATGATAAGGGTAGGACAGGTGATTTTTGACAAATTGTCGCGCCCGTCGAAATCCAGTATGGCGCAGGCGTTTTTCATAAACCGGTCATAACCGGACGGTTTTGTGAATCCGGCTATCATGGAAAGGTATTTCCTATTTTTTTTCAGGTATTTATCCGAATACATTTTTTCGGCCGTGTCAGCCATCAGCGCATTATGGTCCCCGTTTTTCGCCATATCCATCCAGCCTTTGACCGCAGCCCGGACCGTGTCGTTGGCGTTCGGCGCGGTGACCGCCAGGATCAGCTTTGTTACCGTTTTCGGATGCCGGGCCGCGATGCACTGCGCGATCATTCCGCCCTGTGAAACGCCCATCAGGCACGCCCGATCGATCCCAAGACTCCGCATGGCCAGGACCTGGTCGTCTGCCATGTCTTCCATGGCGTATCCTTCCGGCATATCGTTTTTCCTGCTGAACATGTAAACGGTGTGATCCCGGAGAAATTTCCTGTAAGGAAGGGACAGGAACAGCGCTTTTCCCCTCACAGTCGCCAGACCGTCCGACAGACCCGGCAGGACGACCAGTTTTCCCTTTCCTCTTCCAAAGGAAACATAATACATATCCGTATTGCCTACGGGCACACAGCCGTTTTTCATGCTTATTCTCCGATCCGGCCGGGCATATCCGGTCCGATAATTCACTGGCAACGCCTGATATTGATCTGCAGGAAGCGGATCGAACGCGTTCATCCCGATGGGAAATACGGTTTCACGATCATTATATACGTTTTTTTCTACAGGACGCGCGTTTTGCAGGCCAACGAATACCGGATGCTGCTCGGTACTTATTCCGATCATATCGCAATGGAAGAAAGCACCGGGAATATTCTTTGACGCCATAGAGGATACTATACCGCCATGGCAGGACAATTACACTCGGTGATACCATCGACCTGCAGCTTTCAAAAACCGGATCTGTTTAAACGCTGACTGACCTGTTATGGAAAAGGTTTGAAGCTGCTTTGTCGCCCTTGGTTTTGGGAACGGATGGGCGGCGCATGTGCTGAACTTGGGGTTTCTTCGGTCAACATCCGTTTCTTCATATCTAAGCATTTGGTGGTACAAGTCGCGCATCGGGCGTTTGCGGATCGTGCTTCCCAAAGAAACAAAAACGTCCAGTTTTAATATCTCTTTCCTGCTGCCCAGTCAATTCAGTTTGTTTCTGAGTGTGATCCGCGGGCTCACCCTGCATTTATCCTTGCCAAGGCAGGTGACGATCATGTTCCATACATCTGCGTCCGGTACATTCGCCTGCCCATCCGGCAGCAGGAAGGCCTTTGCCGGACTCGCGTACAGGTAGATGCATCCGGGCATGCGGAAAGCCTGCCGCGCCTCGCTCCATGGGACAGATACGACCTCACCGGCTTTCGTTTCGTTCATGACGGTGATGTCCGGCATCCTGAGCGTTACCGTATAGACCCGCCTGCCCTTGCCAAGCTTCCATTTATCCGCCTGCAGATTGACCTGAGACAGAAACATGCCGATGTACACGATCGGCAGCCCAAGACCGACGGCCAGCAGGACCGCCGCGATCATGCCGGACTGCTCCTTTCTTGTTGCAAGCGCCACAAAAGCGAATGCGCACAGGATCAGCGCGAAAACAGCCGGCCTCAGCCAGCGCTTCCTCAACCTGAGCATGTCAAACCGCGCGAAACGCCTGAACGTCTTTTCATCCAGTTTGACAGGTATAATGATCGTCTGTGCGCTCGCCATCCGCCGCTGCCTCCCGTATCTATTCTTTCGGCCGACCCAATATGCGTGAATCAGTATACAACCTTTTCCCCTTTGCCGCAAGTGCCGCATAGGGGAGAGAGGTCTATACATATTCAGGGTTCTTTTCGTTTTTTTGAGTTTATTCCTCTTTTTTTATTGAATTTTTTGTCTTTTATTTTTTTGCTGTGGACTTTTAAGCCCGGTTGTGTTATTATTTTCTGGAATTAAGCAGCGCTTTTAAGTTCAGCGGTTCCTGAAACTGAAACGGCTCCGGCTGTTTTAGCCATATGCGGCAATGCCGTGAATCAATTTTTAGGAGGAATACCACACATGAAGAAAGTCATCGGCCTGTTCCTTGTCCTGATCATGCTTGCCGGCTGCACCGCCTCCCTGGCGGATACGGTCACCCTGACCTATGCTGAAGTGAACCCCCTCGAGGGTACCATCGTCGGCGAGATGGCCCTCGCCTTTAAAACTAAGCTCGAAGAGCTGTCCGGCGGGACCGTGCTGGTCGACATCCAGGCGAGCGGCGTGCTCGGCTCCGAAGATCAGATCCTTGATAACCTGCTGGGCTACGGCACCGTGACCGACGTTTGCCGCATCTCTGCCTTTGCGCTCAGCCAGTATGGGTGCACCAAGGCGACCCTGCTGTCCCTGCCTTATGTGTTTGAAAGCCGTGACCATTTCTGGAACTTCGCGACCAGCGATCTGGCCAAGGAATTCCTGAATGAGCCCCAGACCATCGGCCTGCCGCTGCGCGGCCTGTGCTACGGTGAGGAAGGTTTCCGTCACTTCTTCTTCAAGAACTCCGTCACCGATATCAATTCTCTGAAAGGCCTCAAGATCCGCGTCTCCTCTGACCCGGTCATGACCGGTCTGGTGTCCGGCCTGGGCGCCTCTGCGACCACCGTCCCGTTCACCGAGCTCTACAGCGCGCTGCAGACCGGCGTCGTGGATGCTGCCGAACAGCCCACTGCGAACTACAAGTCCAACGCTTTCCAGGAGGTCGCTCCCTATTTCATGATGGACGGCCACACCCTGGGCGCCGTGCAGCTGATCATTACCGATACTGCGTGGAACAAGCTTTCCGCTGAGCAGCAGGCGTGGGTACAGGAAGCTGCCGATTACGCTTCCCAGATCTGCCGTCAGGTCAGCGAAGCCAAAGAAGCCGAGACCCTGGAAGCTCTGAAGGCCGAAGGCGTCACCATCATTGAAGTCACCGACAAGACCCCGTGGATCGAGGCTGTCAAGGATGTCGTCGCCGGCAATATCAACGGCGAAGACGCTGCTTATCAGAAACTGCTTGAGCTCAAGTAACATACAAATGCTTTAGGTTTCCCTACGGGGATGTGGGACAGCCCCACATCCCCGTTTATATTCCTGAAAGAAAGGAGCGCTTGCTTTGCCTGACACAAAAGTTCCGGGCTTTTTCAGATCATTGGAAAAGATCAAGCCTCTTTACGACTGGACCTACAAGATCTTGATGTTTGTCTGCAAGGTTCTTCTGATCGGCGACATCGTGATCACCTGCTGGTCCGTCGCCGGCCGGTATATTCCCTTCATCACCGACCCGCATTGGAGTGAAGAGATCGTGCTGACGCTGATGGTCTATATGACCGTTTTGTCCGCAAGCCTCGCTATCCGGAGGGCAGCCCATATCCGCATGACCGCTTTCGATCGTTATCTGCCCGATAAAGTGGTCAAGGTACTGGATCTGCTGGCTGATATCGCAGTGATGGTGCTGGGTATCTATCTGGTCATTTACGGCATCCGCTTCTGCAACTCACCGCTGAGCGTCCGGGGCAAGTACGCCTCCATCCCATCATTGAGCAAGTTTTGGCAGTATCTTCCCGTACCCGTTGCAGGTGTCAGCATGATCATCTTTGAGCTGGAACAGGTCTTCCTCCACCTGGAAGCTTTCTGGCAGCCCAAGAAGAAGGAGGAGGTCCGGACATGAATCCTGAAACCCTTTCGACACTGATCCTGTTGGGCTCATTTCTGGTCATGATCCTGCTGCGTTTCCCGATCGCCTATGCGGTCGGTCTCTCCACGCTGTTCTGCATGATGTCGATGGGGCAGCCCCTGCAGACGATCTCACAGCAGATGGTCAAGGGCGTTTGGTCCTTTTCGCTGATGGCCGTCCCATTCTTTATAACAATGGGCGTACTGATGGGGACCGGCGGCATATCGGATAAGCTGATCGCACTGGCTAACTCGCTGGTCGGCTGGATGCGCGGAGGACTTGCCATGGTAAACATCGTGGCGTCGTACTTCTTTGGCGGCATTTCCGGCTCCGCTTCCGCCGACACCGCGTCTCTTGGGTCCATCCTGATCCCGATGATGGTGGACGAAGGTTATGACGCTGATTTTTCCACTGCGGTAACCATCACATCCTCTTGTGAGGGGCTGTTGGTACCTCCCAGCCACAACATGGTCATCTACGCCACCACCGCCGGCGGCATTTCTGTCGGTGCGCTGTTCATGGCTGGTTACGTACCCGGTGCCATTCTGGCCCTCTCTCTGATGGTCGGTTCCTACATCATCTCCGCAAAACGCAATTATCCCAAGGGTGAACGTTTCTCCTTAGTCAATTTTATCAAGCAGCTCGGCAAAAGCATATGGGCGCTTCTGGCCGTCCTTATTGTCGTGGCCGGCGTGGTAGGAGGAATTTTTACCGCGACTGAATCTGCTGCTATCGCGGTTGTCTATTCTCTGCTGGTATCTGTGTTTATTTACAAAGGCCTTAACTGGAAAGGCGTATGGAAGTCGCTTGAAAGCTGCGTGGAGACCCTGTCCATCGTCCTGATCCTGATCGCTTTTTCCGCCGCCTTCGGCAATTGCCTTACACTTTTGCATGTACCGGCCAAAGCCGCCGGCCTGATCACGTCGATCTCGTCCAACCCTATCGTGATCTCCCTGCTGCTTAATTTGATCCTGCTCGTCCTGGGTATGATCATGGATATGGCCCCCATCATCCTGATCGCGACACCCATCCTGCTGCCTGTCGCCATGTCCGTGGGTATCAACCCGATCCAGTTTGGCATCATGGTGGTGCTTAACTGCGGCATCGGCCTGTTGACACCGCCTGTCGGAGCTGTACTGTTCATCGGCTCGGCTGTTGCCAAGCGCCCCATGGAGAAAGTTGTCCGCGCGACATTGCCGTTCTATCTGTGCATGCTGGTGGCACTGCTGTTGATCACATTCATTCCGCAGATCAGTCTGTGGCTTCCCAGTATCACCGGTTACAATATCGGATGATTTAACGAGTCGTAAATTAATTCCTCTTTTCAACTGCCAGAAGGTGCGCTTCAAGCGTATATAAAAATGAAAGCGCCGAAAGCTTAGGGCACTTTCCGAAAGATGATTGAATTGGAGGAATAGATTATGACAGTGTTTGAAAGGGAACTCTCACAGAGTGAATTGGAACACGTGATCGGTGGACTGATCGTGAAAGACAGCAATGACAACAAGTTCTGGCTGATCCGTCAGGACGGCACGGTATACGCTCCGGCTCCCACCTTAGAAAAGGCCTTGGAATTCGCCAGGACCCTCAGCTTGAGCACCGAGGTCATCACCAGGGAAGAATACGTGAAGCGCTTTGGCCGCGAACTGGTTTGGTAACGGGGCATAAACTGACGGCTGCTGAAAGGTCTCTGCGAAAAAAGACGGAGCTCCCGAACAGATCCGCCTTTGTCAGGCAGACAAAATATCCATAAAACCATAAGGCACCTTGTCACAATGGCAGGGTGCTTTTCTATCCGGATGCTGAACGGAGCGGAACGGCTGGTTTTTTACATAAAAAGGATGACTTGATAATCCGCATTGTCAATAAAAAAGAACGATCCTTTATACAGTGAGGTGGAAGAATAATGGCGCGTCAAAGCGTATTTGAAATGCCTTTTGAAAAAGTCTATCAATGTCTCGTCACGAAAGTCGTAAAAAAAGGACGGACACAAGCGGAAGCAGATGAAGTCATCAGGTGGCTGACCGGTTACGCGGATCTTGGTTCCCTGAATGGTTTGACCTATGGAGATTTTCTGTCATCAGCGCCGGCCTGGAATCCCAGGTCGGACCTGATCACGGGGACTGTCTGCGGGATCAGGGTCGAAGAGATATCCGATTCGCTGACGAAAAAAATGCGGCAGTTGGATAAACTGATCGACGAACTGGCAAAGGGAAAACCGCTGGAAAAGGTGCTGAGATAAGCGCAAAAAACGAGAACAAATGGAGAAAACAAAATGCATCTTTTCCCCCGCATATGATCCAGCAAATGATTTGCGCCCCGTAATGCATCTTTTCACGCTGAAAGGGCTGGGAAGGAAAAAGAAAAAACCCCGCAACTGACTTAGTTACGGGATCATTCTGGCGCACCCGGCGCGATTCGAACGCGCGGCCTTTCGCTTAGGAGAAGCAACCAGCGTTCGCCTATGCTTTTCCTTCACCCGCCTTCAACCGTTGTCATTGCTGGGTTTCTAACATTTTTGAGTGTTCGCATTTGCTTTCAAAAACCATCAAAATACCCCGTAAATCCGGGCCAAAATTAGCTGGCCGTTAGCAGGAGCTAATTTTGGCGGTAGTCCAAAAGTATGCGACGCCCACTTTTTGATTAGCAGGCAGAAATTTGGCGGTAGTCCAGAAGGCCTTTGCTGAGCCCTCCTGAACGATGCATACTCAACTGCATAAAAAGACATGCAGAATAGGGGTTTCCGGGGTTCTGTCAGGTCATGGAAGGACTTAGTTATCCGTGCATGATGAGCGGAGATTTGTTTGACGAAGATATTTGTTAGCAGAAGAATCCGCCAAAATTAGCAGCGAATGGCATCCCGAACATGGCTTCAGGTTAGCAAAACAGCGTTTCCGTTAGCAGATAACTTCTTGAAATCATTGCGGGAATCCTTGATTTTACTGGGTTTTCGGGCACTTGGGCTGATCCTGAGCGGATCCTTGTTAGCGGAAGGCTGAAAGAACAAACCCCAGCTAAAAAAGATGAGCGACAAAAAAACCGGGCTATAGTTCGTAGCAGCCCAGTATGCAAGCCTCCTAGGCCAATCCGGCAGCAAGCAGTGAACAACCTTCCATGCCGACTATGTTGTTAAGCTTCTACTCTTTTCTCTTCCATGCTTCTTCGTCCATACCTAGCTCCTGGCGCAATAAAAGATTCACGAGTGCGTTAGTGCTTATGCCTCGCTTTTTTGCATAAGCATCAATTTCGGCTTTCCGCCCTCTGGGAACGACAATCCGCAGATTATCATAGGCCTTTGCGTTGTACCGATTTGTTGCCTCCATATGGGCTTTGCTTTGCGGCATCTTCCTACCCTCCTGTTCAAGAAGAGTATATAGCAATTGAAAACATTGTACAAGTAGAGAATCTGATATTGACGAACATTGTACAATGTTATTTGATTTACCTGGATCTTATATCAATTCCTGAAAGGAGCACTGCCATGCAACTGATGCCTGCTTGGAGAACGAACACACGAAACCCATTGAACAGAGAAGGATGCCGCTGCTACACTGTCGATGAAATCATGATGATTATGGGTGTTGGAAGAAAGGCCGTCTACAGTCTGATTCGGCAGAAAGTCTTTCCTTCGATCCGAATTGGCAGCATTGGCTACAGGATTCCAAAGGATACTTTTGATGCATGGCTCCATCAAGAGTAATATGGCAAAAAGAGATCTGCGTATTGACTCCCCCAGGAACAGAAAGGCGTCACCAATCATCCGGTGACGTTTTTCGTTTCTTGTTCCAAAGATCATGGTACCATAAAACGTACTATATACCAAATATCTGCGTACTTGATATTCAGAACAAA
>JAFWWK010000207.1 GCA_017523615.1 Clostridia bacterium
AAAGCCGGGGCCGGCGCTGCCTTCGGGAAGCTTCGCCTTGATGCCTTCGATGATGGGGTTAAGGAAGATCTCGACAACGGCCGTTACCACTTTGCCGAACGCGGCGCCGATGACGACACCGATCGCCATATCGACGACGTTGCCGCGCATCGCGAATTCCTTGAATTCCTTGAGCAGCTTCTTCATAACGAATCACTCCTTTGTTTTATGGTTTCCGCTGCACAGATTATACCACGCCGCCGCGGTTTATACAATGCTTTTTCCGCTCATTGTGCCCGTTTCCCGTCTTTTCTTGTTACTGTTCACGGGGTAGGCGGAGTAGAGTATTAGGAAGGAAAGACCCAGAACGGGTGCTTCTGTTAGCGAGGCACCCGTTTTATGTAGTCATAAAATAGTTAATAAAATTGTAACTATTTTATGCTTTACAAAACGATCAAGATAGTGTATAATATATTCATCATGAAAGGAGGGACTGCAATGTCCAGTATCGTCTATCAAACAGACAAGAAAACCGGGATAAAATATGCGTACGAGAGCACATCGTATTGGGACAAGGAGAAGAAACAACCACGATCAAAGCGGAAGTATCTCGGGAAAGTGGACCCTGAAACAGGAGAGATCATACCCTGCAGGAAAGAGGACAATCCAATCAGGATCAGTGAGGATAACGCCACAGAGATCGTCAGATTACGCACGACCATAGCCGAGCAGGAGAGGAAGATAGGCTTGCTGGAAGGCGAGCTGCAGAAGGCAAGGGCGGCAATGGAGGAACAGACCCGGATACTGAAAAAGATCGCAGAATTGGCGAAGATCAAGGAGTAAACAGCATGGGCAGCCAGACATGGAATGAGGCGAACACCCTGTTTTGGATGAAGCATTACAGGGATAAAGTCGCCGCGTTTGAGTCTGGAGAAATATACACACGGATGCGGAAAGAGCATCAGGAAGAACTGGCATATCAGGATCGGATCATACGGGGATTAAAGCAGGAACTGGCCAAAGCCTATGCAGAGAACGGGCGAATCGTACGTTGCTGGATGCAGATGGCGGAGGATGTTCGGGCCGAATGCGAGAAAGAGAAAGCCCTCATGCAAAGGGAGATGGAAAAGATGAGGGCACAAATGGAGGAAGCGATCCGCCAGCGGGATGAAGCGAAAAAGGTGGCACAGGAAAAGCGCGAAGAATCATATCAGGCCAGGCTGCAGGCAGAGGAGATACAGCAGAAGAACGACGCGCTGACCGCCCGGATCAGGAAAGATCATACGAACTCATCCAAGCCATCCTCCATGGATCCCAATCACAAAACGATCCACAACAGCCGGAAACCCAGCGGAAAGAACGTCGGCGGACAACCGGGGCATGAACACCATCCCCGGAAGCGGCTGCCGGCAGATGAGATCCATGAAGTGGAGATGCCGGAGAAGTACAAAGACTCTTTCCGTTATCATCCTACCGGAAAAATCATTCGAAAGCAGATGATATTTCTGTGTGTATCGACCCATGTGGTGGAGTACACAACGCCTGAACTGGAAGATCGTTATACGCGCAAGAAAACCCACGCGCCGTTTCCGGCCGGCTATGTCGACGACATCAATTACGATACGTCCGTCAAAGCGTTTGCGTTTCTTATGAACCAGTCCTGCAATGTGTCCGTAGACAGGGTCCGTACCTTCCTGAGCAACGTTTCGAACGGAAAGATCCGGATCTCAAACGGAATGATCTGCAATCTGGCAAGGCAATTTTCCCGGAAGACCGAAGCGGAACGGAATGAATTGTTCCTGAAGCACCTCGGATCAGACGTGCTCCATGCCGATTTCACATTTGCCAGAAAGCAGGGCAGGCAGACCGCGGCAATGATCACCGCGACTCAAGACTCAGTACTCTATCAGGCCAGACCGAAGAAAGGCGATGAAGGTGTTAAGGGTACGCCGGTCGAGCTTTACAACGGAACGCTGGTCAGTGACCATGAATCAGCTATCGTCAAGCATGGGAAACGCCGGCAGGAATGCATGTCCCACATTCAGCGGTACACCATTGCAAGCATTGAAAACGAAAAGAAAATGAAATGGAATCGCAAGCTGCGCAGATGGATCAGCAGGGCAATCAAACACTGGGGCACATACAGGGAGGAAGATGCAGATGCCTGGCATGAGATGTCGGGCAGGCTGATCGCACAGTTCCTTGAGATCGTTCGGCTTGGAATGACGGAATATGAATATGATCCGCCGATCCGGTACTTCAGGGATGGATTCAATCTCTGCAGGCGAATGAAAGAATCGCCGGATGACTACCTTCTTTTCCTCAGAGATCCGACCGTACCGCCAACAAACAATCTCGCTGAACGGTACGCCCGGAAGTATAAAAGAAAAGCCCACCAGGTGATGAGCTTTCGCGGTGATCATGGTGACGAGTATTTCTGTGATGCTCTGTCTGTTTTAGAAACCCTCAAACTTAAAAAACTGAATCTCTATCAGGAAATCTCTTCAAGATTTGCTCCGTCTTGACCTTTGTTTTGATTCCCCTCAATGACGATTCGATATGCTCCCCAAACAGGGCATATCGTTTTTTGTTCGCCCGCCCCGTGAACAGTAACGATCCCGGACCGGATTCGGGAAAAATCAGGCATGTTTATTGCCAATTGCCGCCGAAGCGTGGTATACTTTGGTGGGTTTGTTTCGCATGCCTGAACGCTTAAAATCCATATCCGGGAGGGATCGATCCGCATGTCCGACGCTGTATTCGAAAAGAACGGCACCGTATTGACCGTCCGGCCCGAGGGCCGGCTGGATACCGCCACTTCCCCCGAACTGGAAAGAGAAATGCGGCAGCGCCTGGACGGCATTGCCGAGGTCATTATGGATTTTTCAAAGCTGGAATACATTTCATCGGGCGGACTGCGCCTGCTTTTGGCCATTGAACAGCTTCTCGGGCCCCGCGGCGGCGGTCTTAAGGTGGTCCACGCGAACCAGTATATTCTTGAGATCTTTGGAATGATCGGGTTTGAGAATGTGATCACGGTCGAAAAAGACTGATCCGGAGCGGGAGGAGTTGTTTTGCGTTTTCGGCCATTGCTGTCCATCGCGGATGACGGCAACCACATCATCCGCAACACCTTCAACGCATCCCTGATCGCGTTCATCGTTTCATCGCTGACCTCCTCCGTCGGCTCCCTGATCGACGGCGTGATCATCGGGCAGTTTCTCGGCGTGGACGCCACCGCCGCTTTCGGCCTGGTCTCTCCCGCCCTGATCCTGTTTGCGCTGTTCGGGGCCGTAATCGCCGCCGGCGCCCGCAACCGGTTCACCATGCTGATCGGCAAGGGGGACCTGAAGGGCGCCGGGGGCGTATTTACCGTGTCCGTGATCCTGGGTGTCGGGCTGGCGGTAATGATGATGATCCCGATGTTCCTTTTTCCGGACGCCGTCTGCGTCGCGCTGGGCGCGTCGGGCAGCGCCGGGCATTTGCTGGACGAGACTCGCGGCTACCTTCTGGGCATTGCCGTCGGCTTTCCCGCCATGAACGCCTCCCGTGTGCTGACGGCTTATATGACCGTCGACAACGACCGCAGGCTTCCCGTGATTTCCTCCGTTGTGCTGACGGTGACGGACATCGGCCTGGACCTGTGGGCGGCGATGACGGGAGGCGGCACCTTTTTCATGGGCCTGGCCACCAGCGTCAGCCATTACGCCGCTTTGGCCGTTCTGCTCTGGCACTTCAGGCGGAAGGACCGCCTGACCCGTTTTTCCCTT
>JAFWWK010000208.1 GCA_017523615.1 Clostridia bacterium
CGGCGTTCATGCCGCTGATCGCGGTGGCGATCATCTACCTGGTGGTGGTGGTGGGCCTGACCAAGCTGGTGGGCCGCCTTGAAAGGAGGCTGCGTCAGAGTGACGGAAGGTAAGATCGACCTTCAGAAGAGGAACAGCGCCTTTGGCGAGGAACTGATCCGCGTTGAGCACCTGAAAAAGCATTTCGGCGACCTGGAGGTCCTCAAGGACGTCAACCAGGTGATCCACCGGGGGCAGAAGGTGGTGCTGCTGGGCCCCTCCGGCTCCGGCAAGACCACATTCCTCCGGTGCCTGAACCTGCTGGAGCAGCCCACGGGGGGAAAGATCTGGTTCGAGGGGAAGGAGATCACCTCGCCGGACTGCGACATCGACAAGGTCCGGGCGCGGATGTGCATGGTGTTCCAGCAGTTCAACCTTTTCCCCCACCTGAGCATCCGCAAAAACATCACCCTGGCGCCGGTCAAGCTGAAGCTGAAGACCCAGGAGGAGGCCGACGCCGACGCCGAGCGGCTTCTTGGCAGGGTCGGCCTGCTGGAAAAGATCGACGCCTATCCCCGGCAGCTGTCCGGCGGACAGCAGCAGCGCATCGCCATCGTACGCGCCCTGGCCATGGATCCGGACGTGATGCTCTTTGACGAGCCCACCAGCGCCTTGGACCCGGAAATGGTGGGCGAGGTGCTTTCCGTCATGGTGGAGCTTGCCCGGGAAGGCATGACCATGGTGGTGGTCACCCATGAGATCGGCTTTGCCCGTGAAGTGGCGGACCACGTGGTCTTTATGGACGACGGATACATCGTGGAGGAAGGAACGCCTGACGAAGTCCTGCGGGATCCCAAACAGGCGAGAACGCAGGATTTCCTGCGGAAGGTGCTCAAATAATGGCCAATATGCTGGATTATATCCTGTGGCGAGGGGACCTCAGCTTCCGGGAGCGGCCCTTCAACGAGGTGGACAACCTGGTCTTCTGCGAGTTTGGCTATGCCCCCTGGGACGGCCTGCTTCCCGTTGACGGCAGCGGCGAGGTGCTGTTTTTGCGGGAGGCCGCCATCAGGTATGTCGCTTCGGGCCGTCCGGCCCCTCCGAGCACAGACCCCGGGCCGGCGCTCCGCCTGGGCGCGCTTTCCGTGCGCTTTTCCGGGACGGGAGTCAGCGATTTTGTCAACCGGGTGGACCGTGAGAACCGCATCCAGTTCTGCGCGCTGACCTTCCATCCCGGGGATGGCAGCCTGTTTGTGGCTTTCCGGGGAACGGATTCCACCCTGACCGGCTGGCGGGAGGACTTTTCCCTCAGCTATTCGGTGCGTACACCGGCCCAGGAGGCCGCTGTCAGGTACCTGGAGGGGATCGCGGACAGGTATCCCGGCCCCATCCGCGTGGGCGGGCATTCCAAGGGCGGCAACCTGGCCCTGTACGCCGCGTCCTTCTGCAATGACGCCGTCCGGGCGCGGATCGCGGACGTTTACAGCAACGACGGACCGGGCCTGAACGAAAAAGCTGTCGACACGCCGGATTATGTGCCTGTGAGCGGCTGCTTCCACCTGATCATTCCCGAGGAAAGCGTCATCGGCGTCATCATGAATGGCGAAACGGAGCGAAAGGTGATCAAAAGCAGCGCCAAGGGCCTGCAGCAGCATGATCCGATGACATGGCAGGTCATCGGTTCCGCCTTTGAGGAGGCCGGCGGCCAGACGGGAAGCAGCGTATTCGTGGACCGGACCGTCCGCAGGTGGCTGGACGATATGAGCGATTCTGAAAGGCAAAGCCTGACCGACGCGCTGTTTGACGGAATGGAGGCGACCGGCGCCGATACCCTGCGCGATGTGAAGAGCGGCGGCCTGGCGGCCGCCGGAACGATGCTGAAGAATTTCCTCGATATGGACGGCGCCAGACAGAAAGAGGTCGTGGATTCGGTGGGCAAACTGGTGCGCGCCGGAGGCGGTCAGCTGGTGGACGGCGCCCGCAAGGGCATCGACGGCCTGATGAACATCATTGACCAGACCCTGTCCCGGCCGGACGATAAGGATAACAAGCCTCCTGAAAACAAATGAAAACAGGGGCCGGGAGGGACCGAATTGAAAAGGCTGTCTGCTTTTATCCTGGTTCTGCTTTTTGCCTTCCCGGCGGCGCAGGGCGCCGCCGGTGAGGAAACAGCGCACCTTCGCGTCATCGCCACCAGCGACCTGCACGGCAAGTTCGCGCCCTGGGATTATGCCCTGAACAAGGAGAGCTTATCGGGCAGCGCGGCCCAGCTTTCCGCTGCCATTGCCGCGTACCGCACACCCGACACCCTGCTTGTGGACGCGGGGGATACCATCCAGGACAACTTCGCCGAGATCTTCCTGGGCAGCGGCGTTCACCCGATGGTGCAGGCGCTGAATCACCTTGATTATGACGTGTGGGTGACGGGCAATCACGAATATAACTTTGGCATGCCGGCGCTGAAAAAGGTCATTGCCGATATGAGGCCGAAGACGCTGGCGGGGAACGTATACGACGCGGACGGGCAGCCCATCGCCGACGGATATGTGATCCTGGATGCGGGCGGTATCCGGGTGGCGGTCATCGGCATGGTCACGCCCAATATCATCCGGTGGGACGCGGCGAACCTGGCGGGATGCGCCGTCACCGATCCCTTGGAGGAGACCCGGAGGATCATCGACGCCATCCGGGGACAGTATGATGTGCTCCTGGGTGTGTTCCATATGGGTATCGAGAACGAATACGGCACACCGAATTCCGGTGTCACCGATATCCTGAACGCATGTCCGGAATTTGACGTGATGGTATCTTCCCATGAGCACACCCTGATCCCGTCCATGGAGATCAACGGCGTTCTGGTGGTGCAGAACCGGTATATGGCCCAAACCATGTCGGTCATCGACCTGACCCTTGAAAACAGCGGCGACGGCTGGAGAGTAACGGACAGGCAGGCCGAAAGCGTTTTTGTCGGCGGGTTTGAGCCCGACCCTGAAATGATAGAAATGCTTTCCGCATATGACGCTTTTGCCCGCGCCGACGCGGAAAGTGTGATCGGCACCCTGGAAGGCGGTCCGCTGGCCACCGGAAATGAATATGCCGGGATCCCCGCTGCCTGGGTCCGGGACACAGCCCTTGCCGATCTGATCAACCGGGCGCAGATGCATTACTCCGGCGCGAGGGTATCCGCGGCGCCGCTGACGGCGGCGGACGCCGCTATCCTCCCCGGAGCCATCCGCAAATGCGACATCGCCCTGATGTACAAATATACAAATACCCTTTACCTTGTCCGTATGAACGGAAAGCAGCTTAAAAGGTTCATGGAATGGTCGGTAAGCTGCTTCAATACCCTTCGGCCCGGCGATACGGCGGTTTCCGTCGGTCCGGGTTTCGCCGACTACAATTATTTTATGTTCGAGGGCGTATGCTATCAGGTGGACCCGAGGATGGAGCCCGGCAGCCGCATCCGGGACCTAAGCTGGCCGGACGGCACGCCTGTGAAGGATACGGAAGAATTTACGCTTGCGGTGAACAACTACTGCGCCTCGTCCCAGCTGCTCATCCCCGGGATCATCTGCGACGCGGAGGATATGCCTGTTCTCCTGGAAAAGGATGTTCGCGGCGATATCGGCGGCATCCGGGACCTGATCCGGGATTATATCGTCAGCGTCAAAGGCGGTGTGATCACCCCGGGATGCAGCGAAAACTGGCATATCGTCGGGATCGAATAACAAGGATCGTCTGTTCGCGGACGGCATTGAAGTTCAATATTCAGATATCAGCCCCTAAAAAACCGCCGCGGCGATGGCCGCGGCGGTTTTTTAGGGGCTGTTTTTTTACTTGATCACGCGGACCTTCAGCATATCCGGCCTGGCCGCGATGGCTGCGACGGCCTCGGCGGGTACAGGGGAGTGGGTGTCCAGCACGGTGCAGGCCATGGTGCCGCGGGAGGAGTTGACCATGTTTTCGATGTTCAGGCCAACGCCGGCCACCGCGGAGGTGATGGCGGACAGGATGTTGGGCACGTTTTTGTGGATCACGGAGATCCTGTGGCCGGTGAGGGGCGGGAGCTCCATGGCCGGCAGGTTGACGGAATTGCGGATGACGCCCTCTTCGATGTAGGCCTTCAGTTCCTCGCCGGCCATGCGGGCGCAGTTGTCCTCGCTTTCGGGAGTGGAGGCGCCTAAGTGGGGGATGGCGACGACGCCCTTTACGTTCAGGAGCTTCTCATTGGGGAAGTCGGTCACGTAGCGGCGGAGCTTGCCGGAGGCGACGGCTTCCAGCAGCGCGTCGGTATCCACCAGTTCGCCGCGGGCGAAGTTCAAAAGGGCCGCGCCGTCCTTCATCATGCCCAGCACCTCGGCGTTGACGGTGCCGCGGGTCTCGTTGTTCAGCGGCAGGTGCAGCGTCACATAGTCGCAATCCTTCCAGATGTCCTGGATGGACTGGGTGTATTTCACCTGGCGGGAGAGGAAGAAGGCGTTCTTGACGGTCAGGAAGGGATCGTAGCCGACGACGTTCATGCCCAGATGAACGGCGTTGTTGGCCACCCTGGCGCCGATGGCGCCAAGCCCTATAACGCCCAGGGTCTTGCCGGCGATCTCGGGGCCGACAAACTGGCTCTTGCCTTTTTCGACCAGTTTGGCCACGCCCTCCTGTCCGGCGAGGCTGCGGGCCCATTCGATGCCGGACACCACGTCGCGGCTGGCCAGGAGCAATCCGGTGAGCACCAATTCGGCCACCGCGTTGGCGTTGGCGCCGGGGGTGTTGAAGACGGCGATGCCCTTCTGGCTCATTTCGTCGATGGGGATATTGTTGGTGCCGGCGCCGGCCCGGGCGATGGCCAGGACGGAGGCGGGCACGTCCATATCGTGCATGTCGAAGGAGCGCACCAGGATGCCCTCGGGAGCGGCGCTTTCCTTCACCAGGGTGTATTCACTGCCCATGGCCTCGGAGGCGATGGGGGAGATGGAATTGAGGATCTGGATCTCTTTCATGGGTGTTTTATCCTTTCCCTGATCCGAGAGGATCGTTTATTAGGCGTTTTCCTTTTCGAACTTCTTCATGAATTCCGCCAGCGCCTTCACGCCTTCGATGGGCATCGCGTTGTAGATGGAGGCGCGCATGCCGCCCACCAGGCGGTGGCCCTTGATGTTCACAAGGCCGTTGGCGGCGGCTTCCTTGACGAACTTGGCGTCCAGGTCGGCGTTGCCGGTGACGAAGGGCACGTTCATGCGGCTGCGGCAGTCCTTGCGGACGTTGTTGCGGTACAGGGAGGAATTGTCGATCAGGTCATAGAGCAGGGCGGATTTTTCCTTGTTGATCTCCTCGATGGCCTTAAC
>JAFWWK010000209.1 GCA_017523615.1 Clostridia bacterium
AAGCCTACAAACTGAAGAGGCACGATGTCCGTCCCCTGATGCAGGAGCTGGTAGAAGGAGTGCTGGCCGTTGGTTCCGGGTTCTCCAAAAATCACCGGACCGGTCACATAGTTGACCTTCTCCCCGAAGCGGTTGACGGATTTGCCGTTGGATTCCATGTCCAGCTGCTGGAGATGGGCGGGGAAACGGCTCAGTGCCTGGGAATAGGGGAGGACCGCCGTGGCGGGCATACCGAGAACGTTGCGCTCATAAACGCCGATCAGGGCGTCCAGCATGGCTGGATTGCGGCAGATATCGGGATCGGCGGCAAGTTTGTCTTCTTCAGCGGCTCCCGCCAGGAAGCGGGCGAACACCTCGGGGCCGAATGCCAGGGACAGGACGACGCCGCCGACGCAGGATGTGGAGGAATAGCGCCCGCCGATATAGTCGTCCATGAAAAACGCCTGGAGGTAATCGTCGGAACTGGCCAGGGGAGAAGTCTCGCTGGTGACCGCGACCATGTGGTTGGCAGGATCCAGACCGGCTTTGCGAAGGGCGTCCTTTACAAATGATTCGTTTGTCAGTGTTTCAAGGGTGGTGCCGGATTTGGAGACCAGGACGAAAAGCGCCTTGGATACGTCGACGCTGCCAAGCACAGAGACGGCGTCGTCGGGATCAACGTTGCTGATAAAGCGTGCGTCCATATGGAAACAGCCGTTTTTCTTGGCCCAGTTTTCAAGGGCGAGATACATAGCCCTGGGGCCAAGGTCGCTGCCTCCGATGCCGATCTGGACGACGGTGGTAAATTTTTCGCCGGCGGCGTTTGTGATCTTTCCCTCATGGACCGCACGGGCAAAATCCGCCGCTTTTTTCTGCTCCGCGGCATAAAACGCGCGCTTGTTTACGCCGTCTGCGATGACGTCGCCGCCAAGCTGGCCGCGGGTCAGATGATGCAGGACCATCCGTTTTTCACCTGTATTGATGACCTCACCATTGTACAGCGCGCTGAATTTTTCGGCCAGCTGCGCTTCCTCCGCGAGCTCCTTCAGAGCGGAGATGATCTCGTCATTGACGGCTTTGGCCGCGAAATTGTAGCAGAGTCCCCCGCCCATGGGGATGGAATATTTTGCGACGCGTTCTTTTCCGCTTTCGCCTGCCATGGCGTTCTTGAGCTCCACACTGCCCTTGAGCGCCTGAAGCTTTTTGTAAGCGGTGAGCTTGTCGAGGTTATTCCAGGAAATCATACCATATCATCCTTCCTTTCAGTTATTACGGGAGACCATTCGCCCTTCCTATAAACGAACCCGGATACAGGGTTCCTCTGTTTGCATTATACACGAAAAAACAGCTTGTTTCAATGGAAATGTATAAAAGACGGGTCGGAGATAAAAGCTACTGAAGAAATTAAAAAGAAAAAATCGAACCCGGGAGAACGCCACCCGGGTTCTGATCTGATGGTAAAAAAACAGGCTGCCGACGGGCAGCCTGTCCTGTAAGATCACCTCCAGAGGAGGCTCTGCTCCGTTTCTGGATCGAAAAGCTGAATGACCTTGCTGGAGAAGGTAAAGTCGAGGGCGTTGCCGTGTACAAGGGAAGAACGGCGGTCATGATCCAGCTCAATGGTGGGGATGCGGACGATAATGTTCTGGTCATTCCCGGCGGCAACGTGGAGGTGCAGCTCGGAGCCCATCATTTCGTTGACGGTGATGGTGCTGTGGACGGCGTTGTTCTCATCGCCGAAGCAGCAGGTCATATGTTCGGGACGAACGCCGAGGATCACCTTTTCCATGCTGCCTATGCCGTTGTTTTTGAGCAGGGCACAGCGATCGCTGTCCAGGGGTACGGTGATGTTCTGGTATCGGACGGCATAGCTGTCCGCACCGGACCTTACCAGGGAAGCGTTGAACAGGTTCATCTGGGGGGACCCGATAAAGGTGGCCACAAACAGGTTGCGCGGGGTGTCGAATACCTGTTCGGGGCTGCCGACCTGCATGATGAAGCCGTCCTTCATGATCACGATGCGGTCGCCGAGGGTCATGGCTTCGGTCTGGTCGTGGGTGACATAGACGAAGGTGGTGTTCAGCTTTTCCCTCAGAAGGATGATCTCGGCGCGCATCTGGTTGCGAAGCTTGGCGTCCAGGTTGGAAAGCGGTTCGTCCATCAGGAACACTTTCGGATTGCGGACGATGGCGCGGCCGATGGCCACACGCTGCCGCTGCCCGCCGGAAAGGGCGCGAGGCTTGCGGGTAAGGTATTCGGTGATGCCGAGGATCTCCGCGGCGTTGGTCACCTTCTGATAGACCTCGTCTTCGGGCATTTTCTTGAGCCGCAGTGAGAAGGCGATGTTGTCGTATACCGTCATGTGGGGGTAGAGGGCGTAGTTCTGGAAGACCATGGCGATATCCCTGTCTTTGGGCTGCAGGTCGTTGACGACCTCGCCGTCGATCTCAAGGGTGCCTTCGCTGATCTCCTCCAGGCCCGCGATCATGCGGAGCGTGGTGGATTTGCCGCAGCCGGAGGGACCGACAAACACCACAAACTCCTTGTCCTGGATCTCCAGGTCAAAATCGTGTACGGCGACGACCTTGTTGTCGTAGATCTTTTTGACGCCGGTCAGTTTGACATTAGCCATTGTTCATTCTCCTTTCATGATCCCACGCCGATCAGCCCTTGACGGC
>JAFWWK010000210.1 GCA_017523615.1 Clostridia bacterium
CAAAACAAAGAATCTGCGGAATCGTATGGTGAAATCCGGCGTCAAGACCAGCATCAAGAAGTTCAACGCCGCGTTGGCCGAGGGTGCACAGCCTGCCGCCGCGCAACTGAGCGCCACCACCTCCGCTATCGATAAAGCAGTCGCCAAGGGCGTGATCACAAAGAACGCCGCAAACCGCAAAAAGGCTCGCATGGCCCTGGCTATCAACAAGGCTTCCAACGCCTGAGAGGCGCTTTAGGCGCAGATCCCCGCAAGGCATTTGCCCTGCGGGGTTTTGCGTATGCGCTTTATTCCAAAGCCCGAACGCGGGGAAACCACCCAAAACGGAGGAAAGTATGGGGATCATACCATCCAGGAATCTTGAATCGCAGCGCCGTGAGGAGAATGGGATCACCTATTTCGACCGCGGCGTCATCACCGGGGCGAACGGGCGCAAATATTCCCGCTTTGCCATCCAGACCCATTTTGTGAAGCGCGGGGAGGACCAGGCGGCCCTGGTGGAAAAATACGTGCGTCCGCTGTACCGGGAGGGCGACATGCTTTCCTTCGGCGCCAAGGTCATGTGCATGTGCGTGGAATCGGTAAAGACCCGCGATGAGGTAAAACCCGGCTGGTGGGCCAATCATCTGTGGCGCTTCGCCGGCATCAACACCACCGGCGTCGGCATGCACGAGCCCTACAAACTGCAGCTGGTCATCGACATGTGTGGACTGCCCCGGGTGCTGCTGGCCTGCGCCTGCGCCGCAGTCACCAAACCCTTTGGCATCCACGGCGTATTTTATAAGGTGTGCGGCAAGGGCGTGGGGGGGATCGACGGCTTCTATTTCCGCTCCAGCTTTGATATTTATAAGGAGATGGCCCTGATCAATCCCGACAATCCCACGGAACTGTGCAACGACCTGTACAAAAAGACCGGGATCCCGGTGGTGTTGATGGACGCCAACGACCTGCAGCGGGACCAGCTGGGCAAATCCGACGGTTTCCCGCTGACCGACGAGGAGATCCAGGACGCCATGAAGGACAACCCCTCCGGACAGGGCGACGAGCTGACCCCGCTGATCCTGATCCGCCCTGTGGGATGACACCGAAAAAGCAGGAATATAAAAAAAGAAGGGTGAACGCCGGCGTTCATCCTCTTTTTTGAAGGCGGGTGGAAAAACGGAGGGTCACGCTCCGTTTTTCTTCAGGTATGCGTCGGCGGCCCGCAGGATGCGGCGGTCATCCTCATAGGTGAGGATGGAGAGGGCTTCGTCGATGGGCAGAAAGCGGATGGAGGATACCTCGCTGAGCTGGGCGGTGACGTTGTCACTTTCGGCTTCGGCCAGGAAGAAAACGACCTCCTTGACGCATCCCTGGTAGGGACTGTAGGAAATGGTCCTGCGGAAGCCGTCGATGAAACGGACGGAAAGAGCCGTTTCCTCACGGATCTCCCGTCGGGCGGTCTCAAGCTCCGTCTCCCCGTTTTCCATGTGCCCCTTGCATAGGGAATGGTGTCCCTGCCGCATGGTTTCGATCAGATACGCCGTCTGGCCGTCGCGGCGGATAAAGATCGCCGCGCCGCAGCTCTTTTCCCGGATCATGTCTGCGCTTCCTTTCAGGAACGGTTTTGTTTATACATTATAATCCCATAAGGGAGATTAATCAACCGGCAGGAGGACGAATATGCATCAAATGCCTACCCGAAACGTACGAATATGGACCGCGGCATCGGTCGTGTCGGCGGTGCTCGGCGCGCTCGGCATGCTTCTGTGGTCGGGCCTGGCTTTCCCCGGTCTGATCCTGGGGGCTCTGGCGGTGGGCGCCTTTTCCTCCGGCCGTGCCGGGGCGGGGGACAGCAAAACGGCCAAGGCGGCCCGCCTGGCGGCGGCGCTGGGGATCTGCCTGAGCCTGCCGGTGATCCTTGCCCTGATCGTCAGGGCGACGCGCTGATCTTCGCGCTTCAGAGGTCAGTCCGGGCGCTTTTCGCGCCTAGGCAGGTTGTAGCGTGGGCCAAGGTCGCTATAGCGCCGGGTGATCCATTTGCAGATGCCCTCAAGCCCCGGATAGATCATCCTTTCGGAGATATTGATGTAGTCCAGTTTATCCCGGATCTCCAGTTTGGTTTCGGCCGGGATCACGATCCGCCGCAGGCTTTCCTCGGCCTCCTCCAGAGAGTCCATGGCCACCGAAACGTCGCTGACCACCGAAAACAGCGCGTACTGGTTGGCGATGCGGTCCACCACGCTGGCGGGCTCGAAAAACAGCGCGAAGGGGCGGGAGCGGACCTGCAGGTCCTTCAGTCCGTCCAATGATCTTGCCGCGTGCTCCATCATCTCCATGGTGAACACATTGCTTTTTTCCTCCAGCAGCTTTTCGCGGAATACCGGGGGCAGGCGGCTGTTCATGCCCTCCACGTCGGCGCAGTAGATCACGCCGTCGCAGTCGTAAAGCGACTGGTCCTCGGTAGCGAAATGCGCGGCCACCAGGGGGGAATAGGTCCAGTCCAGCAGCCGGGTGGGCAGGCCGAACTGCTGTCCGATGACCAGGATCTGCCATACTGAGGCGTCGGCCTTCAGATCGGCGTACCCATATTTTCTCAGACTGCGCAGAAGATGCCTTTCAAGGCTCAGGTCATGGGCGCACACACGGTTCAGGGACGGAAGCAGGCCCCAGTCCGCGCGGCTCATGCCCCGGTATACGTAGTTGGCGCGATAGCGCATGACCCTGGGATCCCAGACGCCGTCGAAAATGGCGTTCTGCAGGTCCTCCCAGCAGTGGATGATGGTCTCGCGCATGAAATCGCCTCCGATCGTCCCCGATGTTTCCGATAAAGCGCGCGGAAAAAACGTGTCCATATCCTGCAAGCGGAATTGTAACATGCCCCGGCACCTTCGTCAATGGAACGGGAACGTGTTAATAAAACAGGGGATCGGCCGGGCCTTTGGCCCGGCCGATCCCCTGACGGCTTATTTGCCGGAAGTTTTTTTCTGGTTATCGATGTACTTTGTGACCTTCTTCAGGAAGGATGTGAGGACTTTTTCATCCATATCGTAAACGCTGGGAAGATCGGCCTGGGCGACTCCGTCGTCCCAGTCGTAGATCGTATCCTCCAGCTCGTTGGTATAGGTGAATTCGGCCGCCTTTTTGTGATCCGAGGCGTTGAGTACGGTCAGACTCACCTTGCAGTTATAGCCCTTGACCTCCCTCTTTTCCCCGTAATAGGCATAAAAGGGGAAGGAAACGTCAAACACCCAGAAGGAGGAAGCCAATTGGGGATTGCCGGTCACGATGCCCACATGGAACTGGTTGACGAGCTCTCCGAGGAGGTTCATAAAGTCATAGGACAGCGAGTCGCCCGCGTCCCAATCGAGGCCGTAGGCTGCCTTCGCGCCGTTCTTGACCACCACGCAGATATAGCCGGGCCGGGGGCTGGAGGGCTTGAATTTGGAGAAGGCGGTCCCGTAGAAGTCCTTGAAATCGGATTCCGTCCAGAAGAAGGGCTCGACGCAGTACTCGGCTTTGGGATTCGAGAGGGCTTCCTTCATTTCGTCGGAAACATAAAGGGTCTCATAGACCGAGAATCCCAGGCCCTCCGGGTCCTCCAGCCCTTCTGTTTCATAGATGTAGATCGACCTGTAATCCCTGTCCGGGAAATCCAGCAGCTTCTGGCGGGATTCGCCGTCCTCGGAGGCGATGTTGGCGCAGGCGGTCTCAAAGTAATCCAGCACGCCGTTTTCCTTTGCGATCGCGCGCATTTCCTTTACGACGTTTTCGGGATCCAGCCCTTCCTCCAGCGCGGCGTCTCCGGCTTCAAAAAGGCCGGCCAGGCTGTAAAACCCGTCGTACATGAAATAGCTGACGTGCACGTTGATCCTCTCGTCGGCCACCACCTTGCCTTTTTTGTCCAGAGCGAGGAACTTGTATCTGTTTTCACGGCAGAAGCTTTCGGCCGGGCTGTCGGAACGTACGGTGAAAACGGTTTTTTTGGACGTGTGCTCTCCGGAAAAAACGTTTTCCCCGATCTCCTTCAGGCTTTGCGGAAGCGTTGCCGACACAAGGTTCGCACACTCTGCGAAGGCGTCTTCGCCGATGGATACCGTTCCTTCGGGAATAACGATCTCCGAAAGGGAATCGTCGTACCGGAACGAACCGTACCCGATCGTTTTCAGCGTATCGGGGAGACGGATGTCCTCAAGCATCGGCATGGAACTGAAAGCGTATTCCCCGATGGCGGTGACCCCGTCCGGGATGATGACGTGCTTTATGCTCTCGCTGCCGGAGAACGAATTGTCGGCGACGGCGGTGACGGGAAAGCCGAAAGCGCTGCCCGGGATCTCCACGGTCTCTTCTTCCGTTTGGGCGCGGTATGAGATCCCCAGGCTGCCGTCCGCCATGGGATGGATGGAGAACCGCATGTTTTCACCGGTGTAGGGGCACTCGTCGAAGTCGTCCGGGAAACAGCCGTCCTCCACGCGGCTGTAGGCGCACAGGCCGTAGCGTTCAAGGATCAGCTTTCCGTCGATCCAGTTCAGCCGGCATTCTTCGGCATAATCCTCGTCATATTCCTCGCCCTCATAGAAAACGGAAAAGTACAGGGTATTTCCGCTCACCCGGAACACACCGGAACTGAGTTCGGGATAATAACCGCTGTTTATGAGCATGTCCATGCGTCCCTTTTCCGGGTCAAAGCGCAGCATCCTGAATTCGACGGAATCGTATGAAGTCCATTCATCGCACGATTCAAAACCGAACCAGGTCCCCTTCAGCAGGGCGTTCAGATCCGTCCCCTCCGGGACGGCGCTTTCCGGGGCGGCGGGCTGACCGGGCTTGAATCCCTTGGAGGAGGTGTCCACCCAAATGGCGGGACGGATGCCGACGCTGCCGTGGTTGGCGTCAAGGTTTCTCATGACGCCGCTGCGGGTCACGCAGAGAACGTGGGACTGGTAATTTCCGGGCGAACGGAGCCACCAGCAGCCCGGCTTGCCGGTTTCCGGGCAGTCGGCGCCCCGCGCGACGGCGCAGTCCGTGGCCGTGCACAGCCGGTCGGCGTCTTCGGTGAAGTAGACCTCGAAGGCTTCATGCCAGCTCAGCAGGAACACGTAATCCTGCGTATTGTTTCCGCCGTGAGAACGGGTGTATTCGGGGTAACCCTGAGAGTCGCCGTTGTCCACCTCGGTCTTCAGGATCGCGGAGCGCTCTCCTTTGGTGAACGCCGTATTCAGAAACTCGTCATTGAGCCAGAGACGGACGCCGCTTTCCTCCCAGGTGACCGATTCGTTTTTTTCGAAATACCCTTTTGCGTCCAGGATCCGGCGGCTGAGCAGCAGCGCTTTCTCATCCCGCACTTCCAGTACCGTCCATTCGATGGGCTCATTCCCGGTGTCCTGCAGGTATTTTCCAAAGTATACGGTGTCGCCGGCCGTCAGCGCGCCTGCGTCGGCCCGGGCCGAAAAAACGGACGGGCATGCCATGACGGCCAGCAGAAGAGCGAAGGCGAAAAGCTTCTTCATGATCCAAACCTCCTTTTGAGTAAAAGGGATACGGTCATTCCCGCTCCTGTTCTTTTTTCTCCCATGCGCTTTAGGCGCAGGAGCCTTCAAAGCGTTCCTTTTCGGCGCAGGGATGGGATAGGGATACGCGGCTGCCTCCCCTGCCCGGCGCAATGGGGAAGCGGCAGATGACGCGGATCGCGGCAAGGGGCATCCCCGCCCGCGTTTGGCGCGATCATGGAGAGGAGAACACCGACTTCTCAAAGAAATATGAACGGACCAGCCCTTCCGCGGCGATCGGGGAAGGGGTATTCACGGATGTATCGGACAAGGTCAGGCCCCTCCAGCCTTTGCGCGGCTGCGCTTTGCTGCCATCTATTTTATAGGATTTTCGGGGGGCTGTCAATCACCGCGCGATGCGCCGCGCGGGATGCCCATAGGCGTTCGCTTCCCCGTCGGCGCGCGTGCTCCGGGGCGATCGTTCCCACGCTTTCCCCATATCCGGGCCACGCGCCTTCGTCAATGGATCGTAAAAAAGTGCAGATCCGCGTGAGAACAGGTGCGGCCGTGGATCCGAAGGCCGCCTGATACCCATCGGAACAAAAAAAGCGGGCGGGCATTTTGCGTTTGTTCGCCCGCGCTGCTTCCGAATGGGGTATGCCGCGCGGCGCCAGGGGCCTTCGGTTGACAAAAATCCTGAAAGAAATTACAATGATATTCGTTCCCGAAGGCGATTTTTAAACGAACGGAGGATCCTATGAGGCAAGTCCCCTGGATCAGAACCCGGGCGTCGGCCCTGGTGATGGTCCTGATCTTTTCTGCGTGCCTTCTTATGTGCGTAACGCCGCTGATGAGCTACGGGCTGATGTTTTTGTACTTTGCCTCTCCGTGCCTTCTGTGTCTGGCGTGGCTCCTGAGCGGCCGGGCGGCGGCGGACGTATGCCTTGCCCTGGCCGCGGCCTCGTTTTATTTCTGCGGCGGGGCGTATGCCGCGCTGGCGGGGGCGGTTTATCTGTTCCCTGCGCATTTCGTGTTCCGTTTTATGACGGTCCGGGGCGATCCCGCCCTGAAGACCGGGATCGCCATGGGCGCATCCCTCCTGTTCAGCCAGCTGGCCCTGTATGTATGGGCACAGGCATCCCTGGGGGGGAAGGCTTACGAAGCCGCCGCCAACGCGGCCAGGGCCTGGTTTGAAGGCGACCGGGAACTGGGCGATATGCTGCTGATCTATCTCAATTATTCGGGCATGCTGCCCCTTTCCTCGTCTTATTCGGGGCAGGGACTGAGCATGGCCGGAATGCTGACCGCTTCCGCCAGGGAGGACCTGCTGAACGGCCTTCAGCTGAGGATCATCACCTACCTTTCGGCGCTGGTGCCGGCGATGCTGGTGGAAATGAGCATTTACCAGGGCGCTGTGACGGTGCTGATCCCCCGGCGGGCCGCCGAAAGGTATATCCATAGGCGCGCTGGGATGGAATGGGGTGAAAAGCCGGTCCTCCCCGGCGAGGATACGCCCCAATTGAGGACCTGGCATCTTCCCCGGGGCTGGGGATGGAAGATCGGGATCCTCGGCGCGGGATATTTCCTGATCGGCTCCTCGAACGTCACCCTTTCCCTGCTGGGGAAACTGATGTTCTACGCCTTTTTCGCGATTTATTCGATCCAGGGGGTCGCGTTCCTGAACCACATCCAGTGCATGCGCGGAAGGCGCAGGATCTGGCGGATCGTCATTCCCCTGCTGATCCTTATGCTCTTCCAGGAGGCGATGTGCCTGATGGGCTGCGCCGACCAAATACTGGATATCCGCAGACTGAGAACAAAAAACAATGACGAGCATGACCAATGGGAGGTGTGAGCAAATGAAAGTGATCCTGCTGGAGGACGTCAAGAACGTAGGCAAAAAGGACGATATCGTCAACGTGTCCGACGGGTACGCCCGTAATTTCCTGTTTCCCAGGAAATGGGCCGTGGAATCCACACCCGGCGCAGCCAAGGAGATCGAACGCAAGCGCGCCGCCGAGCGTGCCAGGGAAATGGAGCGCCGCCTGGAGGCGGAAAAGAAGGCCGGGTCCCTCAGGGGTAAGGTGGTCACGGTCCGTACCCGCTGCGGCAGCCAGGGCCGGCTGTACGGCAGCGTGACCAGCGCCGAGGTGGCTGCCGCCCTGAAGGAGCAGTACGGCGTGGACGTGGACAAGCGCAAGGTGGAACTGGCAGAAAACATCCGCACAGTGGGGGAGAGCGAGGTCACCGTCCGGCTGTATCCCGAGATCAGTGCGAAAATGACGGTGAAGGTGGTCCCTGCGGAATGATTTTAAGACCGGCGTTGGAGAGGGTGACAGGATGAGCGAGACGATCCTTCCGAAGCTGCCCCAGAGTCCGGATGCCGAGCGTTCGGTGCTGGGCGCCATGATCCAGGATGAAAAAGCCCTTACCCAGGCGTCGGAAAGCCTGAAGGCGGAAGATTTCTTTATTCCCGCCCACCGGGAGATCTTCAGCGCGATGCTGCAGGTGATGCATAACGGTATGGCCGTGGACCTGATCACGCTGGAGACCGAGCTTCAGCGGCGCGGGACGCTGGTGGGCGCGGGCGGCACGGAGTACCTGGTGGACCTGGGAAGCACGGTGCCCAGCACGTCCAACGTCAGGCATTACATCCGCATTGTGCTGGAGAAGAGCACCCTCCGCCAGCTGGCCGAATGCGGGCAGGCCATCCGCAACGAGGCCATCGCCGAGGAAGACGACCTGCAGACCGTTCTTGAGCACAGCGAGAAAAGCATATTCGATATCGTGATGCGCCGCACCGGGGCCGACAGCCTGGAAGGGATCGCCACCATCCTGCAGCGCACCTACGCCCTGGTGTCCGAATACGCCAGGAACAAGGGGCAGGTCAACGGCGTGACCACTGGGTTTTACGACCTGGACAACCTGCTGACCGGAATGCACGGGGGCGAGCTCATCCTGATCGGAGCGCGTCCCTCCATGGGAAAAACGTCTTTCGCGGTCAATATCTGCACTCGGGCGGCCCTGAAGGGACATAAGATCGCCTTTTTCTCCCTGGAAATGCCCCGGGAGCATATCGCCCTTCGCATGCTCTGCGGCGACGCGCGGGTGAACATGCAAAACGTGCGCCAGGGCCGTCTTCGGGACGAGGAATGGGTGAAGCTGGCCAAATCCCTGGGACCGCTGAGCCGCAGCGGCATCTTTATCGACGACACGGCCGGGATCTCGCCCATCCAGCTGCGTTCCCGCTGCCGCCGGCTGATGATGGAGCACGGCCTGGACCTGATCGTCATCGACTATCTGCAGCTGATGACGTCGGACGGACGGGCCGAAAACCGCCAGCTGGAGGTCAGCGAGATCAGCCGCGGGCTGAAAGCCATCGCCCTGGAACTGAAGGTGCCCCTGATCGCCTGCGCCCAGCTGAGCCGCGCCAACACCCAGCGCGCGGAAAAACGGCCCGTGCTTTCCGATCTGCGCGATTCCGGATCCATCGAGCAGGACGCAGATGTGGTGATGTTCCTGCACAGGGAATCCTATTATGACGATTCCGTGGAGGACAAGAACATCGCCGAGGCCATCGTGGCCAAGCAGCGCAACGGCCCCCTGGGCGTGATCAAGATGGCATGGAACGGCGAGTACACCCTGTTCGACAACCTTGCCTCCGGCGGGCTGACCGCCAACTGATAAGGCAAATAAAGGATAAACAGCGAGGTATTATGCAGGAATCAGTGGCATCCTTCCGCAAGGATATGCGGTTTGAAGGGTTTCTGATGGTCCGTACGGCATCGACGCGCGTCAGCAACGCCACCGGGAAGCCCTATATCGATATGACGCTGGCGGACAAAACCGGCGAGATCAACTGCAAGGTCTGGGACCATGTGAGATACAACGACAGGAAGCTGGACGAGAATACCGTGCCGCCCGCGGCGGGAGCGGTGGTCAAGGTCCGGGGACCGGTCCAGGAGTACAACGGCCGCCTGCAGCTGCGCGTCGAGCTGATGCGCGACGCCGCGAAGGAAGATCCGGTGGAGATGGGCCTCCTGGTCAAATGCGCCCCCGAAAAGCCCGAGGATATGCTGGCCGAGATCGAAGCGGCCATCGGAGAAATGACCTGGGAGGACCTGAAGGTGATCCTGAAAAGGATGATCGCGCGGGCGGGGGACAAGCTGATGTATTATCCCGCGGCCCAGAGGCTGCATCACGCGGAAAGGGGAGGGCTTCTGCACCATACCCTTTCCATGCTGCGTGTCGCCCGGGCCGTGGCGCCCCTGTATCCCTTCCTGAACCGGGATCTGCTCTTTGCCGGCGTGATCGCCCATGACCTGGGCAAGGTCGTCGAGATGCAGGCTGACGAAACGGGGAGCGTCGGCGATTACACCGCCGAGGGCCTGCTGCTGGGCCACCTGGTGGACGGTGTCGCCGTCGTCAGGGAATGCGCCCGTGAGGCCGGTGTGGATGGGGAAGCGGTGCTGCTGCTCAGCCACATGATCATCAGCCACCATGGCGTACCGGAATTCGGAAGCCCCAGGGCGCCCATGTTTCCCGAGGCGGAGGCGCTTCATATGATCGACGATCTGGACGCCAAGCTCAACGAGATGGAAAGCGTCATGGAACGCACCCCTGCGGGGGTCTTCAGCGAGAAGATCTGGTCCCTGGACCGCAGGCTTTACCATCCCAGGTATCCCCGGGACGATCAGGACCTCCCGGCGGAAGGGGTTTCTCCCGCGCCCGCGCCTCAGGCAAGGCCTGCCCCCTCGAGGAATACGGGGAACGCCCCTTCGGGCAGGGGAAGTTACGACGGCCTTTTGTGACGCGCCATCGTCGGAGCCGCATGCCCCCCTTGCCATCCCCTGTCCCGATGTGAAATGCCGTGATATTGTAACGAATTGTGGAAATGTGTTTCAAAATACTTGACGAGTCATTAAATAATTGTTACAATACCATTAAACAGCCGGACTCTGCCTGTCTATCAGGCGGCATGAAAAAGGACCGGCTCCGGCGGGCGGCTGCCTGCCGGCGGAGTTCCGGCATCCGCTGGTTGGATGGGAGGCGTCAGGAAAATGGCGAAAGCTTCTACATGGAAAAAACGTTCCTTTGCGCTGCTTATGCTGGCGTCGGTTCTTTTGCTGTGCGCCTGCAGCGGCGGGGGCGGCAACGGGACCGACATCGTAACGGCAGTGCCCACGCAGAACGTGGCGCTGATCCCCACGGCGGTCCCCTCCGGCGGTACGGACTATCTTAGCGGCCTTCCCGAGGGATACGATCCCGCCAGCGAGGAGAACGGCACGGAGTTCGACGGCGGCGATTATGACGAAATGGGCCGCTCGGTCTATGCCGGCGCCACTCCGATCCCTCTGGATCCGGTGGACAAGCCCACCGCATCCCCCCGTCCGGAGCTGACCTTCAACTACAAGGAATATACCTCCGCAGCCTTTGGCATCCGCTTTGAGATCCCCTACGACTGGACGGTGGACGACACCGCTTCTGACAAGCTGGTCTTTACCGACCCCAATACCCTGGACAATGTGAATGCCACCCTGACCATCACGGTGAAGACGGTGGCCTCCACCTACAAGGGAGAGGACCTCAAGGCCGACCTTCAGGCGGAAGTGGCCGCTCTGGGACAGTACAACTACACCCAATGGAAGCCGACGACCGCCGAGAAACGCACCCTCCTGGCCGGAGAAGGATATTATGTCAACTACCGCGGCGTTCTTTATGACGGCACCATTGTCCGCGGCAGGGTGCATATGGCCATCATCAACGGCAACCGCCGCATCGAGGTGGTCCTGAACTGCCCGGGATGGTTCAATTCCAGCTATATCACGATGTTCACCCATTTCCGCAATACTCTCGCGTATACGGAATAAGACTCCGGCTTCGCCGGCGGCGAGAGACTGCCGGTGACGGAACTGCCTCCGATATCAGCAGCTTTCATGAGGCCGCTTAACGGAAAGCGGCCTTTTGAAATAAATAAATGAAAGGTACAGATGATTTTTGAGTACATCTCGATTTGCTTTGTTCGTGGACCTGGAAAACTGCGGGGCCAAGGCTTCCACGCTTTTGAACATCCTTGAAAAGGTCAAGATCCGCGGCGACATCCTTCTGGGCAAGGTGTATGGATACACCGACCGTTTTTCGGACCTGAAGGAGATCCTTTTGAGCAATACCTTCACGGTGGTGCCTTCACTGCGCTATGGCATCAGCCAGAAAAACAACGCGGACATCCTCCTGGTGATCGACGCCCTGGAGGTGGCCTACACCAATCCGCTGATCGATTCATTCTGCATCGTTTCCGGCGACAGCGACTACACCCCGCTGGTGGGCAGGCTGAAGTCCATGGGCAAATTCGTTCTTGGCATGTCCCGCAGCGAGGTGGCGTCCTCCATATTCATCAACGCCTGCAACGAGTTCCAGTTCCTGGAGTCTGTCAACTCCGCCACCCGTTCCGTCCGGCCCAAGAAAGGGCAGAATAAGGACGACCCGCTGGACGAGGTGGCTCTCAATAAGCTGCTGGAGGGCATCCTGGACGAGCAGGACGCGGACGAAATGTACGCCAGCGAGCTCAAGGGCGTTTTGCTGCGTCTGCGCCCGGATTTCAACGAAAAGAATTACGGATGCCCCGGCTTTGGAAAGCTGCTTGCCAAGCTGAGCGAAAAATACGGCACCCTGAGGATCAGGAACGACAGCTACAACGTGCTGGTCTCCCTTTCCGCCGAACCTGCCCCGGGGGACGATACCCCGAAGATCACAGGCGAAAACTGGAAGAATCTGTTTGCTGAGCAGCTGAAGCACTACAAGGACGACGGCTTTGCCCGGGTCAATCCCTCCATCCTGAAGGCGGACATCCAGTCGGCCTACCCGGATTATACCGACAAGGGGATCGGCTTCAAGCGCTTTTCCGACGTGCTCAAACAGCTGGAAAAGGACGGCCTCCTGAAGCTGGAGACCGACGGGCAGAACAACCTGCTGATCCGCATGCTGTGAGATAAAAAAGAAAAGTTGACATATGTCCCGGTCGGGAGTAATATCGGATTGGGCGTCCGGGAAACGGACGACAGTAAACGGAGGTTTTTTTAACATGGAGATCACCAAGGAAATGAGCATCGGCGATGTCCTGCAGCTGGACCGCTCCACCGCGGATATCCTGACCAGCTTTGGTATGCACTGCTTTGGCTGCCCCTATTCCCTGATGGAGAGCCTGGAAGACGCCTGCATGGTCCATGGGGCCAATGTGGACGAGCTGGTGGACCAGCTGAACGCCTATCTGGCTGAAAAGGCTGAAAAGCAGGGCGAATAAGCCGCTCCGGCATCAAAAAAAGGAGCTGTGAAGAAAAGGATTGAAAAATCCGGAGCTTCACAGCTCTTTTCCAATAACAACACAAAGGAACAAGGGCATGGTTAAAAAAGCGTATACTTCCCCTTACCCCAAATGAA
>JAFWWK010000211.1 GCA_017523615.1 Clostridia bacterium
CCGTCGGCTCGGAACTTTGCCTGCGGCTTCCTTCAGATTCCATCTCGCGATGGACACCCTTGCCGTTCGGCTAACACTTCCTACTACCAAGCGTGTAGTGGACTTTCACCACCAAGCTATTGCCCATGGCGGGCGTACAAAAGAAGCCCGCGGGCCTCTTTTTGCGTGCCTGTTTATACCGTTTTCAAGCCTGATATTTCCTTTGCGATCTCCGAATATGCCACCAGAGCCGCATTTCCCATTTCCTCCGCTTTTTCTGCGCATCCTTTTGTAAAACCGGACCTGGAATCAATCTATCCACTTCCACAGTTTCCGATATTTGGTGAAAAAACATTCAAAAACAGTCGGGTACGACCGTCCCGATCATACCCGATCATTCTTGCCCCTATAACGAGTTCTATTGACTTTTCAAAACATGCTATTCCTCATTCCCCCGCGCTTTCCTCCGCCTTATAAATGGCGATATACAGCGCGCCGTCCTGGGACGAGGCGTCGATGCGGACAGGGAAGGCGTAGTCGTTGCGGAAACGGAAGTTCAGCGAGGAGGAGCCCACCGCCGCGTCCACGCCGTGGGGCAGGTAGGACGCCCCGGCAGGCCCGTGGGGCCGGCGCTGGGTGACGGTGAGGCCGGGCAGTTGCAGCACGGAGTTGTACAGCGTGCTGGACACCTGGCAGGTGCCGCCGCCGTAATTGATACCGCTGCCGCCGGACACAAGAACGATGGCTTTCTGGTAGCCGTTTGCCGCGTTGAAGGGGCCGATCTGGGTGTTGAAGTTCAGCGATTCCCCGTTCTTTAAGGTGATGGCCGACAGCTTTTTGCAGGCGACGGCAATGTTGGTCATCCTTCCCACGTTATCCTCGTCGGTGGTGATCTTGTAAAAGGAGACGAAGGCAGCGATGGGCCTGTCCGTGCCCGCGGTCTCGGCGTCGTCGTAGACGGCGGTCAGGGTGCCGATGCGCCTGGAATCGATATAGCCGTACTGCCGCTTGAAGATCAGCTTCGCCCAGCCGTTTTCAAAGCCCAGCAGGGCCACCCGGGCCCCGTCGTGGAGGGTGATCAGCGTTTCGCTGTTTTCGTCCGGCGCGCTCATCACATCCGCGTCGCCCGCGACAGTCGCGGCGTAGGGATAGAACTCGACGCCGTAAGGGGGCGTGGTCTTTTCGTCGATCACGTTGGCGTGGTCGATGACGCTCCTGCGGATGAAGCCGCGGGTGGAGCCATAGGAAATGTACACCCAGGAAGGGTACACCGCGTACATCCAGAAATATTCGCCCTTCAGGATCCTGCCGACAGGCTTGGCGTTTTCATCCGGCTCGGCGTACACCGAGCAGGTAAAGGCCAGCTTGCCCCGCCAAAGGGGTTCGGCGGGGATATGGTAGCGTTCGGTCACGCTTTCCCTGGGGGCTTCCGCTTCTCCCGCGTCCTCGGCCCACGCGAATGTCATAAGCATCCCCAGGCACAAAAGGAGGGACAGGGCTTTTTTAAACATCATTCGGCCTCCCGGTAGATGGCGATGAACAGGCAGAAATCATGGACGGATCCTTCCAGGCGGATCGGGAAGGGATAATCGTTGCGGATACGGAAGTTCAGGTTGCCGGAGGACGCGTCGGTGCCGTGGGGCAGGTAAGGCGCGCCGTTGCTGCCGTGGGGATGGCGTTCGGTCACCGTGACCCCGGGAAGCTGCAGCACCGTGTTGTACAGCGTGCTGGACACCTGGCAGCTGCCGCCGCCGTAGCCCTGGGTGGTGCCGCCGTCGATAAGGACGGGAGCGGGCAGGTAGCCGTTGGCTTCCTTGAAGGGGCCTACGCTTCCATTGAAATTCAGGCTGTCCCCCGGCTTCATCACCCGGTTCAGCCTCAGGCAGCAGACCGCCAGGTTGCTGGTCCTGGTCACGTTGTCGGAATAAAAGGAGCAGTAGATCGCGATGGGCACCTTGGGGTCGGTCTCGGTCTCGGCGCAGGGGCTCACCGGATACAGCGCCGAAAGGGTGGAAGTGTCCACATAGCCCCACTGGCGGTGGTACACACACACGCCCCAGCCGTCCTCCACGCCGACCAGGGCCAGCCTGGCGCCCTTGGTCAGCACCGACAGCACCTCGCTTGACGGGTCCTTTTCCGCGTGGATCAGGATGTCGTCCTCCGCGATCGTATAATACCGGTTGACCCACACGCCGTAGGGCGGCGTGGACTTTTCGTTCAGGGGCACCACCCGGTCCACCCGGTGCCGGATCACATAGGCCACCCCGGTGCCGTAGAGGATCTCCACCCAGTTGGGATATACGGCGCTGATTCTCAGGGTCCGCCCCGCGAAATACTGGTCCAGCACTTCGCTGTCCGTATCCATTTCCCTGTAAACGTTGGTGTAGCTGGACGCGAAATTATGGGTGATGATGCCCGAATACAGCGGCTGGGGAACGTCCCCGTCAGCGGACGCCCCGAAGGCGCAGAGGGCCATGACCAAAGCCGCCAGGGCGGCAAACCATCTTTTTTTCACCAGATCCTCCGGTTCCCGCGGGCCGTATGGAAACGCGGCCCCAATGTCCGCCCCGGCCGTACCCGGGCGGCATACACATTCATTATGCCTTCCCGGGCCCGCTTTTGCAAGAGGATACGGGATGTTTTTTACAATGCGGAACATTGCGTCAGCGATGTGTCCCACCTTGCCCCGCGTTCCTTCAATATGATATACTCATAACTGCCCGGGCAAAAAACGTTTTCCCGGCCGGAGGGACCCATGAGTAAAAAAAAGCTGATCCTTATCGCCGACGACGAACGCGGCATCCACGAATCCCTGCGCATGTACCTCACCCGGGAGGGCTACGAGGTCTATTCCGTTTTTAAGGGCGACGACGTGATGGAAGCCTTCACCCGCATGCAGCCGGACCTGATCATCCTGGACATCATGATGCCCGGCCGCTCCGGCACCCAGGTATGCGCGGACATCCGGGCCATATCCATGGTACCCATCATCATGCTGACCGCCAAGGGCGAGGAGGTGGACAAGCTTCTGGGCTTCGCCCTGGGGGCGGACGACTACATCGTCAAGCCCTTCTCCCCGCGGGAGATCGTATCCCGCATCCAGGTGATCTTCCGCCGCCTCAACCAGATGTCCTCCGACAGCGCCATGGGCAAGCTGACCGTGGGCAACACCCGCATCGACCTGAAATGCTACGAGGTGTTCGTGGATGACCGGCAGGTCCTCCTTTCCCCCAAGGAAGTGGAGATCCTGCACCTGATGGCGGGGCATCCCCGGCAGGTGTTCACCCGGGAGCAGCTATTGGACAACATCTGGGGCTTTGATTTCAACGGCGACCCCAGGGTGGTGGACACCTCCATCAAACGCATCCGCAAAAAGCTGCCGGAAAACACCGATATCCTTCTCAAGTCCGTCTACGGGGTCGGCTACAAGGTAGAGGTCAGGGAAAATGCCTAAAGCCAAAAGCTACCTTGCCCGCTTCGCGTTGATCACCGTCGCCTGCTGCCTGATGATCACGCTGCTTTCCTTCGGCCTTTCCAGCTACCTGTTCACCGATGCTTTCAACCGTTCCGACGCCGAGACCCTCAACAGCATCCTTCTGTCCGGGGAGGAACTGCTCGCGGACTACGCCCTCGGCCTCACGGACCGCAGGAGCCTGTGGGACGAGGTGAACCCGGTATTCAACACCGGGGATTCGTTCCTTGTCCTCCTGGACATGCAGGGGAATACCCTTGCCTATACCGACGCCGCCGTGCCTTATATGGTGCGCATCGACCCGATGAAGCTCATCGCCCGCCTGGCCGGCGGCGACGGCGAAGCTGTGGTCTCCCGGTATACGGAGCACGGCACCGTGGCGTACATCGCCTGTTCCCGCACCGCCGCCGGTTTCGTCATCGCCGGCAAGACCCGTTCCTCCGCCATCGGTTTCATCAACGCCTTCAGGAGCCAGATGCTATTGTGGACGGTGGGCATCCTGATTCTGGCGGGCCTTTTTTACTGGCTCAGCACGCGCATCGCCGCCAGGCCCGCCAGGGTGCTCCTGGAAGCCTCCGAAAGGATCGTGAACGGCGAGGAGGTGCGCATGGACGAGGATCTGCCCGGCGAGATCAGCGAGATCGCCCAGGCCTTCAACACCATGTCCTCCCGCATTTCCGCGGCCTTCCATTCCCTCAAGACCGAGCGCGACAACATGAACCTGATCCTTGAGAGCCTCACCGAGGGCATCATCGCCCTGGACGCCTCCGGGAATGTCATGCATATGAACAGCGCCGCCCTTAAACTGCTGGGCGGCGGGGATACTCCCCTGTACCGGCAGGTCCTTTCCGAGATCCGCTCCGTCATCGAAAGCGGCGCCGCCCGGGGGGAACCCGGCGCCGCCGGAAAGATCCCAAGCGGCGACAGGGAACTTCTGTACGTCATATCACCCCTTACCGACTCCTCCGGCACCCGCGCCGCCGCGGCGCTGATCCGCGACATCACCGAGGAGGAACGGCTGGAAAGGACCCGCCACGACTACGTGGCCAACATCTCCCACGAGCTCAGGACCCCCCTTTCCAGCATCCGCGGCATCGCCGAGGGTATCCGGGACGGCATGGTGACCGACAAAGCGGACCTGGACCGCTGCATCGGGATCATCGTGGACGAATCCACCCGCCTTTCCCGCCTGGTCAACGACCTGCTGGAGCTTTCCGGCCTGCAGTCCAGCGCCTCCGCCTTCGAGGAGGAAACGGTGGACCCGACGGAACTGGTCCTGGACCTGCACGACCGCAACCGCAGCCTGTTTGAAACGGCGGGCCTTTCCTTTGACTGGGACCTGCCCAGGGATGAAAGCGGCGAGCCTGAAGCGCTGCACACGGTCAGGAGCAACGAGGACCGCCTGGCCGAGGTGCTCACCATTTTCCTTGACAACGCCCGCAAGTACACCCCCGCCGGGGGACGGGTCGTCCTGGGGGCCTCTGAAACGCCGGAGGGGATCCGCTTTTTCGTAAAGGACAACGGCATCGGCATGGACGAGGAGGCCTGCCGCCTGGCCTTCGACCGGTTCCACCAGGCCGAAAAAAGCCACAGCGGCAAGGGCTCCGGCCTGGGTCTGGCCATCGCCAGGGAGATCATGAACAAAATGGACGTTTCCATCGGCCTTGTGAGCAGCCCGGGCGCGGGCAGCGAGTTTTCCTTCGTCATCCCCTTCCCGGAGGGCGGAAAAGAAAGGCGGCTTTCCCCTCCGGCGGGCGGATAAGGCGTAAATCTTTCCATAGTTATGTTCCCTTCCTCGGGGGGATGTGGTATAATTCATGCGTGCGGGCTCTCGCCATATGGCCGCGGGCCGCACCCGAAAGATTTTTTCCGGAGGGATCTTATGTTTGGCAGACTGATGAACAACTATTACTACGGGAAAAGCGGGAAGGGCGATTTCAAAAAAGACGACCTGCCGGACAACCGATTCCAGCTTTTTTTCGAAATGCTGCGGGTGCGTCTCGGCGGCCTGTGCCACCTGAACGTGATCACGGTCCTCGCCTTCGCGCCTCTGATCTTCGTGGTGCTCATGACCGTGAATACCTACCTGAGCGGCATCAGCCTGCAGTACAATATGGCGGAAAAGGTGAACGCCGCCGGCATCACGCTTGCGGGCGGCACCCAGGCGGATATCGACGCCTATCTTGCGCAGGGAGCTGAGGTGCTCGCCTCCGGCGAATTCACCGCCGAGCAGATCGAGTTCTGGAAAAACTTCTCCACCCCCGAAGGCTCCCGGAATTTCCTTGTCGGGCTGCTTTCCACCCTGATGGTCTGGCTGATCCCCTGTATCCTGATCACCGGTCCCGTCGAGGCGGGCATCGCCTACATCACCCGCAACTGGGCCCGGGACGAGCACGCCTTTGTCTGGTCCGACTTCAAGGACGCCGTGAAGAGCAACTGGAAGCAGGGCCTGGGCGTTTCCGCCATCAGCTCCGTGCTGCCGATCGTCATCTATATCGGCTGGAACTTCTATTCCGCCTATTCCGCTAAAAACGTCTTTTTCATGGTGCCCCAGATGCTGATGCTCCTTATCGGCATCGTCTGGCTCCTGGGCCTCACCTACATGTACCCGATGATGGTCAGCTACAAGGTCAAGTTCCGCGAGCTTGTGCGCAACAGCCTGATCCTCGGCGTAGCCCGCCTGCCCCAGACCGTGGCCGTCAATCTTTTGCACCTGGTGCCCGTCGTCATCGTCGCGCTGCTTTTGTTCTTCACCGGCATCGGCTACTATGCGCTGCTGATCGTGGTGATCTATTATGTCGTCCTGGGCATCACTCTGGCCCGCTTCATCAACGCCTCCCTGGCAAACGCCGTTTTCGACCGGTTCATCAATTCCCACATCGAAGGCGCAAGGGTGAACCGCGGCCTCAGACAGGACACCGACGAGGATGAGGAAGAAGACGAGGACGATATCCCGCTCGAGACTCCTGACGGGAACACAGGGAAAAAATAACTTTGGAGCCGGGGATGATTTTCACCGGCACCGAACGGGACTAACGGATGTATACGGATTTTGCGCGTATCTATGATCTTCTGATGCAGGATGTGGACTATGACGCGTGGTCGGTCCACCTTCTGCGTCTTTTGGAATCCAGGGGGATCCGCGGCGGGGACGCGTGCGTGGAATGCGCCTGCGGCACCGGCGCCCTGACCGTGCCCCTGGCAAAGGCGGGCCTCAAAATGACGGGGGTGGACCTGAGCGGCGAAATGCTCGCCTCGGCCATGCTCAGGGCCCGGGACGCAGGGTGTATGATCCCCTTCGTCCGTCAGGACATGGCTGCCCTCGCCCTTCCCCGCCGGGTCCGTGCCGTTCTGTGCACCTGCGACGGCGTCAATTACCTGGACGCGCAGCGCGCGCCCCTCTTTTTCCAAAGGGCCTTTGAATGCCTCAGGCCGGGGGGTGTCCTGCTGTTTGACGTTTCCACCCCCTTCAAGCTCCGCACCCTCCTGGGAAACCGGACCCTGACCCGGAGGGAGGAAGATTTCTGCTATATCTGGGAAAACCGCTGGGACGGCGCCGCCGGACGGGTCCGGCTTCACGTGACCGCCTTTGTGAAAAACCCGGACGGCACCTACGGCCGCGTGGAGGAACGGCAGACCCAGTACGCCCACGACCGCAGCACGCTCAAAAAACAGCTTTCGCAATGCGGCTTTACCGACATCGCCTTTTACGGGCGGATGCGCATGTCACCGGCCCGCTCCGACGACGACCGCTGGCATGTCATTGCGTCAAAACCCCTCGGAGGTATCCATGTCTGATCAATTCAACGCACTTTTGAACCTGCCCGACGAAATGCTCCACATCTCCCTGCTGGACGGAGCGGTCCGGGTGCTTTTCTGCCGCACCACCGCCCTCACCCGCACCATGGCGGGCATCCACGCTCCCTCCCCCACGGCCCTGGCCGCCTGTTCGAGGATCATGACAGGAACGCTGATGCTCTCCGTCATGATGAAAGGGGAAAACGAATCCGTGACGGTCACGGTCAAGGGCGACGGCCCCGCAGGCAAGATCACCTGCGTCGGGAACGGCCCCCGTGTGAAGATCTCCCCCGAAAATCCTTCCGCAGACGTACCTCTCCGCGCCGACGGACACCTGGACGTTGGCGGCTACATCGGTCATACGGGCCGGCTCACCGTCATCAAGGACCTGGGGATGAAAGAACCCTACATCGGGCAGTGCGCCCTGGTCAGCGGCGAGATCGGCGAGGACCTGGCCCGGTATTTTACCGTCAGCGAGCAGAAACCTTCCCTGGTGGCCCTGGGGGCGCTGGTGAACGGGGGCGTATGCCTCTCTTCCGGCGGCATCCTGCTCCAGCCCATGCCGGACTGCCCGGAAAGTGTGATCTCGGAATTGGAACTGCGCAGCATGTTCTTTTCCGCCATCAGCCGGGAAGTCGCCGACATGACGCTGGACGATCTGTATACGCGCTGGTTTGACGGTCTGGAGCCGAAGCTTTTGACCCGCGAAAAGATCCTCTATCAATGCGACTGCTCCAGGGACAGGATGGAGCGCGCCCTGATCTCCATGGGCAGGGGGGAACTGCGCAGCCTGATCGACGAGGACGGGCAGGCCGACCTGACCTGCCACTTCTGCCGCAATACCCAGCACTTTACCAAAGAACAGCTGGAAGAATTGCTGGAGCGTGCGCAGCGTGACTGAATCATCCGCGGATCGGGGTGGAAAACTCCTGTCGCTCCATCCCACCGACACCTACTGGCTCGGACGTGCCCGGCGCACCACGGGGCCGAAGCGCCTGGCCGAAAAAGCGCTTTTCTACCGCAAGGCGCTGGAAGCCCTGCCCTCTGAGATGACCCGGCTGGAACTGGCGGAGACCTATTACCGCATGCAGTGCTATGACGCCGCCGACGCACTGATCCTGGATGTCCTGGATAAGGATCCCTCTGCGGGACAGGCCTGGTACCTGCTTGGCCTGACCGCCCTGGCCCGCGGCGACGAGATCACCAGCCAAAACGCCTTCGACCGATGCATGCGCCTGTCGCCCCTGTCCCAGGCCGCCGTCAACGCCCAAAGCATGCTGCTGGATTACGCCTGGTCCCGGGGCGAAAGGATCCCGGTGCTCGGCTTCCGCTCCGCCTGCCTTTTGAGGAAAGCCCGGAAAAAGGATCACGGTCCCGAAAGGACCGCCCTGTGCGTCCGCGCGTGCCTTCGGCATCCCGGTCCCCGGGCGCTCCTGGCCCTGGTCGCGGAAGAAGCCCGGGAATACCCCGCCTTCTGCCTGGCCCTGCTCCCCTATATTTACAAAAACCGCGCCTTAAGGCTGGACGCCTGCCTCTACGGCGCCATCTGCCTCCGCCTCCTGGGCAGGAACCCGCTTCCCTGCCTTTACGCCGCCTCTTTGATGGCCGCCAGCGCCGGCGAGGTGGAACGCCTGACTAAGGCCGCTCTGGAGGCGGGGCAGGCAGATTTCATTCTGGCGCACCTGGACGGCCTTTTGCGGGAAGCCCCTTTTTCCAGCGGCCTGATGCTTTTGAAGGCCCTGTGCCTGGAAAAGAAAGGCGCGTTCAATGAAGCCGACGCCCTGCGCGCCGCCGCGGGACATACGGCGCCGGAGGGCATGCAGGCCCGGAACTGCGCCGGGGAGCTGAAACGCATGGCCGTATACCATAACCGCCTGCGCCGCGGGCAGCTGAACCGCCTTCTGCACCGCTTGGCCGTCTTTCGGGCGGACTTGGATCCCGACGCCCTTTACAGGATCGCCGTCCCCCTCTACCTGGGAATGAACCGCGATGCCCGCAGGAACATGGAAAAAACGTCTTTCAGGCCCTGGGACACCGCTTTCGCCCTCTGCATCGCCCTCAGGACCGGCCGCCCGGAGGCCGCCCCGTCCCTTTCCGAAGGAAAGCGGCGCTTCGTCCTCCGTCAGGTAAGACGCGTGGACCGGGGGCTGTACCGCTTCGCCAGGTCCCTTCCGGCCGCCCGGAGCACGCGCGAACACACAGACAGGCGCGGCCTTTCCTGATCGGGTCCGCACAGCGGGATCCGGCGGACCGTTTTTATCTAACCCGGCTCTCCACTACGGAATAAACAATCCATGAAACTCGCGACCGGGAGGTGCGGATCACAATATGAAGTGCGTCAATTTTGACAAGGAATTCAGATTCTACCTGCAGCGCTGGATGAAGACCGGCAGCAAAAAATACCGCAGTATGGACGAAATGGAAGCCGCCATGCCCGAGGTCTACCGTGAATTCCTGGATACCCCGGCGGATTTCCTCGCAGGGGAAAAACCCGGGGAATATTTTGATCAGTGGGACGACCCAAAATTCCTGGTCAACTGGATGGAGGATTATTTCAAACAGCGCATACCCGTGCCGGATATCCTGCTCAACCGCATCTCCGCCCTGGGCCTGAAGAGCGAAAACGCCCTGATGAACGCGCTGCAAAAGTCCCGTGCTCCCCGGGAAGCGCGGATGTGCGCCATGACGCTGCTGCGCGAGATCGATTCACTGCTCCCGATGGACCTGTATATCCAAATGCAGGCAGACCGGGAAGACGACGACGAGATGGCCGACAAGGCCGTGGAAGGACTTGCCACCATGGGCAGCCGAGCCCGGGAAAAGATGCGCGCGGCCTTTGAATCCGCCAATGACCACGGCCGGGAAGCGCTGCTCAGCCTGATGTGTGATTTTCCCCCGGATGACGGTCTTTCCCACATGGCCATGGAACTGTTCAAACGGCATCCCGAAAAAGCCGCCGTACTGGCGGATTACATCAGCCGCATGGGCGACGAGCGGGCGCTGCCTGCCCTGCAGGCCATGGCCGCTAGCTCCGAGACCGGATATCTTGATTATATCGAGCTTCGCTCCGCCATCGAGAAGCTGGGCGGGGACGCGCCGGAAAGGGATTTCGACGAAAGCGACCCTGCCTATGAAGCGCTGCGCGCCATGGACAAAACCGGCCTGACCTCCGCCGAAAAGGAAGGTGACCAGCATTGATCTGCCCCCAGTGCGGGAATGTGCTCAGCGATTCGGTCACCGTCTGTCCGGAATGCGGCATGTCTCTGAAAGACACGGCCTCCATCTCCGGCGCCGCGGGCATCCGCCAGGGCCGCACCGGAAAAAACGCCCGGCGGACCGAACGCGCCGCGCCCTACAGCGCCTTCGCCTCGGCCCAGACTGAAAACGCCGGCATCGACGATTACCGGCTTCTCCGTCCCGGCCCCGAGCGCGTCCCCGACCTTCCCGAACGCAGGTCGAGGCGTACGCGGGAGCACAGGGTACGTAAATTCATGGTCAACTGGGCCCTGGTATGGACCGTTATATTGTTTCTTGTCATTCTCGGGGCGGCCGGCGGATTTCTGTACCTCAAGACCAGCGACGCCGGCCAGCTGATCCTGGCAAGGATGGGCTACGATGCCAACGCCGAGGCCCTCTGGGCCCTGGGCAGCGAATACCTTGACCAGGGATACATCGAGCGCGCCATCATAAGCTTCGAAAGCGCTCACGCCCTAGAGCCGGACCGGCCGGACATCTATTCCAAACTGCTTTTGCTCGGCGAGGCGTACATGGCGGGCGGCTATCTCAGCAAGGCCGAAGCGCTGTACACCACCATGTATACCGATATCGATCCCAAAACCGTTACCGCCTACCGGCTGAAGGCGTCCATCCTCACCAGCCAGGGGCGGACCATGGAACTGGCCGCGTTCCTCAAGGAAGCCTACACTGCCACAGGAGACGCAAGCTTTTCCCGCCAGCGGGAGGAACTGGTCCCCGCAGCGCCCACCGCCGCCCTTGCGGCAGGCAAATACACCCTGGATCTGACCACCAGCGAACAGTTCAAAAGCGTAGAGCTGCTTTCCGCCGAGGACTACGATATCTATTATATCCACTTTTTTAAGCCCAACAAAGAATATATTGAAGAGGACGAGCTTCAAAAGCTTAACGCGCAGGCCCTTCCGGATGACGGCACCCTCTATACGGGCCCCATCCATCTGGAACCGGGTTACCACGTCATCCGCACCGTCGCCATCTCCAGCGAGCTGATCAGCGACGAAATGGTCACCACCTATACTGTTTCCGCTCCCAGCCCGTCCTCACCGAAGCTTTCCCTGGCCCCCGGTACGTACCAGACCCGGCAGCGGGTATGGCTGCGCTACACCGGTAAGGATCCGGTGACCATCTACTATACCATCGACGGACAGACGCCCGTAACTCCCATGACCGGGGACAGCAGAAATCAGCCCGCTTACACTTCTCCCGTGTATACTGGCGAACCGATCCTGCTGCCTGGCGGACGCGTCCACGTCAAAGCGATCGCTGTCAACAGCTACAACGTAAGGTCCAACGAAATGGACGTGGAACTAAAGATCGACATCAAGTTCGAACATTTCTTCAACGCCGCCGACACCTATGGCAATTTCACCCTCCTCACCACCACACGGGACCAGTTTGTGCGCAAATACGGCCAGCCGACGGCGGAACAAGAGTACTCCGACACCATCGCGCTGCGCTGCCTGCAGCTGGACTATGATTGGGGCTACGCCAGGTTCATGTCCACCTCCGTAGGATACGTGGTTTACGACGTCCAGTCAGATTCTTCCTCCTTCGCCGGTCCCAGATCCACCCGCTGCGGCATGAATGCCTCGGCGGTCTGCGAAAAATTCCGCGATATGGGCCAGCTGAACAACAGTGACGGGAGCCGCAGCATTTACTGGGATCAGAGCAGCGGCTATGCCATGTCCTATAAGGATAAGACCAACCCGTCTCTCGGCCAGATCGACTACGTTTACTACACCGAGGACGGCGGCAGCGTGATGCTGACCTATTACACCGCCAACGACATCGTCACAAAGATCGGCGTACGTTACTCCAACCTGAGGATCTCTCCCAACGATTATTATTATAAAAAATGAAAAACACCGAAATTGATATGACCACCGGCCGCATCTGGCCGAAGATGCTGCAGTTCGTCGTTCCGCTGGCCCTGTCCAGCCTGCTTCAGCTGCTCTTTAACGCGGCGGACCTGATCGTCGTCGGGAATTACGCCGGCGCAACGGCCCTGGCCGCCGTCGGGACCACCGGCGCGCTGATCAACCTGATCATCAACATCTTTCTGGGCCTCAGCGTTGGCGCCAACGTACTGGTCGCCAGGCAGTACGGCGCGGGGAACCACGGCGGCGTATTCAAGGCAGTCCACACCTCCATTTTCGCCGCGGGCGTCGGCGGGGTCCTCTTCGCCGCCGTCGGCATTCTTCTGTGCCGCCCGCTTTTGAGGATGATGAATATCGAGGGCGAGGTGCTGGACAAATCCGCGCTGTACATGCGCATCTATTTTGCGGGACTTCCCGTCATCGGCTTGTACAATTACGGCTCCGCCATCCTTCGGGCGGTGGGCGATACCCGGCGTCCCCTGATCTTCCTGTCCATCGCGGGCGTCCTGAATGTGGTGATGAACCTGTTCTTCGTCATCGTCCTCAAAATGGACGTGGACGGCGTGGCGCTGGCGACAGTGCTGAGCCAATGCGTTTCCACTTTCCTGGTGCTGATGACCCTTATCCGTTCCGATAACGCCTGCCGCCTGGACCTGAAGCGCCTTCGTCCGGACCGCTACAGCCTTTCGGAGCTCATCCGCATCGGTGTGCCGGCCGGCATCCAGGGCATGTGCTTCTCCCTTTCCAACGTCATAATCCAGTCCACGGTGAACTCCTTTGGCGATTACGCCACCGCCGGCAACGCCGCCTGCTCCAACATAGAAGGCTTCGTCTATGTGACCATGAACGCCTTCCATCAGGCCTGCCTGGCCTTCGCCGGGCAGAACATGGGGGCCCGGAAATACGCCCGGATCGACCGTATCGTCCTCTCCGCCGTAGGGCTTCAGTTCGTGATCGCCTTTTCAGCCTGCATGCTGGTGTATCTTTTCCGCCGGCCGCTGCTTGGCATCTACATCAAGGCCGGAGAGGAAGAAGCCGTCCGCTTCGGCATGATCCGGATGCAGATCTATATGCGGGTCTACTTCATCTGCGGTATCATGGACATCATGTCCGGCATGCTGCGCGGGATGGGTTATTCCCTGGCCCCCACGCTGATCGTCCTGGTCGGCACCTGCCTTTTGCGCATCGTGTGGGTCTTTGCGGTCTTTCCCAATTTCAAAACGCTTGAATGCCTTTACCTGTCCTACCCCGTCTCCTGGTCCCTGACCGCGCTGATCCAGATCTTTTTCTACCTGACCCGGCGCAAAAAAGCCTTTGAACGCAACGAGCGCCTGTGGCAGACAGGCGCAGCCTAATACTCATCAAATTGGTTCAGCCAATTTGAGATGCCGCGCAAAGCGCGTCATTCCGTCTCATGCGGTCTCAGATGCGCCTTTGGCGCTATAAAAATGATATGTCATTTTTATCTGGGATCTGTATAGTATCGGATCTGCGGACAGCGCGCGCCGGAAACCCGTTCCGACGTGCGCTGTCCTTTGTTTTCTTTTTTGATTTATTCCCGTGATACCTGCTTCAGCATACTGATGACCCGCTTCTGGGCCGGAAGACGGTCCCAGGGACGATACCAGGCGGAGTACTCTTCCAGGATCGCCTCCGCCGCAGAGGCGTCCAGGAAGGGGATCAGTTCCAGAGCATGCCTTTCGGCGGCGCGCAACATCCACCCGGCCGACTGCTGGGGAAAATCTTTTTCCCTTGGCTTCAGAAGCATCCGGACCGCTCTTTCCGCCTCTTTGGGGGAAGGGCCCGCATCCCGGATCTCTTTCACAATACGCTCAAGCCTTTCGTCCAGGCGGTCGTGGCAGGCGTCGTCCTTCAGTGAATGCCCGAAACCGAACAGCCCGTCGGTGACTCTCTGCTTTTTTTCGCCCGCCTCCAGCTCCTTCGCGTAGTCCGTATAGGCCGTTTCCAGCCCCGCAAAAAGCTCCTCCATCCGTTTCCTCCCCGGCAGCCTGATATCGGGCTGCCCTATTTCAGGCTATCCTCTTCCCCTTTGGTCTGTTTTTCCTCTTTATCCTCCGCCATCCCCTTTTTCCACAGGATGACGGCGTAGACCATCAAGGCAGCGCCGGCGATGACAAACAGCGCCATGAACAGGATCATTATCCCGATCGTCATGGTGGTATCCGGATCGTTCCGTCCCTGAAAAAGCTGCCATGCCGTATATATGAGGTATCCTCCCACGATGCCCATCAGGCAGGATCTGGTTTTTTCACCGTTCAAAGGCCGTCCCCTCCTTTAAAGTGCCCCCACGGCAGAAGCCGCGGGGGCATTGCATTGTCCCGAAGGCTTTTTATTTGGTACGCTTTTTGGACAGGATATCGAACACCACGGCCGCCAGCAGAACGAAGCCCTTGACGACGCGCTGGTAGTTCGCGTCCAGGCTGATCAGGCTCATGCCCAGGTTGATAACGCCGATCAGCGTGGCGCCGATGACCATGCCCAGCACGGTGCCGGCGCCGCCGCTGGCGGAAACGCCGCCCACAACGCAGGCGGAGATGGCGTCCATCTCAAAGTTCTTGCCGACGTCGGCATACGCCGACTGGGACCGGGCCAGCACCGTGAAGGTGGCGACGGTGGTCAGCACGGCCATGTTCAGGTATGCCAGGAACATCACCCGCCGGGTATTGACGCCCGACAGGCGCGCGGCCTCGATGTTGCCGCCAAGGACGTAGAAATGCCGCCCGACCGTCGTTTTTCCGGTAATAAAGCTGTAGATCAGGATAATGCCGGCGACCCACAAAAGCGTCGTCGGGATACCGCCGTCCATGGCCAGCTTCGTCATCACCAGGATGATGACCGCGCCGCTGATCCCGCCCTTGATCATGACGCCGCGCATGGTATCCGCCTCATATCCCTTGGCCAGGCGGTTTTTGCGGTTCATCATAAGGATCAGGATGACTCCTGCCGCGCACAAAAGCCCCAAGACGAAGCAGGGCATGTTCAGAACGCCTTTCTCGGTGGGAAGGATGCGGCCGTAGAACATGTTCTGGAAAGCGGTGGGGAAAGGCGCCAGGGAACCCGTCTTGGAATTGGCGGACAGGATCGACGTGCCCAGGCCGCGGAAAGCCAGGAAGCCCGCCAGCGTGGCGATCCACGGGGGAATGTGCACATATGCGATCAGGTAGCCGAGGATGGCGCCGTAACCGATGCCGATCAAAAGCAGCAGCAGGATGGAAACGCCCGTTCCCAGTCCCTGGACGATCATGAACACACCGCCGATAGCGCCCAATAAGCACACAAAAGCGCCGCAGCTCAGGTCGATGTTGCCGCCGGTCAGCATGCAGATCAGCATACCGGCCCCCAGGATATAAACGTATGCGTTCTGGTTGATCAGCTCAGTGAAGCTCGACGGGCTGAAAATGCCGCCCCCTGTGAGGATCAGGAAAAACAGGTATACGAGAACCAGGATGATGAGCATGGCGTTCTTTTTGAACGCTTCAAGGATCGACTGTTTATCGACCGTTTTTTTGTCCGCTAACGTCTTGTCCATTGTTTCGTCCTCCTTCCCGCCTTACCGTTTTTGCCGTTTGGACAGCACGTCGAACATAACGGCAATCAGAAGGACGATGCCTTTGACGACCTTCTGGTAGTTCGCGTCCACGCCGACGATCATCATGCCTTTGTTGATCACGCCCATCAGCAGCGCGCCGATGATCATGCCGGACACCTTGCCGGTGCCGCCGTAAGCGGAGGCGCCGCCGATAAAGCAGGCGGCAATGGCGTCCATCTCATAGCCTTCGCCGTAAACAGGGTCGATGCCCTTGGCGCGGCCGGCGGTCAGGATGCCCGCAAGGCCCGCAAGCAGGCCGATGTTTGCGTAGGCGAACCAGTACACGTTCCGTGTTTTGACGCCGGAGAGCGCCGTGGCTTTTTCGTTGCCGCCCACAGCGTACAGGTGGCGGCCGATGGCGGTCTTGTTGGTGACGTACGCGTACAGGCCAAGCACCAGGGCGATCCACACCAGCACCATCGGGAAGCCGCGGTAGCAGGCCAACTGGAAACTGAACCACAGCGTCAGGGCAGAGATCAGGACGACCGTTACGATCTGGCTCGGGATGGACTGGGCGATGCCCAGCTTTTTCTGCACCAGGATCTTATGGACCTTCAACACGATAAACACCGCCGCGGCCGCAACGCCGATGCACAGGCAGGTCACGTTGAACTTGGTCACGTAATTGGCGCCGATCAGACCGGTGAGGAACGCGTTGTCTTTGGTGAACGTGTTGTTCAGGCCCGGGAAAATATCCCTGAGCACATCCGGAATGAAGCTGGATTTGCCGCTTCCAAAAAGCTGCAGGAAGCTTTCGTTGGAGATATCCACGCGGTAGCCGTTGAGCACCACGTTGGAAAAGCCCCTGAAGGCGTACATGCCCGCCAGGGTCGCGATGAAGGCGGGCACCCGGATCTTGGCGATCCAGAAGCCCTGGAACGCGCCGATGGCAAGGCCGA
>JAFWWK010000212.1 GCA_017523615.1 Clostridia bacterium
GCAGCTTGATTGCCCCAAAGGTCCTTCATTTGGGGTAAGGGGAAGTATACGCTTTTTTAACCATGCCCTTGTTCCTTTGTGTTGTTATTGGAAAAGAGCTGTGAAGCTCCGGATTTTTCAATCCTTTTCTTCACAGCTCCTGTTTTTTTACAAAAGGGAAAGTTGTAACAATCGGGAACAACAGACGTCTGTGAAGCCCGGACCGGATTGACGGGAATGAGGTTGTCTGATACACTTAACTGGGCTGGAAGCCGTTTTTTGATTCCGTCCTGACAGATTTGAAAGGAATGGCCAGATGCGAAAATCAACAGCGATCGCTTTTGCTTTTTTATGTGCCCTTGTTCTGCTGCCGTTCGCTGCGGCGGACTGCACCCTCCCTTCCGGGCTTGAAACGATCGAGGCTCAGGCTTTCTATGGGGATACTTCCCTGAAAGGCACCCTGGTGATCCCTGAAGGGATCAAATCCATTGGGGACGAAGCTTTTCGCGGCTGTACGGGTCTTACCGGGCTGGTGATCCCCTCCTCCGTCAGGACCATCGGAGCCCGCGCTTTTTACGGCTGCAGTAATCTTTCCGGAGTGATCTATCTGGACAGCGGCGTGAGCTATTTCGCTTCGTCGTTTACAGGGACAAAGATCGTGCTTGGTGTGAAGGTCACCGGTGTTTCCCTGCAGAACACGTCGGTTGCGATCAGCCCCGGGGGCACATCCCTGCTTCACGCGACGGTGCTGCCCGTGAACGCGACGAACAAGGACCTGATCTGGGAAAGTTCCGACCCGACCGTCGCAACCGTATCCGGCAATGGCCTAGTAACAGGTGTTGCTCCCGGACAGGCGACGGTAAAAGCGAAGGCGGCGGACGGGATGGGCGCAGCCGCATCATGCCGTGTGACTGTCCTGCCGGAATTGGAGATCGTTTCCCTGACGGGGGATATAACTGCCCGCCCGGGGGACTCTGTCACTCTGGAGGCGGTGCCATCAGGGGGCACGGGCAGTTATACCTTCCAGTGGTATTATTGTCAGGATGAGTCTTCCTCCGGTGTGAGGACCTACACCGGCCAAAGGATCAGCCTGATCGTCGGGGAAACCGACGAAACCTTCTGGTATTACTGCGTGGTGACCAGCGGCGCACAGTCCGTTGTCTCCCGGCGCATCAGGATCACGGTCACATATGACAGTATCAGCATAAGCCCCGATTCGGTAAGCGATCTCCGCGCGGAGGGAGGCAACTGGCAGGTGAATGTTACTGCCAGCGGTGCATGGACCGTATCCAGCGACAGTGAATGGCTGTCCGCTGACCGGACAAGCGGCAGCGGCAGCGCCGCAGTCACACTCACCGCCGCACCCAATACATCCGGAGCGCCACGGCAGGGCAGCGTTACCTTCTTCTCCGGCAGCGCCTTCGCAGTACATTCCGTGCGGCAGACGAGCGCCGGCCTGATCGTTGCGCCTGATGCCTACGGACCGCTGAGTCCCGAGAGTTTTGTACTTTCGTCCTACATTACATCCGGAAGCGCGTGGACGGCAAGGTCGAATTCCTCCTGGGTGACGGTGCGGCCTTCTGCCGGCAGCGGGAACGCGCTGGTTTCCTTCTTCGCTTCCGCAAATAACGGAAACACTGCCCGTACAGCAACGGTAACGATCACCAGCGGGAATCTCAGGGCTACCGTGACATTCGTGCAGGATGCCTGGAGCCTGAAAGTAACTCCCGAGATCCCCGAAAATCTCCCGGCTTCCGGAGGCTCGGTACAGATAGGCGTTTTGGCAAATTACGGGACGTGGAGCGCCCAAACGGATGCTTCCTGGCTGACGCTGTCAGCTTTTTCCGGTGAGGGCGAAGGCGCATATGTCACCGTAACGGCTGAGAAAAACACTTCTTCATCAGGCCGAAGCGCTGCGGTGACGTTCAGCGTCGGGAACGTGAATAAACAGATAACCGTAAACCAGGATGGCAGCGGCCAAAGTCCATATACCACCCCCTCTCCATATGCGACTCCTTCCCCATATGCGACCCCTTCCCCCTATTCACCACCGTCGGTTACGGCGCTGTCCGTGTCCCTCCAGGGAGACAAGTACATCGGTACGCCCTACATTGTTTACGATTGTCAGGCTTTTGTTGAAAAATGCCTTTCCGATGCAGGGATTATAAAGGACCTTGCCGGCAGCAACGCCTGGTACAGGGAGATGACCTGGCGGGGGAGCCCGGAACAGTGCGTGGCGAAATTCGGCTATATCCCCAAAGGCGCGTTCCTTTTCATCGTCGTCCATGACGGAGGCGAACCTTCCATCTATCAGGACAGCCTGGGCAACGCCAACCATATCGGGATCTATACCGGAAGGGGCAAAGGCGCGATCCATTCCAGCTTTTCAAAGCAGGGCGTATATGAAAGCTATTTTGAATGCGCGACGATCCCCGGCGGCGGATGGAATATGGTGGGGCTGTGGAAGGAACTGGATTACGGAGACGACGCGATCAACCAGTTCCTGGCAGGCCAATAAGCAGTGACTTCATTACCGATCGAAAAGACGGCCATTATAATAATATATATGTCGGACGAGGTGCTTCAGAGGCACTTTGATGATGCTGAAAAAATGCCGCGGCAACCTGAAACGCTTCGGAAACGAAACGGTTCTGGTCAAAGGGGCGGAAATGAACAATAAGGGGCGCCGCTGTTATAGCGGCGCCCCCGCGCATGTGCCGGGAAGAAACCGGCTTTGGATCATGGGATCATTCAGCAACGGACAAATGGATGTCGCTGAAGGTGATCTCGCAATTGCGGACCACATAGAAGCCGATATACATGTTGTCAGGGTCCACGGAAGTAAGCGGGTAATCGAAGCCCGCGGAAACAGTCTCATTCCCGTAGGTAAGGGTAAATCCGTCGGCTGTGCCTGTCAGGGTGATGATCACCTCGGCTCCTTCGGTGAGGTCGACAGCAGCTGCCGGCGTTCCGCCGATCAAAGCGCCGCTCCTGCGGCCGAAGTTGACGATGGCGCCTTGGTTGCGCGATCCGGCAGCCACATAATCTCCCATGGTCGTGGCCACATAGGTGTCGATGTACAGATCGTCCCTGGCCATCAGGCCGAAGGAAACCTGGTTGTTTTCAGCAAAGCGGATCACTGTGGCTTTGGCGGTCAGGGTAAAGGCGGTACCCGCCGGGAGCTTTGTGCAGTAGAACATCATGCCATCGCTGCCGCTGGCGATCTTGCCGCAGTTATTGCTTACCGACAGGGTAAGCTCGCCGTTATCCCCGATCACGGCGGCAAAATTGTCGGAGGAGATCTTGTTGTCGCCGCCTACGTCGCCGAACACAGTCCCGTACCATACGCGGCCATCGGCGTCTGTAAACGCCGGCCAGGATACGCCGGCCATCTGTTCATCGGAAGGAGAAACGTAATTCGGCACCTCATAGTCGGGGTTTACCGAAGCGGCAAAGTATGTTTCGTACAGCGGCCTGTCTTTGCCAAGACTGTAGGCGTGCAGGCCGGGCGCGGTCTCGCCGGAAAGGACGGATATCAGCCAGGCGTTAACACGTGCGCCGTAGGCATTGGTATGGGTCTGGTCAAGGCCGGCGGGGATGAGGGTCACGCCGTCATCGGCATATTTGGCGCCGGTGAACGCGTGGAGCCACTTCGCATCTTCGCCAAGTGCCACGTTGTCGCTGAGCGTGGCGGAGGTCAGGTCGATATACTCGATATCGATGCCCTGCGCCTTAAGGTCGCGGACCATATCCAGGATGGCCTGAGGGTAGCTGCCTCCGGGGTAGACTGTGCCGCCGATGGTCACGTCGGAGGTAACGTGGCCGGAAGCGCCGGCGTAGCTTTCCGGGGTGTTGGCACCGGTCAGCCGTACGATGGGAGTGCAGACGACCGGCGCCACGCCGCGTTCAATGGCGGGAAGAATGTAATTGACGTACAGGCTGTTGGCGAAGCTTCCTTCTGTGAGATAATCGCCGTTGGGGTCCGTGAAACGGGCTGTTTCGGTCTTTTCATCGTTATGGCCAAAACCGATGATCAGGAACTTGTCGCCATCAGCGTCTCCCAGGGCCGGTATGAGGGCGCTGCCTTCGAGCAGCGTGCGGTAATCGGCCATGCCGGTATAGTCCCTGGAGGAGGCGCCGGAGTGGGCGAGGTTATACACGACGGTGTTGAAGTAGACGGAGAGCTCCTCTCCCCAGCCTTCCCTGGGCAGGTAATACCTGTCGCTGAAAGCGGAAGCTGTGGAATCTCCGACGACCCAGATCGTGGCTTCACGCTGTCCCCAGGCCTGTCCGCGGGCACCGGCGCCGTATTCGGATCGGGCGAAGTCCGTGAGCATCAGCAGGCCGTGCATATCGATGGAACCGTCCTCGCGGCGTTCCGGAGCGGCGGATGTATCCAGGCTTGAGAACCAGTCGGCGGAAACGGGAACGCCGAGGGTATTGACGCTCTGCTGCTTATCGGGTTCCCAGTAATAGCAGGACGGCCCGAATACGGCGGAATTAGGCTGCTTTTGCAGATCCAGCTTTTCACCGATGTCTCCGCCGGTACGGAAGCTGATCACGCCGGAAGCGGCAAAACCCGTTTCAGCGGAGGTGTTGCCGGTATACATCGCTACGTTATAGCTGCCGTTGTTATAAACCGTACAGTTATAAACCCTGATGTCCGGGCAGGAGTTGGAATCGATGCCCTTGGCCCTGTTTTCGTAGGCGATGGAGTTGATCAGGGTATGTCCGCCGGGCATGCTGGAACCACCCAGCTTAAATCCGTTGCCGTTGCCGGCTTCCATGATCTCAGATTCCCCAAAGGTCAGATTGCCGTTGTCATCGCAGGATACCGCGGCAAAGGAGAATTCCTTCGCGGTCCCGCCGGGCTGCACGCGGATGTAGCCGTTCATGTAGGTCACGCTGTTCCGGATGGTCACAGCGCCGATCTGTCCGCTGGCGACCTTTGCGAACAGATCCCATCCGTCGTCAGCGTTGTAGGCGGCGACGCAGCCGTCGAAAACGTTGCCCTCGCCGGTGGTCAGCTTGGCGGCGAAGCCGTCGGCGTCCTCCAGAGCGGAGTCCGCATTGTTCAGGGAGGTACAGTTTTTCACAGTATTGTAAGAGGGCCACAAACTCCTGTCATCCAGGGAGGAACCGGAGACCTGCAGGCCGGTAGTGCCGTTGTTGAAGAAATTCATCCTTTCAAGCACGCACTGATGCCCTGCCAGCTGCATGCCGGGAAGTCCGTTTTTCGTCCCCGTAACGTTGACCAGGGAGATATGCCAGTGATCGCCCCAGACCTTGAAGCCCCGGCCGGTCGAACCAAAGTCCAGGGTGGCGAATTTCCCATCCGCGGTCGTCAGGGTGATCGGACTGTCCGCTGTGCCGTTCCGGCCCCGAAAGACCGTCAGTTCCCTTCCGGACAGGTCATAGACACCGCTTTCAAGCAGGATGGTCTGCCCGGGAGCGGCATAGTTCAAAGCTGTTTGGAGATCCACGGCGTCCTCCATACCGGTGCCGCCGTTGTCTTCCAGGCCGTCGGGACGGACGAAGATCACGCCGTCCATGCCCAGGGCACGGCGGGTGACGGTGACGGAAAGCCTTACAGGATCATAGCTTGAAAGCTTCTCGAAAGCGCTGAATGCAAAGGAGGGATCCGGGGTGAATTCGACGGTGACCTCAGTTTCTCTGCCATCCAGAGGAACGCCCACGTTGCAGTAGGCGCCCGCAGAGACGGGTACGTTTTCGCTGATAAGGGTCTCGCCGGCAAAGATGCGGGCCATACCGTCAGCATTGGTCCTGAAGATCAGGCCGTATTCTTCACCCGCGGCGGTGGAGCCGCCGGCGATGGAGGCGGTCAGGTCCCTGTAGACCGTGGGCTGGGGCTTCCATCCCTCTGCGTTCCAGGGAGAGGTGGTGAAGATGATGCTGCTGAAGGTCGCGTTCAGCCCTCTGGCGGTGACCAGGGAGACATAGGCGGAATGTCCCTCCTGATAAACCAGGGGATCGTCCAGATCGGAATATGCCGATACTGAAAGGGCAGCCGGATCCCTGGCGGGGATATACCAGGTGTAGCTTCCGATCAATTCTCCGGTGGCGGGATCGTATTGTGAAGCGATGTAGGCAGAATCTGTTTTTTCAAGGCTGACGCGGTAGGTTTTGCCGGCCTCGATCCGGTTGGCGGTTCCTTCTGTGGTCCACCACCCATAGCGGGTGGCGGTGATGTCGTTGTCATCGGAGGCTTCCGGGGTGCGGATGCCCGTATAGGCTCGGATGCCGATGGTACACGCCGATTCCGGGGAGGTATTAACGCCGCCGTAAGGCAGTTTGGTAGCGCCGACAGATATCAGATTGGCCATCCAGTTGCCGGAGACGCCCTCCTCGCCCAGGGAGTCGCGGACCATCAGAGCGAAGCCTTCCTGCCCGTCGGGGGTCGGATTCAGCGCGTCCACGGTCACGTCCGCCTGGAAATAGAAATTGGTGGCGGTGGGATCGATCACAGTGTAATAGTAGCTTCCGCCGTCCGCGGGGGAGTCGGCTACAAACTTGCCGCCTTTTTTCTGGACGGTGCCGTCCTCATTGAAAAGGGCGGAGCCCAGGGAGACATTGTCTTCGATGCCCTTGCCGGAGGCGATGAGCACGTTGCGGTCGCTGCCGGTGGACACGCCGAAATACCGGAATTCCCAGGCCCTCTCTTCGAACGCGGCGGCCGCCTCTTCGGTGACTGTGACGGAATAGACCCGTGCGCCGCGCTGGTTCACTTCGTCATAAGGGGACACGATGCGGTAGGTACCCGATGCCAGAGAATAGGTGAGGCTCTGTTTGGAGGTGCCGTGCACCGATGTTATGCCCTCGGCGTTGGCGACCGCACTGCCCTCGGCGTCAATAATGCCGACGGAAGAATCGTTGTCCCCGCCATTGCTGGATACGACGACCACCGCTTCGGCTTTGCCCGTAACGGTAAAAACGATACAGCCGGACAGGGCTTTGCCCACTTCCACGGAGGTGACGCCTTTGTCTTCCTTCCAGCGTTTTACCACATTGCCGGAGGACGTGAAATAGCCAAGGTTTTCATCGTCAAGGATCGTGCCCTCCGCGACGGCTTCCTTGTCCTCTGAGGCGGTCAGGCTCCCGCAGTTAAAGGAGTGGGTCGCTTCCGCAATGACGGCAGCCGGCGCCGGGGTATCGATCACCGTAATGGAATAGACCCTTACGCCGCGGTTGTGGTCGCTCTGGGGAGAGACCACCCGGTAAGTGCCTGCGGAAAGGGTATAGTTGAAGGTCTGTTTCCCTGTACCGGAGACCTCACCGATCCCTTCCGCGTTCGCGATGGCCGTACCGCTTTCGTCGACGACAGCGAAAGCGGAGGTGTTGTCCCCGCCGGTGCTGGAAACGGTGATGGTCACTTCGGCGTTCCCTTTGACCTCAAAAAGGAACCCGCCGCCCATATTTTTAGCGGCTTCGGTGGAGGTGACTCCTTTATCCTCTTTCCAGCGCTTGGTGACGGTCCCGAAGGTCACGATGCGCGCTGCGCCTCCGTCGTCCACGGCAGTGCCTTCCGGGATGACTTCCTTATCCTCTGAAGCGCTCAGGACGGTGGCAGTGAATGAATACGCCGTTGCTTCTTCCTCCCCGAATGCGATTCCGGGTATCGCCAGGGCCAGGGTAACAAGAAGGCACAGCGTCGCCAGAAACGGACGGTTCTTTGAGGTGAAAGCTTTCATTCTATTCTCCTTCCTCCGCCGAGGGGGAGGCCTGCCGCCCGGGACGCTGCCCGGGTACATGACCGCATGTCCATGGGGATGGTGTCGGCGCGGAGCGCGGACAGACCGTTCGGCGGAAATACATATTACTGATAAGAATAATATAGCAAATGATCACCGTGACTTCAAGACTTTGAGCAACAATTTGGCTCCGAAACCGAAAAAAGGAGAACCAGGAAAGGTTTTCCTATTTTTATTGCCGCTCAGGCATTATGAAGGCGAGTTTTTTCGAAACCGAATCTCTCTTCCGACGATCGAAAAAAGTTTGAGGATGTCAAATCAGGAAGATTAATTGACATTCTGTAAAAACCATCTTGCGGTGCTGCAGCAAATCTGATAAAATGAATATAAATAATTAATATATTTCCTTTTCTTAGGAAAACGGATGAAAGGACGGTACCTATGGCAGGCAACGCGATCGTTGGACAGAGCGGCGGCCCTACCTCGGTGATCAACTCCAGCCTGGCAGGCGTATTCCAGGCCTGTCAAATGCGGGGAGCGGAACACGTATTCGGTATGCTGCACGGCATACAGGGCCTGTTGGAGGAAAAGATTTGCGATCTTTCCTCTCGGCTGGATTCCTTCCTTGATATCGAACTGCTCAAGCGCACCCCATCCTCCTTCCTTGGCAGCTGCCGCTACAAACTGCCGGATATCTCCGCGGACGAAGCGGTCTATGAAAAGATCTTCGAGATCCTTAAAAAGCATGATATCCGATGGTTCTTCTATATCGGCGGCAACGACAGCATGGACACCATCTGCAAGCTGTCGGAGTATGGCCGTCAGGTGGGCTCGCCCATCCGTTTCATGGGGGTCCCCAAGACCATTGACAATGACCTTGACCTGACCGACCACACCCCGGGCTACGGCTCCGCGGCGAAATACATCGGCGTGGTCATGAAGGAAATCATCCGTGACGCCACAGTTTACGGCAACAATTTTGTCACCATCGTTGAGATCATGGGCCGCAATGCCGGATGGCTCACCGCTGCCGCCGCCCTGGCCAGGGGCGAGGACTGCGAGGGGGTGGACCTGATCTGCCTGCCGGAGCTTCCCTTCCATACCGATCGGTTCCTTGCCAAGGTGGAAAAGATGCAAAAGGACCACCCGTCCATCGTCATCGCGGTATCCGAGGGCGTAAAGCTGCCGGACGGACGCTTCGTATGCGAACTCAGTGACGACGAACGGTTTGTGGACGCCTTTGGCCACAAGAGCCTTACCGGGACGGCAAGGTATCTGAGCAACCTGGTGGCAAAGAACCTTCCCACCCGCACCCGCAGTGTGGAATTGAGCATTCTGCAGCGCTGCGCGGCCCACGTCAGCAGCCGGACCGACATCACCGAAGCGTATCAGGTAGGCGGCGCGGCGGCCAAGGCGGCCTTTGAAGGAGAAACCGGGAAGATGGTAGCATTGAAACGCCTGTCCAATGATCCCTATCAGTGTACTACATGCCTTGTGAACATCAGCGACGTGGCCAATATCGAAAAAAAGGTGCCCCTGGAGTGGATCAACGAAGCCAGGACCGACATGCTGCCTCCCTTCCTGACCTATGCCCGCCCACTGATCCAGGCGGAACTGACGCCTATATACATCAACGGACTCACCCAGCACATCGTCGAGGAATGACGAATGATCCCCCTTACCGAAGACGCGGGATGACCCCGCGTCTTTTTCAGTACCGGAAGAAAAGATCCGGGTTCGGCAGCCTTTCGCAGAAAAAAGAAAAAGAACATTGGAAAAAGGCCCGCGGCGCATGCCGCGGGCCCATGGATCGCTTGCTGAAAAATTACTTGCCGACAGTGCAGTACATGAAGTACTTGTAGCCCAGCGGGTTGCAGAAGAACCCGGAGACGGCGTCGTCGATCATGTAGATATCGGTGTAGTAGTAGATGGGGGTGATGGCGCCGGTGGACATCAGCAGGTCCTCGGCAGCATGCATCATGCCGTAGCGGGCATTCTTGTCGGTGCAGGTCTTGATGGCCATGATGGCGGCGTCATAGGTCTCGGCCCAGGTGCCGTTTTCAACTTTCACATCCGCGCCGAAGGGAGTCAGATCGATGGAGTAAATGTGGGCTGCGGCGTTGGCGCCCTTGCCGAACTGGGAGTCGTTGTTGCCGGAGCCGGAGGTCCACATATCCAGGAAGGAGATGGGATCGTTGTAGTCAGCCA
>JAFWWK010000213.1 GCA_017523615.1 Clostridia bacterium
ATAATGTTTTGCCCTATCCTCCGGCGTTTGCCGGAGGGTTTTTCTTGACATGCCCCGCAATGGAAATATATAATTTTCTGCAGTAATAAAAGTCCGGAGGAGCATCGTCCCGGACTGTATAAAGCCGACGCTCGCATGATTAAGGAGGAGGAATCATGGGAAACTACAGGAACTTCAACCTTGCCGCTTATTTTGTGGCCCGCGCCGCCGCCCGGATAACCCGCGGCCAGCTGGAAGAGCAGCTGGCCTTCCTTGAAAAGCACATCCGGCTGGATAAAGTCTATCTGGAGCCCTGGCGGGGCGAACTGGCAAGCCACGAGCAGATCGAAATGTGCCGCGAGGTCTTCCATGCCCATGGCATTAAGGTTTCGGGGGGACTTACCACCGTGATTCCCACCCCTGAAGGCGCAAAGCCCAAACAGCGTCTGTTTAACACCTTCTGCTACAACGATCCCGCCATGCGGCAAAAGCTGAAGGAGGTCAGCGCTTTCATCGGGAAGCACTTCGACGAGTTCATTATCGACGATTTCTTTTTTACAAACTGCGCCTGCCCCGACTGCGTCAGGGCAAGGGACGCTTTCAACCGGGAGCACGGCATCGCCGCCGGCTGGCGTGATTTCCGTCTGGACCTTCTGCGCCGCGTAAGCCTTGAAGATATCATTGCCCCCGCCAAAGCGGCCAATCCCGCCTGCCGGATTATCATCAAATATCCCAACTGGGCGGAGAGCTACCAGGAGACCGGCTATAACCCCAAAGAACAGCGCAAGCTGTTCGACGCGCTGTATACGGGCACCGAAACCCGGGATCCGGTGACCACCGACCAGCACCTGCCCCGGTATCTCAGCTTCTCCCTGATGACCTATTTTGAAAACATGTGGCCCGGGCGCAACGGCGGCGGCTGGTTCGATACCTTTGACGTGCATATCACCGAGCATTACCTGGAGCAGGCTTATCTTACGGCCTTCTCCAGGCCGAAAGAGCTGATGCTGTTCTGCTTCCAGTCCATCACGGACAATATGCTGACCGCCGCCCTAGGCTTCCAGTTGGACAAGCTGGACGCGCTCCTGGATCACGCAGGCGCTCCCCAGGGCATCGTCTGCTATCTTCCGGACAACTGCCAGGGGGAAGACCACGTGGAGGATCATCTGGGAATGGTGGGCCTGCCGATCGTTTCCTCGCCTTACTTCCCCGAAAAGGCGGAAAGCATCCTCCTGACGGCGTCCTCCGCCTGTGACCCGGACGTCGTCGGCAAACTGGAAAAATACCTTGCCGAAGGCGGCACCGCCATGGTCACCCTCGGCTTCTGGGAAGCGGTCCGCAGCCGGGGCTATGAAAACCTGACCTCCATCCGCTCCGAGGGACGCACCGTCACCGCAAACAGGTACCGGGTGGAGGAAAAGGAATATATCTGCGTATTCCCCGAAGGCCGGAAGAGCACGACATTCAGGGTGCCGGAATTCCGCAACAACAGCACCTGGGCCCTTGTCAAAACAGTCCATGATGAGGAAAACGACGGCATCCTTCTTCGGGACTGGTACGGAGACGGCACCCTCCTGACCCTTTCGGTTCCCGAATCCCGCCCGGACCTTTACCGCCTGCCCGAGGCGGTGCTCAGCCGCATCCGCCAGGAGATCCCTGTCCGCGGCGTCTGGCTGGAAGGCCCCTCCGGGATCAGCCTGTTTGTGTACGACAACGATTCCGTGATATTGTATCCCTATGTGATGGACGGTGCCCAGCGCGCAAGGGTGCGCCTCCATGTCAAACACGGATCCGCCCTTATAGCCGAGCCCGGCGGCAAAAAGACCGATCCCCTGTACTTCAAGGGGAACGAAGCGGTCTTTGAACTGATCACCATGCCAGGCAGATACGTGCTGTACCGGATCGAAAGGAAGGAGAAACAATAATATGTACCAGGTCAAGGGAAAATGGGCGCTTATCACCGGCTCCTCCCGGGGCATCGGCAGGCTCACCGCCGAATTCATGGCATCCATGGGCTGCAATCTGATCCTACACAGCCGTGACCTTTCACACACAGAAAGCCTGCTTGAAAAGGTCCGCGCTATGGGCGTATCGGTCCACGCCGTCGCTGCTGACCTCGCCCGGCCTGAGGATGTCGAAAAAATGCTGAAGGATATCGACGATATGGGGATGGACGTGGACATCGTCCTGAACAACGCCGGCGTGCAGATCGCCTACCGTACGGACTGGTGCCTCACCCCGGTATCGGATTACCAGGTCTCCTTCAACGTCAATACCATCGCTCCGGCTATGATCTGCTATCATTTCCTGCCTAAAATGATGGCAAAGGGCACGGGACGCATCCTGAACACCACCAGCGGCATCGCGCTGGACGTCTGCCAGGCGGGTTATTCCGCCAGCAAGGCCGCCCTGGACAAGATCACCATCGACATGGGCTCCAAAGTGGAAGGCACCGACGTCATGATCAACCTGACCGATCCGGGCTGGTGCCGCACCGACCTGGGCGGTCCCCAAGCCCCCAACGCCCCGGAGAGCGCCATTCCCGGCATCGTGGCCGGTGTGTTCGCGGACGATAAAAAATCCGGACGATTCCTGGGCGCCCAGAATTTTACCGGCATGACCCTCGAGGAAATGGTCCGCAAGGTGGAAACGGAGTTTAAAAGTCCGTATGGACGTTAACGTGTTAAACGGCGTAAAAACCGCAGCTTTTTTTGACAGGTCCACTAAACGGTCGGAAGAGATGCGGAAATGACAGAAACAGCAGGATATCGGATAAATATGTTGTGACCGCATCCTCTCCGATCAGCCCCGTAATATTTCGGGACAGTGCCCCCGCGGGATACTGCTCCTTCCGCTCCGGCATACGTCATTCCATCCATTTTCATCTCTCCCCGCCGGGGAATAAAAAACGCCCGCCCTCATTTCTGAAGGCGGGTTTTATTGGGATCCGGCGGCGTCCTATCCTCCCGGGCCGTTTCCAGCCAAGTACTTTCGGCGCTGATGGGCTTAACTTCTGTGTTCGGGATGGGAACAG
>JAFWWK010000214.1 GCA_017523615.1 Clostridia bacterium
CTGTTCCCATCCCGAACACAGAAGTTAAGCCCATCAGCGCCGAAAGTACTTGGCTGGAAACGGCCCGGGAGGATAGGACGCCGCCGGATCCCAATAAAACCCGCCTTCAGAAATGAGGGCGGGCGTTTTTTATTCCCCGGCAGGGGAAGATGAAATGGGCATCGCCGCCTGCCAGGGAGGAAGTGGATCCGGGACCGGCAGCATATGCCCTGCCAGGCGCGGAACATGGTAACCGCTCAATATAAGACACCTCGTTCCCGGAAAGAAAAGATGGGATATGCTTGACTACCGCAGGGTGGAAAAGTACTACATTGCCTGCGGATACACCGACATGCGAAAGCAGATCGACGGTCTGAACCCCGAGGCTTATCTGAATCATTTGCTGACGGTCCTGCCGAAATGTTTTTCCACTGATCCTAAGGTTGCCGTTGACGGTTTGATGCCCTGGTCTGAAGAAATTCTGACGGCATTCGGGGAAGGAGACAAACCGCGGGAAACTGAACGCTTACGAACCGGGTGAAAGAATCGGTAACGCCTGCAATGAAAAACGGGAATTTTCACAATTTCCTTTTATACAGATCTAAGATAAAAATGACATATCATTTTTATAGCGCCAAAGGCGAGTATGAGATCGCATGAGACGGCATGACGCGCTTTGCGCGGCATGAGCGTGCGAAGCACGCGGCATCTCAAATTGGCTAAACCAATTTGAGGTAAACATTACGCGATGGAGAGGGCATCGGCTATTTTTTGAACTCATGGAAAAGGCGCTGCCGCTTATGTGCTGCAGCGCCTTGAAATATCAATGGACCTTAGCCTGCCGGTCAGTTTACGGAATGGCCCCAGATATAATCGGCGTTCACGGGACTGACACCATCAGGATACAGGACAAGGACTCCTGCGGGAAGAACGGAGGGATCCGGGATGGGTGCGCTGCCCTGCAGCACCAGGAGACAGAGGCTGTCCAGGCTTGAGAAGAAGCTGCTGCCCGGAGCGGTCATGCCAGCGGGGGCGACGACCAACTGCGCGGGAACGCCGCAGAGGGCATCCTCTTCAAGAAGGGTCAGAGAAGCCGGCAGGGTGAAGGTGTTCAGCACCGATACTTTGATCTCAAGGGTATAAATATGTTCTTCTCCGGTAACGGTCAGCGCCGTGGTGCCGGCTTTTACTGCTGTCAGGACACCGTTTGCGTCTACCGTGATGATGCTTGCCGGGGACATGGAGTATTCGAAGGCCTTGCCTTCGCATATGCCGAGTGTAAAGGAACGGCCGGGATCCACACGAATGGAACCGAGATCCGAGATGCGGACAAGCGTGAGGGTGACGGCGAAATCATTGGTCGAAGATGTATCGGTCATGGGGGTAGAGGTGTAGTCAAGGCGCAGCACACCCTTTTCACCGTTTTTCGTGACCGTCTTTCCCTGCCAGTATTCAACGGCCAGCCGGTCCGCGACAATATGGTATTTTCCCCCGAAGGGTGAAGAGGTGATGCTTCCGGTCGTTTCACCCGCGGTGAAAAGGTTTGCGGCCAGATTGCTGATGGCGTTTATTCTGGTTTCAAGCCCGCCGGTGAGGAAGAGATAGTTCATCTCCAGGGACGTGGCGTGATGGGCGCCGTTGAAGCGTTCGTGGCTGTCAAAGCCGTCCAGGACGTAGTCGGTCACGCAGAAAAAGTCGTGGTTCTCATTCCCGCCGCCGGTGGGGTCGTCCCAGGTACAGTCGATATGGTACCAATTGCCGCCCAGCAGCACCATGTTCCAGATGTGGTCGGTGCCGGTCTCGGTATCGTTGGTGATACCGACAGCGTTCAATAGCATCTGATAAGCCAGGGTATAGCTTTGGCATACGCCGCCGCCGTGCAGCAGCACGCCTTCAGGCTGGTATTTATCCGCGGCTGTGGTGTCATAGTCCGCGAAGGTGATCAGATAATCATGAAGGATCAGGGCCTTATCGTAATCGCTCATGCCGTCGTTGATGTAATAAGCGACGATGGCGTCCACCTTTTCCTGAGAAGTAACGGCTCCCAGTCCAACTTCTACCATGGCTGCGCTGCCGCGGATACGGATGGAATAGCCGTTAGCTCCCGCAAATGCCTGGGCCTGGGTCCCCTGGCCTACGATCAGAATGGTCGATCTCTCAAATGGATCTTCGCCGAATGTGGTCACCGTATCGGGAATGTCGATCTCTGCAAGACGATTGCTGCCGCCAAAGGCATGTTGTCCAATGGATGTGAGCGGTTCGGAAAGGGACACACTGGACAGGGCGGCGCAGTTATAGAAAGCTCCGTCCCCGATGCTGATGACACCTGTGGGAATGATCAGCGACTGGATGGATCCGCAGTTCTGGAAGGCTGCGGTGCCGATCTGTGTGAGTGTGGAGGGGAAAACGGGGGAAGTGAGGGAGGAGCAGCCGTCAAAAGCGTGAGCTCCGATGGTCTGGACGTTTTGAAGAGTGATTTGAGTCAGCGATGCACAGTAACAAAAGGCCTGTTCAGGGATCTCGGACGCTGAAACAGAGGCGCTCATAAGTGAGGAACAGCCGTTGAAAGCATTGGCGTCAATTGCGCCGATAGTGTTTGAGCCGATGCTTGTCAGCGATCCGCAGTCCTTGAAGGCCCATTCGCCGACTGCTGCTCCGTTGGTAAGCGTTACCGCGGGAAGCAGGGTGCAGCCGCTGAAAGCGCTTTTGCCGACAGAGGAGAAAGGTGCGGAGGTGAAAGAATTGAGGGAGGAGCAGCCATAGAATGTATACTCGCTGATCTCGGAAGCGGAAAGGGAAACGGAGGACAGCATGGGACACTGGGCGAAGGCATAGCTGCCAATGGAAGAAATGGTGCCGCTGCCAACGCTGGAAAGTTTGGGGCAATTCATGAATGCCGCCTGCCCGACAGAAGCGCCGTCAGAGAGGGATACCGATTCCAGGGAAGAAAGCCCATAGAAGGCCTGGCTGCCCACTTCGGCGATCCCGGCGCCGCTGACGGATATCAGGGAATTACAACCGCTGAAACAATTGATTCCGATCCGCACGGTGCCGTTTCCCACAAAGGCCACAGTCTGAAGCGCTGAACAGTCCTTGAAGTAATTATTGCCAAGAGTCAGGCCGGAGGAAGGAACGGAAAAGGAGACCGATTCCAGGGAGGAACAGAGCGCGAAGGCATTGTCGCCCACGACGGTAACGGGCTGATCGCCGACGCTCGTAAGGGAAGAGCATTTGATGAAGGCCTGTTCTCCTACGACGGCGTTTGCGGCAAGGGAGACGCTCTGCAGCTGATTGCAGTTCTTGAACGCAAGCTCGCCTACTTCGATCACCGACGGGGCGTCAAAGGTAGTCAGCATAGTACAGTCGGAAAAAACATACTTGTCCAGGCTGACGGATGCGGTGCCCGTGAAATGGACCGTTTCAAGGGACGAACAGTATAGGAAAGCACCTTCACCCAGGGACAGCGCTGAGGTGCTTTGGAAGGTGACGCTTTCAAGCGCCTGGCAATTGTAAAATGCCGCGCTGCCGACAGTGGTGACCCCGGCGGGCACCGTGACGGATGTAATGGGGGCACCCTGGGGGTATTCATCCGGGTCATAATAAAACAGCTGTTCCCTCAAGGCGACCACGGTCTGCCCGCCAAGACGGGAAGGAATGGTGAGGACGGTATCGGAACCGTTGTACGCGATAATGCGCGCGCCGCCTTCGATGTATTCGTAAGACCAGTCGCCCTCGGTAATGGCGTAAGCGGGGGCAGTGAGGAGCAGGAAACAAACCAGGAATAAAAGGACCGGAAGCGCTTTGATAAATACCTTCATTTTATATGACCTCCCGATGATGAGAACGTTCACGCAGGGTCGGCCTGCATGGCAGTTCGGTCAAACCACTGTATTATATGGTATCATACAGGAAAGGAAAAAACAATCATAAATTGGAAGAAACGAATTTCCGAACATATACAAGCCAACATAAAATAAACGTTCGGATATGAAAAAAAGTATTGAAAAAAGTGCAAAAAAAAAGAAAAAACCTATTGACAAAGTCCTTTTTAACAAGTATTATGTTCAAGCGCGCTTCGAGAGCCCCTTAACGGAGCGGAAAGGCGCGCGGGGATCTTGAAAACGATACAGGATCAGACATCCGGAGAGATCCGGATGAAGAACGACAGTCAATTCGAACGAGTCAGAGACTACTGAAGAGCGGA
>JAFWWK010000215.1 GCA_017523615.1 Clostridia bacterium
AAACCGGTAAGGACGCGGGAGCACCTGCCCGTTGGACAGGCTGGTGCTGTCTGTACGGTAGGTTTTAATGTCCCTCATCGTCACCGGTTCGATCCCCCAGGCGTGGTCGATCAGGATCTCCCCGTCGATGCCGAAGGTTTTGTAAAACCATTCCTCGTCGAACTGGGTCCGGGCAGCGACGTCCCCCATGGTGAAAAGGCACGCCTTCTCCAGCCTCCGGGCCTTGCCGGGGCCGATCTGCCAGAAATCCGTCCGCGGCCGGTGGTCCCAAAGCAGGAATTTGTAGCTGTCCTCATCGATCTCGGCGATGCGCACGCCGTCCCGGTCCGGCGGCTTCTTCTTGGCGACGATGTCCATAGCCACCTTGGCCAGGTACAGATTGGTGCCGATACCGCAGGTAGCGGTGACACCGGTGACGGCCAGCACGTCGCGGATCATGGTCATGGCCATCAGGCGAGCCGGGCGGATGCCCATTTTCGCCGCCCTGTCCCTGTAAAAATGCAGGTACGGCGTACAGTCGATAAAGGATTCGTCGATGCTGTACACATGGATGTCCTCCGGCGCGGCGTACCTGAGATAAACGGAATAGATCTGCGCCGACACCCTTTCGTATTCCGCCATCCGCGGGAGGGCCACCAGGTAGGACACCTTCTCATGGACCGCCGCCTCGTAGCGCCGGATCGCTTCCCGGGCTTCGAACAGCCGCGGGCGGCTCGGCACCCCAATGGCCTTCAGCGCCGGGGAGACCGCAAGGCAGATGGTCTTGTCCGTCCTGCTTTCGTCCGCCACCAGCAGCTTGGCCTTCAGGGGATCCAGGCCGCGGTACACGCATTCCACCGAGGCGTAGAAGGACTTCATGTCGATCGCCGCGTAGACCCTTTCCCCCACGGTTTTCCACCTCCCGCAGCGTACGCAGTGTTGCGTTTTAAATACGGAACATTGCTGTCTAATTGCATTATAACACGGCAAGTTGCGACTGTAAATACGCAACTTGCCGTGTTTTTCATGCCGGATAAAAGCTGACCGTGCGGGTCATCGGACGTTTTTGCAGCGCCGTCCTCCTCCCGCGGGCGGGGGCAGGAATCGCCGGCGCGTTATATCGTATCGCAGAAGGAGACGATCTCTCCCTTCCTGGACTCCGCTGCCTCGCGGTATTCGATGCCGCACAGTCCCAGACTTCCCGAAAGCGCGATCTCAAGATGCCCGTAAAAATGTCCGATGGTCCCGATGATCCTTTCGCATTCCTTCATGCCCGGGCCGGTCCTTAAGGCGATGGCGTAGCCCCTTTTGCCTCGGGGCAGGCTCCTGTGGGGTTCGTGGGTATTGCACCATGGCGTGCAGCGGTCGATGAAAGCTTTGAACTGACCGGGAACATCCGCCCAGTAGGAGGGAGAAACGGCGACGATGACGTCGGCCCGTTCGAATTCGCCCATCAGAAGTTCGGTATCGTCCCGCTGTACGCAGCGGGCTGTTGTATGGCAGGCCCTGCAGCCCTTGCAGAAGGCGATGCGGTAATCGTCGATGCACACGTCTTTTGTTGCATACCGGGCGGACAGTGCCCCGGATACGATGCGTACGATCTCCGCCGTCGCGCCATCTCGCACGGGACTGCAGTTGATGACCAGCGCTTTCATGTAAAAACACCTCCCGCTGCTTCGTCGCAGCATTTCAACACAGGACCGGGGCGCCCGATATCCCGCTCCCGCCGGTCCCGGAAACCGTGGGCGGGTCTCCGGATATCAAAGGCCGCGCACGGTTCAGCTTTCTTCCAGGATCCTTAAACCTTCCCGATGATCCTGCCCCAGGATCTCCTGTGTCTTTTTAAAATCGTATTTTTCGCGGAGCCTGTCCAGCGCCTTCAGGAATTCCTTTTTCCCGTATTTCCTGATGTACATGGCCTGTGCCTTTGCGGCGTTTGCGCCGTCATTGGAAGGGATATAGAAACCCTTTTCACACGCTTCAAGGCTTTCACACGCATAGCAGCCGTCGATCCCCTTTGCCTGACAGCACGCCGCGTTGGGGCATTTCCTGTCGGGCGAAACCATGGCATAGGAGCAGGTATTATAAGCTGTCCTGCAGGACCCGCACCATTCGCCAAGGAAGCAGTGACCGCAGGAAAAACCGCAGTACGCAATGGTATCGACGCCCTTGCGCGCCATCCTGCAAAGCCTGTTTTTAATGCGCCGCATCGCTTCCACATGCATGATCCAGTGCCTGCTGAAGGGCATCCGGATCAGCCCAAGCACATCCTTGGAACACCAGTAACCGATCAGCCAGGATGCGCTTTCATCCTCGCTGACGCAGCCGGTTTTCCTCAGCTTCGTTTCCGTCTCTTCCCCGAATTTCCTTTTCAGATCGGCGTATTCCAAACCGGTCAGGATCCGGTTTGTGGATCCTGTCACGTCCCGGGCGTACCTGTACAGTTCCTTTACGTCCAGCTGCCCGGAAAAAACAGCGATCTCATCCCCCTTCAGCTCGTTTCCTGTCGTGATGATCGGCGAACGGACCGTTTCCGCATAACCCCCGTCGAAAAGGACCTGCCGATCACCGGCGATCATCTCGTGCGCCACGATATCCTCGATCCTGAAGATATGCCAGATGGAATACGCCAGCGATTTGGAATGATACCCGTCCGCACCGGCGAAGGGCATCTGATCAAACGCCTTCTCCGGAAAAGTATCCACGATCTGTGTGATCTGCTCAAAAATGCTCTTTCTCAGTTCAAGGAGCCGCCCGATCCCATCCGAAAAGGTTGCCTTTTTCGCGAGGAGCGCCTGCATTTCCCTGTTCATCTCAGACCAGTTTTTATCCATTACATTTCTCCTTTTAAGAGAGCCATTACTTCCTCCAGCCTTGGCGGATGCAGCGGCAGCGGAAAGCGGGAAATGGCAACAGCAGCGCAGGCGGCGGCAAACCGCACCGTCTCCTCGTCGGACATTTGATGCAGCAAAGCATATACGCATCCGGCCTTGAAGGTATCGCCCGCGCCCAAAGTGCTTTTGGCTTCAACGGAAAAGGGCTTCATCCGCCGGACAGTTTCTCCCTTCCTTCCGTACAGCATATCGTCCCCGCCCCGGGTAAGGACGGTGAGTCCATAAGACGTTTCCGTCATCCGCTCCATCACGTCTTCCTCTGCCATGCCCGCGTAATGCAGGGACAGACATTCCCGGGATATCACATTGACGGCAGCGTGAATATGGAGGGGGGAATCGTGCGGGCAGTCAACGGTCACATAGGGGATGCCGTTCCTTTGGCAGATCTCGGCCGCAAGCAGGGATTCCCCGCCGAAGAAGGGATCGATGCCTGCCGCCCTGCAGCCGACGATATCTTTCTCCCGGGGAACGCTCCACCACCGTTTCCCGCCGGAAAACAGCTGTTGAAACCGCCCCATGGGGGATCTTGTCAGGCCCGCGATCACCACATAGTCCATCACGCCGGGATCGTCCCCCCAAAGGCGCAGCGGCGACAGGTCCACCAGCTTGTCTTTGTAAAACGTTTTCAGGATGGGCGCAACTTCCGTACCGATCCAGGTCCCGTCCATCCGAACGGACACGCCCAGGGAATCCAGCACCGTGGCAGCCGTGCCGGTCTCCCCTCCCGGGAGGAAATAATGCTCGCTGATCTCCGCGTACTCATCCGGCTGAAGGAAACCGTCCTTCAGCAAAAAAGAATGCGTGCCCAGCACCTGGCCGAAAAGATAAACCTCCGCTTCCCGGTTCATCCGCGATCCCTCCCGTTATGAAGTTTGTCTTCCGGCGGCAGCCGGCACCCGATCCGGCGGGGTCTGCTCCAAAGTACGTGAACGATTGATCACTTCACATTATAAAGTTCCGGCGGCCACATGTCAAGTAATGATCCGTTCCCTGCTCTCCCGGAATACGGCGGCGCCCCCGGCCCGTATCCGGACCGGAGGCGCTTTGCCGGCATATCAATTTGTCATATCAGCAGTATTGTTCAGCCCACGCCTTCAATTCGTCTTTGGGCGTATCGGCAGGGAAGCGTTTCCCGGGAAGCACGGCCGTTTTGCTGATCTCCGCCGCACGCGCGGGTGCTTCATCGCCGATGCCGCTGCCGCCGGAAGTCGCGAAAAGGACGATCTTTTTTCCGGTGAAATCGTAAGCGGCAAGGAAACTGTCAATAATAGACGGTTCGCGGTACCACCATACGGGATAGCCGACAAAGATCACATCCGCACCGCTCACCGGCGCCCCGGTATCCGCAAGGGCGGGGCGGCAGGACTTGTCCTGCATTTCGATGGTCGAACGGGACTGCTTATCCATCCAGTCCAGGTCGGCCCCGGTATAGGGTTCTTTGGGCCTGATCTCATACAGGGCAGCGCCGATGGCTTCCGCCAGCCGCCCGGCCAGAGCGGCAGTAACGCCGCCGGCGGAGAAATACGCTACGAGCGATTTCATGTTCCCTTCCTCCTTCTGTAATCCGCAGGGCTCCGGCCCGGTCCCTTTACGGGATCCTGACCGTCGCGATGTATTCCGTCCCCTCCGGCACGGAAAGGCCGGGATCGGATATGACGACTTCAGGCGCTTTTTCCTGCTCCTCCAGCCCCATCACGAAATGGCACAGCGCGATCCCGACGTCGATCTTCTGCAGGTCTCCTGTTTTATCGCTGACATAGCCTTTGTCCCGCTTTTCATAAAAGTGGTACCTCTGTCCAGCAACAACGATACGCCAGGGCTGCTTGTTCACGGCGGAAGGCGCCCAGCGGACCATCTCGATCAGGTCCGCGATCGCCGCCTTCTTATTCTGCGCAAGTCCCGTTCCCCACGATCCGTCAAAAAACAGCTTTTCCGCGGGCAGCCGCGAATCGGCGCCGACACCCTTGCGCATCATCACTTCCCGAAGCGAGCGTTTTTTCGCGGGGTATCCGAGCGGGCTGACGCAGGGCATCATCTCTCCCTCCTTAAGGCCCGCCGCCGCCTCGAAAGCTTCCCTTTTCATCGTACCGCCGATCCATGTGGTGCCGATCCCCAAAGACCAAGCGTACAGCACCAGTTTTTCAAAGGCATAACCGTACGCTTCTTCCGCGTGGGGGCCCCTAAAGACCATCCCGGCGACATACAGGTTCTCCCCGGAAAGGACCGGACTGGAAAGGCCGTGTTCTCCGGCGTCGAGCAATACAAACCGTACGGGAACGCCGAACGGATCGTTTATCGTCCGGATGTATTCTTCAAGCCGTTTCCTGTCCTCCGTTCTGATGGGAACGGGATCAAACGTCCGGACGCTTTTTCTTCCCCTGATCAATTGCAGCAATTCGCTCATTCTGGATCCTCCCCTCCGGACATCCCGCCCTCCTGACCTTTCGGGTATTTAAGGGCGGTTTTTCCCATTTTCACCGGAAAAGCCCTTACAGCAGGGACTTGACGCACTCTTCCACGGCGGCCATATCGGCGGTCGGTTCGAAGCGGGCGACGACATTCCCTTCCCGATCGATAATGAACTTGGTAAAGTTCCATTTGATGTCAGGCTTCTTGTCCCAGTCCGGATCAGCCTGGGCAAACATCTTTTCCAGCAGCGCTTTATACTGATGCTCGTCGAACCCCGCGAATCCCTTCTGCGACTTCAGGTAGGTGTACAGGGGAAGCTCGTGTTCACCGTTCACATCCGCCTTTTTCATCTGCGGGAAGGTGGTGTTGAAATGCATGGTGCAGAATTCATGGATCTCATCATCCGTGCCGGGAGCCTGGCCTCCGAACTGGTTGCATGGAATATCCACGATCTCAAGGCCCCGGTCGTGGTAATCCCTTTACATCTGCTCGATGGGTGCGTAGTGCGGTGTAAAGCCGCAGCCGGTGGCGGTGTTGACCACCATGATGACCTTGCCCTTGTAATCTGCCAGATCCAGTGTCCCGCCCTTGCCGGTAGTAAGCTTGTAATCGTAGATCATTTTTCTTTCTCCCTTTCTTTTTGTTCTTTCATTTATTCAGCAGCGCTTCCACCTGCGCACGCTTTTCATAAAGCACGCACCCGCCCGCGTGATCATCATCCAGGAATCCGCCTTCCCGCAGCGCCTCAAACAGGGGCGACCGCAGCGCTTCCCTGAGGGAGGCGGTGCGAACGTTGATATCCGAATAGGGGGAGAACGGACAGGGCTCGGCACCGCCGTGGGAGTTGATGTGGAAAAATCCACGTCCCGCGGCAACGCATCCCCCGCTGCTCTTTTCATCTCCCGGGAAGGAAATGTACACCATCTCCGGATGCTCCCTCCGCAGCCGGCCGATCTCCCCGGCCAGGTATTCCCGCTCCACGTCGCCGGGCGCAAGTTCCCGGCTGTCGTCGGTCACGGGAACGAATTCCACGAAAATAACCGCTTTGCAGCCCCGGTCGGAAAGGTTTTTCAGGAAATCGGCGTTCGTCACTTCCCGTATGTTCCGGGTGGTGACAGTGACCGACGCGCCGAAAATCAGTCCCCTTTCCCGCAGCGCGTCCATGTTCCCGATCAGGCGGTCATAGATGCCCGGGCCGCGGCGCTCATCCGTCGTTTTCTTTCCGCCCTCGATGCTCATGATAGGGACCAGGTTCCGGCACTTATCCAGCAGGCGGAAATACGCTTCGTCCAGGAAGGTGCCGTTGGTGAAGATCGGAAAAAGGATGTCCGGACGTTTTCCCGCCGCTTCGATGATATCCCGCCGAAGCATGGGCTCTCCCCCCGCCAGCAGGATGAAGCTGATCCCCATCTCGTCCGCTTCCGCAAAAACGCGCAGCCATTCATCGGCTGTCAATTGGCCCACCGGCGCTTCGTCCACCGTGGCGTGGCTGCAGCGGGAATAGCAGCCCGCGCAGTGCAGGTTGCACCGGCTGGTAATACTGGCGATCAGGAACGGAGGGATATGCTCCCCTGCGCTTTCAGCTTTTCCGCGTTTTTTGGAAGCGGCCCGGCTGGCCAGGGCGAACCTGGCCATATATGCGCTCTCCTTTGGGTTTTTGAACGTCGCTTTGATGATATCCCCCACAACGCGTTCCACGCCCTGCGTCATATAGGATTGAATGTCAAATGCCTGATCCATGATGTTCTCCCTCATTTGGGTTGGCGGGCCGTAAAAAAGCGGCCTCCGATGCCGTTCAGCTGTCGGCGGAGCCGGAGAGATCCTTCCCCAGCAGTTCATAGAGCAGCGAGTACAAAAGACGTGCCTTTTCCATGGACAGGTCGATACAGGGGCCTACTTTTCCGGGGATGTCTTTGGCTTTTTCCTGCAAAGCCTTTCCCTCCTCCGTCAGCATGATCTCAACGACGCGTTCGTCCTCGCTGCTGCGGCGCCTTGACACATAACCGGCCTGCTCCATTTTTTTAAGCAGCGGAGAAAGGGTGCCGTTATCCAGCATCAGTTTATTGCCGATCTCAGATACGGATATGCCGTCCTTCTCCCACAGCACCAGAAAAACGATGTACTGCGTGTAAGTCAGCCCCAGCGGCTTCAGCCAGGGGGTGTACAGGCCCGTCACGTTTCTCGCGGCGGCGTAAAGTGGAAAGCACAGCTGATTTGCCAGTTTCATTGCCTCCCGATGTTCCCGGTCCATAGCTCGTCCTTTCAAAACATTTGATACAAATATATTTTATCATATGTAAATTGATCAGTCAAGCCTTTCATAAAAAAACCGGACAGACTCGTGATCTGTCCGGCCGTTCTGCTGTTTAAAGGAATCGTTTCAGGAATTCCCTTGTCCGCGGATCCTTCGGATCCCTGAGGACCTGGGAAGGCGGGCCTTCCTCCAGGATGACGCCGTCGGCCATATAGACTACGCGGGTACTGACGTCGCGGGCAAAGGACATTTCGTGGGTGACGACCAGCATGGTCATGTTGTCCGCGGCCAGGCCCTTCATCACGTCCAGGACCTCCCCGACCATCTCGGGATCGAGGGCGGAGGTGGGCTCGTCAAAGAGCA
>JAFWWK010000216.1 GCA_017523615.1 Clostridia bacterium
CCTGCAGCGCCTGGACCTGAGGTCGGTGCACCGACAGATCGGCACGGTAATGCAGGACGGCAAGCTGTTTTCCGGTTCCATTTTCGACAACATCGTCATTTCCGCGCCCACCCTCAAGCTGCAGGACGCTTGGGACGCCGCGGAGGTCGCTGGTATCGCCGACGACATCCGGGATATGCCCATGGGCATGAACACCATGCTGCAGGAGGGCGGCGGCACCATTTCCGGCGGTCAGAGGCAAAGGCTGATGATCGCCCGGGCCATCGCACCCAAGCCCCGCATCCTGATCTTTGACGAGGCCACCTCCGCCCTGGACAACATCACCCAGAAAAAGGTCTCCGAGGCGTTGGACAAGATGAAGTGTACTCGCATCGTGATCGCCCACCGCCTGTCAACCATCCGGCACTGCGACCGGATCCTGGTCATCGACGGCGGCAGGATCGCCGAAGACGGCACCTATGAAGAGCTGATCGAAAAGAACGGCATCTTCGCGGAACTGGTGGAACGCCAGCGGCTGGACCAGGCGACGTAAGAACGGGCCGTCAGGGAAAAGGCCGCGGAAGAAATACGGATCATTACAGGAACAAACCGGAGGGCTGATCGCACGATCGGCCCTCCGCTGATTTTGAGAACGGGGATCAGGAGACAGATGATCCTGAACCAATGCGTCTTGACAGCGTAAACCTGAGGCCGTAAAATAATGATGGGAAAAAATGATTATTTGCAGGGACCGAAAATCCGGCGTCATTGCAAGATGACTGATTTGAATTGTCAGAAAAACGGACCGGAACGCATCTGGATCTGAAAGTGCCGCAGAAACTGATATTGTACCGGGGTTGATCCCGGCAAGGAGTATCGATCATGAAAAAAAGGAATCTGCTTTCATTATTGACTGTGCTTGTCGCCTTGCTTCTTCTGTGCGCAGGGGCGTCGGCTGAAAGCGCGGAAGCCGACACCATCCGTTTCCTCAAAGCGGAGGGAGAAGTGACAGTCTATAATCCGGCGGGCCAGCCCCGTTTCGCGGTTGCGAACGCGCGTTTCGGAAGCGGTGAAGCCATCGAGACCGGTGCGGACGGGTACGCCGCGATCAGCCTGGACGATACAAAGATCGTTTCCCTTGACAAGGAGACGCGGCTTGAGTTCGTCCGGGAAGGCAGCCACATGAAGCTGACCGTCGTCCGGGGCACGATCTTTGTGGATGTGTCGGAAAAACTGGACGAAAACGAATCCCTGGATATCGAGACCACGACCCTGATGGTGGGCATCCGGGGCACGATGATCGCGGCAGGAGTCCTGCCGGAAGGTACGCAGCAGGTCATGCTGCTGGAAGGAAAAACTGAGATCACCTATCAGGATCCGGACGGGACCCAGCGGCAGATGATGCTCTCCGCCGGCGAAATGCTTGCCTCGGGAGGCCCAAACGCTGTGTCTGTTCCGACTGTTTCGCCTTTGACCCGGGATGCCGTCAGCGTTTTCGTCCGCAGAGAGATCGACCGGGCGCCGGAAAGGGCCGAACGGGCCAGGGAAGCGGGCACATATTCCATGATTGAGGAAAAGCCCGCGGATGACGAGGACAAGGATCCTCAGGAAGAAGAGCGGGGCGACGGCTGGGTGTATCCCGGCGAGGTCGTCCTGACCGCGGCCAGCGCCACCAAGTATTACGATGGGGAACCCCTCAGCCGGACGGACGACGTGCTGGTTTCAGGACTGCCGCCGGAGTTTTCCATCCTGGTCACCTCTATCGGCAGCCAGACTGAGCCCGGCACGGGACTTAATTCCATCGCAGGCTATGCCATCGTGGACCAGGAAGGCAGGGAAGTGAACGATCGCTTCCATGTCAGGACCGTCAACGGCCAGCTGACGGTGAATCCCCTGCCGCTGACCATTTGGACCGGGAGCGCGGAAAAAGAATACGACGGTACGCCCCTGACCTGCGGGGACGTCCGGGTCACGGCCGCCCAGGGCTATGTGGCCGAGCAGCCGGACTGGACCAACTGCGCTGTTTCCAGTGTCAGCGATATCGGAGCTCACACGCTGTGTGCCGCTTCGGGCAATATTCAGGTCTACCTGACCGATCCCTTTACCGGGGATCCGGTTCATTTGGAGCTGCCTGCGGGGAAAAGGCTGACTGTGTCCGTCAGGGAAGAGAACGGTAAAAAGACCTTCTGCTATGATATTGCCGAAATGAGCGAACAGGACATTCCGGAGGACATCCTGCGCCTGTACGCCCGGAATCCGGAAATGATGGCTCTTGCCTGCGAGGCCGCGGGATGGGATATGGACCTGGTCCGGGAGATGATCTCGGCATTGCCCGCGGGCGATGATCCAAACGTGGAAGCGGCGGGTATGGATATGCCTGAAGGCGTTGCCTCGAAGCTGATCGTGGACAGCGTGGATGTGCGCGTGATCGCCGATTCAGACGGAAAGGACTATAACGGACGTGCCCTGGGAACAGAGGAGGCAAAATATTATCCCATCCGTTTGCCTGAGATCACCGTGACCGCTACGGGGACCATCACGCTGCCGGGCAGCTGTGACAATACCTATGAGATCCTGTGGGGGAAAGGAGCGGATCCCGACCATTATGTGATCTATGAGGAACTGGGAACCCTGACGGTGACGGAGAGCGCCGCCGGTACGGTGTTCCTGCGGGCCGGGTCCGCAGAACGGCCCTATGACGGAACGCCGCTCAAATCGAATGAAGTGGAAGTGAGAGGCCTGCCCGAGGAGTATACCTGGAAAGCCGGTACCGAGGGCAGCCAAACCGACGCCGGTACCGGTGTCAATACCGTCAGCTGGTACAGCATTTATTCCCCGGCCGGCGAGGATGTAACGGAACAGTTCGGCGGCATGGTGCGCCTTGTGAACGGCACTCTGACGGTGACTCCGGCGGCAATGAGGATCTCTACCGGTTCCTCTTCAAGGGAATATGACGGAACGCCCCTGACAAACGGCGATGTGACGGTTTTGGGGCTGGTCGGCGGCGAAAATATAGCCGTGACGGCCACCGGGACCATCACTGACGTGGGCACGGCGGAGAACACCTGTACTATCGACTGGGGAGACACGCATCCGGACAACTATGCGGTCACCGTTGCTTTGGGCACCCTGGAGGTGACCAAAAACACCGGCACGATCACCTTCACGGTAGACCCGATCACCAAGGCCTATGACGGGCTTCCCCTCAGGGTGAGCACCGCCGCGGGCGATCAGGAGTCCACGGCCGATCCGCGGCCGAACAACGGCTCCGGGGGCCTGACCATTCATGCGGATGGACTGCCGGAGGGGCTTTCCTTTGAAGCCTGGGCTTTTTGCAATGAAGTTCATCCGGGCACGTACTTCTACAGCATCACGGTGGTCGTCCGGGATCCCTCCGGCCGGGACGTTACGGAATATTTTACCGGCCTGGCCGTTCCCGAGGGTGAACTGACCATCGAACCCGCCCGGATCACGGTGACCACCGGGTCGGCGGAAAAAATCTATGACGGCACGCCGCTTACCTGTGCGGAGGCGGCCCTGACAGGCCTTGTCAACGGCGAGACCGCGTTTGTTGCTGCCACCGGCTCCCTTACCGCCGTGGGGACCACGGACAACACCTATGTTATTACCTGGGGTACAGCGGATCCCGTGAATTATACGGTTGTTGAGACGCTGGGGACCCTGACGGTAAAAGCCAACGATACGGCCTTGGTCATCACAGCGGCGTCGGCTGAGAAGGCGTACGACGGCACGGCGCTGACGGCGGACGGTTTCACTGTGGAAAACCTGCCCGCGGGCTTTACGCTGACCGCAACGGTGTCCGGCAGCCGGACAGACGCCGGGACCGGAGAGAACACCGTAACGGACTACACGATCCTGGACGCGGAAAACAACGACGTGACGGCCTCCTTCACCGGAGTGACGACAGTGAAGGGCGAACTGAAGGTGACCCCGGCGCTGCTTACGGTGAAGACGGATCCGGCGACGAAGACCTATGACGGAACGGCGCTGACCTGC
>JAFWWK010000217.1 GCA_017523615.1 Clostridia bacterium
CCGTCAAAAAGGCCATGAAGGTGCTGGCCGCGCTGGACGTGGACATGACCAACCTGCACGCCGCCGGCACCATAGCGATGATGGAGGCCGCCCTGGAGGGCCTTGAGCGTCCCGGCGGACATACGGACCTGATCGCCGTCACCCAGCTCACCTCCACCGACGAGGAACGCCTGCATTCGGAGCTGCTCATCAGCGCCGGCATGGAGGAAACGGTGCTCCATTACGCCCGCAACGCCCAAAAGGCAGGCCTTGCCGGCGTGGTCTGCAGCCCCCTGGAGGCGGCGGCCGTCAAGGCGGCCTGCCCCGGCTTCATCACCGTGACCCCGGGCATCCGCTTTGCCGACAGCGCGGCCGACGACCAGAAACGGGTGATGACCCCCGCCCGGGCCCGGGAGAACGGCAGCGACTATATCGTCGTTGGACGCCCCATCACCCAGTCCGCCGACCCCGTCGCCGCCTACGAGCGCTGCGTCGGCGAATTCCTGGCCCGGTGATCTCTCACCCCCATACACCATCATATGCCGCCTTTTCCCATCCGGCGGCGATCTCATCAGGAGGATAAACAGCATGGACACAAGGCACGCCATCGCAAAGGACCTGCTCTCCATCCGGGCCGTATTTCTCAGGCCCGACGATCCCTTCACCTGGGCCAGCGGCATCAAAAGCCCCATATACTGCGACAACCGCCTCACCCTGACCGCCCCCGAAGTCCGCACCCATGTGGAGGAAGGGCTGAAGGAAGTCATCCTCCGGGAATACCCGGAATGCCAGGTGCTGATGGGCACCTCCACCGCCGGGATCGCCCACGCCGCCATCACCGCACACCTGATGGGCCTCCCGATGGGGTACGTCCGCAGCGGCAGCAAGGACCACGGACGGCAGAACCGCATCGAGGGAAAGCTTGAAAAGGGCCAGAAGGTCGTCGTGGTGGAGGACCTGATCTCCACCGCAGGCTCCGTCCTGGAGGTGGTGGACGCCCTCAGGGAAGAAGGCGGGGACGTGATCGGGATCGCCAGCATCTTTACCTACGGCATGAAGAAGGGCCTGGACCGTTTGGCCGCGGCTAACGTCAGGAACGTGTCCCTCAGCGATTTCGACGCCCTGTGCGAAGCCGCCGCCGAGGAGGGCTATATCCGTCCGGAGGACATCGCCCGCCTGAAGAGATTCAGGGACAACCCCTCGGACGAGGGCTGGATGAACGCCTGATCCCGCCGCCTCACCTGACCCTGCCATGAAAGGAAACGCCATGCGACATCTGATCAACATCACCGATTTTTCAACCGGGGAGATCGAATCCATCCTGGACCTGGCGGACCTGATGCTTTCCCACCCCGAAAAATACCGGGAGTCCCAGCGGGGCCGCATCCTCGCTACCCTCTTCTTCGAGCCCTCCACCCGTACCCGCCTGTCCTTTGAAAGCGCCATGCTCTCCATGGGCGGCAGCGTCCTGGGCTTCGCCACGGCGGACTCCTCCTCCACCTCCAAGGGGGAAAGCCTCACCGACACCATCCACACCGTGTCCTGCTACTGCGACATCATCGCGATGCGCCATCCCAAGGAAGGCGCGCCCCTGGCCGGCAGCCTGATCAGCGAGGTGCCCGTCATCAACGCCGGGGACGGCGGCCACAACCATCCCACCCAGACCCTGACGGACCTGATGACCATCCGCAGGGAAAAGGGCCGGCTGGAGCGCCTGACCATCGGCATGTGCGGCGACCTCAAGTTCGGCCGCACCGTGCACAGCCTGATCGGGGCCATGAGCCGCTACAGGGACGTGGACTTCGTCCTCATCAGTCCGCCGGAACTGCGGGTGCCGGATTACGTGACCTCCCGGCTGAGGGCCGATGGCATCCCTTACACCGAGGCCGAGAGCATGGAATCGGTCATGGACCGCCTGGACGTATTGTACATGACTCGGGTCCAGCGGGAACGCTTCTTCAACGAGGCCGATTACATCCGCCTGAAGGACACCTATATCCTGGACACGGACAAGCTGCGCTTCGCCCGCGACGACCTGAGCATCCTGCACCCGCTGCCCAGGGTCAACGAGATCAGCGTCAAGGTGGACGCCGATCCCCGGGCCGCCTATTTCAAGCAGGTCAAAAACGGGCGCTACGTCCGCATGGCCCTGATCACAAAACTGCTGGAGCAGGCCTGACGGTCTTTCTTTCCGCCTTCGCCGCCATCCGGGCACCGTCGGCAGCCCGGCCCGTTTGGCTTTATCATTAGGAGGGTAGCGTATGAATATCGATTCCATCAAGCGCGGCATCGTGCTGGACCATATCCGTGCCGGACGCAGCATGGACCTGTACAGGTACCTGCACCTGGACGAACTGGAATGCTCGGTGGCCATCATCAAAAACGTCAAGTCCAACGCCATGGGCCGCAAGGACATCATCAAGGTGGACGATGATATTTCCATCGACCTGGACGTGCTGGGCTACATCGATCCCGGCATCACCGTCAACATCATCGAGAACGGCGCCGTCAGGGAAAAAAAGCACCTGAGCCTGCCGGAGAGGCTCACCAATATCATCCACTGCAAAAATCCCCGCTGCATCACTTCCGTCGAACCGGCCCTGGACCACGTGTTCGTCCTTTCGGACCGTGAGAAGGGCGTCTACCGCTGCATCTACTGCGACAGCAAGCACTGACGGCGGGAACACGATAAACCGCGCGATGATCGCATAAAAACTCCCCCTGACGCGGCCGCCGGGAAACCTGCGGAATGTCAGGGGGATGTTTTTTGCCGGGGGATCGTTCCCGGACCGGCCCGGAAGGAACGCGGCGCGGCAGCGGAAAAAGCTCCCGCTTTTCCGGCGTCACCCTCCGGGAAGAACGATGGTCGCCGGGCCTTTTATTTTACTGTGACGCTCACTTCTGCGCAAGGCACCGTTTCGTCCCCCGCCGCATATACGCGAAGCGTCGCCATCCCCGGGCTTACCGCCCGCACGACGCCGTAATAGTCGACCGTCGCTACGGACGGGTCGTCCGAGGAGAAGGACAAAGCCGCCCCGTTCGGCCCGGGAAGGATCTGCGCGGCCACCTGTCCGTATTCTCCCGGGCTCAGCGTAAGGGCAGGCGTCAATACCTCGATCCGCTCCGGCTCAAGGGTGGGCGTCAGGAGCGGATCGTAGATATGGAGCACAAAGGAATTTGCCGCTCCCGACCGCAGGGTGCCCGTGATCCTCACCTCGCCGGTCTTTTTAAGCCACAGGCCGCCATACTCGTCGACCTCCGCCGTTTCGGGATCCGAGGACGTCCAGGTGACCGTACGCTCCTGCACGTTCTCCGGGACCAGGACATATACGCAGTTCTCTTTCTTCTGATGGATGTCCAGGTACACATGGTATTCGGGGAAAAAGATCCCCTCGGCCTTCACCGCTTCCTCTTCCGGGATATATGCGGCATGAAGCTGCGTGTCCCCGTCGATCGTATCCCCGGCTTCGTACGGGGTATGGTCCTCCCGTTCCCAGCCGACGAAAACCAGGCCGTCCCTGACCGGCCCGTTCGGGATCGGGTCCAGCCATTTGCCCCGCGGCACCGAGACCGTGCCGACCGCCTGTCCGTCCGACAGGAGCGTGACCGTATCGTAAACATGGGTCAGCTCATTCCCGATGTTTTCGCGGATCCATTCCCGCCGCTCGGACATCCACCGCCTGAGTTCCCCGACGGCTTCGTCAAAACCGGCTGCCGCGCCGTCCCCGCCGGAAGGCCCCCAGCGGAAGGAATCGGCCTCCCAGGACGCCCGGATCCCGGAGGCACAGGTATCAAGAACGCCGTCCTTTTCAAGGACGCGGCCGATGATCGCGTCCAGTTCCCTCCAGCATTCCGTCAGTGTCCGCCCGTATTCCTTATCGAACGCCCTGAGATGGTCCAGCCAGGCCATGCCGCAATGTTCGAAACCTTCCGTGCCGCCGTCCCCGGCCCCCAGGGCCAGGTCAAAATCCCAAAGGGGGCCCCAAAAGAGCCTGCCGCCCCGTTCCTTGTACAGGTAGGTGCTGGAGGTCCTCATCCCGTCGAAATTCACGGAATATTCCTGGATCCACCAGTAACGGGCCGCGGACACGATATCCATGTATTCCGTATACGGGCGGCCTTCCTCCGCCAGATCCGTACCGAAGACGGCGTTCTCCGTATCCTGCACAAAGCCCGTGATATACTCTTTCTGCGCCGGCTGTCCGGCGTCCTGTGAAGTAAATCCCGGGGAATCGATCCCGAACCGGACCAGATGGTCCGTGGTGAACACGTTTTCAACGGGCTCGTCCCAAAGGGGATTCAGGAAAAGCAGGTATCCGCCGGTGACCTCCGGAAACGTTACGTCATTTTCCGTCAGTTCGTCGATGGCCACCCGGTTTTTCCCGATCCGGACCTGTTCGCACAGGAGATAACTGCCGTAATACTCCCCGTTCACCACCAGGTCCACCGGAAGGCATTTGGGTGTAAAGGGGAGAGAGAATTCAGTGCCGATCAGGCTGATCAGCCGGTTTCTCAACAGGCTCGGATCGTACCTGTTGGCCAGCAGGACCCAGTGCTTGTTTTTTCCCATGCCCATGAGGTCGGCGCTGTCCTTCAGTTTGATCCTGTATGGCTTTTTATCCGCGGCCCAGGTGCCATGCCCCCGCCCGCGGATGTAATCCAGGGCCAGCTCTTCCGTATCCTCAAGCACACGTTCGCCGTAATCGCCCGTATACCCGTCCGGGACCAGGATCCTGACGGATCCCGTACTGGCGCGGTAACTGTGATCCTCGCTCCCGTTGACCCTGGCGAACTCCTCCGGATCGATGGTCAGCCGGACCACGGGAAGATGTCCGGCGTCCAATTGTCCCCGGAGGACTTCCTCGATATAACTTTCCGGGGATGCCGACGACGGCACCGGGAAACAGCAGGCAAGGGCCAGCGCGAGCAGGCACAGGAACCATCCGCGAAGCGCTTTCATCATTCTCATTCCGTTTTCCTCCGTCCCATTCATGCCGCGACTGTCCGACCGGCGGGGCCTTATGCCGCTTCTCTTTGGCGCCTGCCCCGGTAAAAAGGCCGGCCCCGCCCGGGGTGAAAGGGATGACTTTATTATACCACGATCCGCCGCACAGTGAAACATTCCGGGCGGCGCGGAAAAGGCGCCGGCGCCCAGGCGGCCGGAAAAGATCGGCCCGCGCCTCCCGTTCCTCATCTCCCGGACAGGAGCCTGACGGCTTCCCGGAATTCGCCGGGGTATTTCTCCATGTCCATGAGCGCCGCGATCAAGCGGAGCCGGTCCTCCGCGGCGGAGATGCGCGCCGGACCGATTCGGCGCACGGAACGCCGGAAGGGAGGGGCGGCGCGGCGCGGGGAGCGACGGAGCATTCTTTGGGACGTTCTTCCTGGGATCATATTTTCGTTTCCTCCGCTTTTTCTTTTTTGCGTCAGCCGTTCTTCGGCTCGCACAAAAAGCATAACCCGAAAACGAAAAATATGAAATACCGCATTTATGATTTGCCGCTATTTTATGCAAAATTGACTAACTACTTGCGTTTTATTGACCATATTTGTATTTTTCAAATGACCCGCCGTTTTTTTTGGCTCAAAAACAGCCGGGGATGATGCTTATCCCGGGGCCCGTTTCCCCAAAGGCCCCTGGTTTTTTTACCCGGGGATCCCTTTCGATCCGGACATAAAAAAGCAGGGCCTTCCCGCGTTTCCGCGGTCCGAGCCCTGCCTTGTCTTGTCTTCTCTTTCTATTTCCAGGTCAGCCGTCATTCGGCGGCATTACCGGCCGCGGAGGGCACCGCCGTGCCGTTGGGCACGCCGCGCCAGGCGTTCAGGGGCCAGACGACCTGTACGACATGGCCGACGATCATATCCCGGTTGATGGTGCCGACCGCACGGGAATCGTTGGAATTGTTCCTGTGGTCGCCCATGACGAAATACTGTCCCTCTTCCACGGTCCATTCGCCGTTGCTGATATACCCGGACCTGTACGCCTGGGTGATATAGGGCTCCTCATAGGCGATGCCGTTGACGAAAAGATGCCCGTTGACCAGGGTCACCGTATCGCCGGGCAGGCCGACGACGCGCTTGACGAAATTGGTGTCGCCGCGGCCGGGATAACGGCAGATGACCACGTCGAACCTTTCGGGCCCGCCGCCCATGGTCCAGCGGGGGGCGGCCTCCTTGACCTCGCTCGACTGCCAGGGGAAGCACAGCCAGTTGCTGGAATACTGGTACTTGGTGACCAGCATGATCTCCTTATCCTGCAGGGTATCCTGCATGGAATGCCCGTCCACACGGACGAACTCGAACAGGAAAGTGCGGATGGCCAGCGCCAGGACGACTGCCACCACAATGGTCAGGATCCATTCCACGATTTCCCTCCACACAGGTTTTTTCGGCTTGTCCGCCTTTCTATTGGATACTACTTCCAGTTTTGCCATCGATCCATTCTCCTTTTTTCATGCCGGATAAACCGGCAGGCACTTTGAGCACATAATATAATACACGAAATCCCCGGGAACGTCAATTCGGGCGGATATCTTTTCTATTTTGCTTCTTTATTGTATAATATGGGCATATGGATCAAACGAGGTGCCTTTTGATGCTGAAAAAAGCGGTCTTCGGCCTTTTCCTTTTCGCTCTCCTCCTTTTTTCCGCCGCGGCGTGCGAGGATGTGACGCGCATGGCCTCCTTTTCCGGCAGGAAGGATTATTCCTTCTCCAACCTCACGGACCGGGACTATTCCACCCCGTGGAAGTCCGGCTCCGGCAGCAAAGCTTACCTGGAGGTCACCCTTCCCGCAAACCGGCCCTGCTCGACCGTTTACGTCCAGTGGTACGGCGACGCCATCCCCTTCCGCGTCATGGTGGAAAAGGAGGGGGAATGGGTGACCCTTTGCCGGATGGACGAGGCCTATTACAACGCCGCAATGACCCTTCCCTCCCCCCGGAGCCGTTTCCGCATCTGCCCGGCGGAAGGTGACACGCGCAGCATGTCCATCTGTGAGATCCGCCTGTATTCCCCCGGGCCCCTGCCCGATACGGTCCAGTTCTGGAAGCCCGCCCCGGAAAAGGCCGACCTGATGCTGGTGTCCGCCCATCCCGACGACGAGGTGCTCTGGTTCGGAGGCGCCCTGCCCACCTACGCGGGGGAAAGGGAAATGGATGTGGTTGTCTGCCTGCTGGTGCCCACCTCTGCCCGCAGGCGGTGCGAATTCCTGGACTGCCTGTGGACCTGCGGCGTCAGGACCTATCCGGTCTGGGGCAGCTGCCCGGACAATTACTCCACCTCCCTCAAGGCCCAGTATTCCTACTGGAACGAAAACAGGCTTTTGAAGCTCTTCACCTCCTGGTACAGGCGGTACAGGCCCGACGTGGTGCTCACCCACGACATCAGGGGCGAATACGGTCACGGCGCCCACCGGGTGTGCGCGGACCTGTGCATCCGCGCGCTGAAGACCGCGGCGGACAGGGAAGCCTATCCCGACATGGCGCTGGAGCTGGGCACCTGGGACGTGCCCAAGCTTTACATCCACCTTTACTCCGAAGGCGCCATCGAAATGCCCTGGGACACCCCTTTGGACTTTTTCGGCGGAAAGACGGGCCTGGAGGTGGCCAGGGAGGGCTTCCTGTGCCACGTCAGCCAGCAAAAGACCCACTACGCCGTGAACAACGACGGCAGGTATTCCTGCACCCGCTTCGGCCTGTACCGTTCCCTGGTGGGTGAGGACGTGGAGAAAAACGACTTTTTCGAAAACATCATCCCGGGCTACAACCCCTTTGAGGTAGTCGAGGAAGAGGACGAATAGACAGAAAGGAGCGGCCATGGTCAACCAGCGATCGATGGACGATATCGCCGATTTCATCTTTGTTTCCGACGAGCCCCGCCCCTCGGACCTGATCGTCGTTCCGGGGACGCTGCATAGCGCCTGGGCCCTGTGCCGGCGGGCGGGCGGGCTTTACTTTTCGCACTTCGCTCCCCGCATCCTGGTCACCGGCCGCTTTTCCCAGCAGTTTTCCTCCTTTGACGAGGAGATCGACGCGGTCTTTGGGCGCCATCCCGGCTGCGAGGAAGCCTCCGGCCCGGTGCGGGCAGAGGATTCGCGCACCGAAGCGGATTTCCTCAGGCGCATCCTTATCCATATGGGGGTCCCGGAGGGGGCGGTCCTTTCGGAGGACAGGAGCGTCAACACCTTCGCCAACGCCTACAACGCCGCCGCCATGCTGGAGGAAAGCGGCATCCCCCATGCTTCCATGCTCCTGTGCCCCAAGCCCTACCACGCCCGCCGGGCGCTGATGACCTTCCAGCACGCCTTTCCCTCCGCCCGCGTCCTCGTCTGCCCGGCGGACATCTCCGCTTTGAACAAATGCAACTGGTCCTCCACCCGGGAAGGATACCTCCGTATCCTTGGGGAAATGAAAAAATGCGCGACGTATTTCAGCGTCGAAGGCATGTACGAGGCCGCGACGGGACCTGTTTCTTGACTTTTTCGCCGGCATGACAGATAATGTATCGGATACGCTCAAGGGAGGAAGTCATGGCGCACAGGATCGTAGAAGCGGACCGGAACTCCCCGGGATACCTTCACGGGATGAGGGCCGGGGACGAGATCCTTCAAATCAACGGGGAGGATGTGATCGACGAGATCGATTACCAGGCCCTGACCTCGGGAAGGCATGTCGACGTGCTCCTCCGCCGCCCCAACGGGAGGGAGGAGCATATCCGCTTCGTCAAGGAGGAATGGGAGCCCCTGGGGCTGCGCATGAGCGAAACGATGATGTGCAGGCCCATGCTGTGCCGCAACAAGTGCGTGTTCTGCTTTGTGGACCAGATGCGCCCGGGCCTCAGGGACACCCTCTACGTCCGGGATGACGACTGGCGCATGTCCCTGATGATGGGGAACTACGTCACCCTGACCAATCTCTCCCGATCCGAATTCGACCGCATCATCCGTCGGCACGCTTCGCCCCTGTATATCTCCGTCCACGCCACCGAAGCGGACCTGAGGGTCAAAATGATGAAGAACCCCCACGCTGGCGAACTGATGGACCAATTGCGGGAGCTCAGATCCCACGGCATACGCTATCATTGCCAGGTGGTGCTCTGTCCCGGATGGAACGACGGCCCCCACCTGGACCGCACCCTTTCCGACCTGGAGGGCCTTTTGCCCTCTGTCCTGAGCGTCGCCCTGGTCCCCGTGGGGCTGACCCGCTTTCGCGAGGGGCTTGAAAAGCTGCGCCCCTACACCCGGGAAGAAGCCCGGGAGATCATCGCCCGGGCCGGGGAATGGCAGAAGCACTTCCTCTCCCGCGCCTCCACCCGCCTGGTCTTCCCCGCCGATGAATTCTACTGCCTGGCAGGGTACGATATGCCCCCCGACGGGGAATACGAGGACTACGCCCAGATCGAGAACGGCGTGGGCATGCTCCGCCGCTTCGAGGAGGAGATGCGCATGGCCCGGGAAGCCGACGGCGGTCCCGGCAGGAAAAGGCGCGTCACCGTCGCCTGCGGCGTATCGGTGGCCCCCTATATGGAAAAATGGCTCCGGAAATACGCGCCGGAAGGCGTTTCCTGGCGCGTCAAGCCCATCGTCAACCATTTCTTCGGCGAAACCGTCACTGTGACCGGGCTTTTGACCGGAACGGACCTGAAGGAGCAGCTGAAGGACGAGGATACCGACGAGATCCTCCTGTCCGGGGGCGTTGTCCGGGCCGAAGGCGACCTATTGCTTGACGATATGACCGTGGAGGAGCTGCGCTTGTCGCTCCCCGCCCCCCTGACGCTGACCGAAAGCGGCGGCGACAGCTTTTATGACGCCGTCCGGGGCCTGTGATCCCCCAAGAAACGAACTGAAAGGAAAGACCCATGTCCAAAGCTAAACCGCTGGTGGCCATCGTCGGCCGCCCGAACGTAGGCAAATCCACCTTTTTCAACCGCATCGCCGGCTACCGGATCTCCATTGTGGAGGATACGCCCGGCGTCACCCGCGACCGCATTTATGCCGACACCGAATGGTCCGGGCGCAAATTCACCCTGATCGACACCGGCGGCATCGACCCCCGCAGCGACGACGTGCTGCTCAGCCAGATGCGCGACCAGGCATCCATCGCCATGGAAAGCGCCGACGTCATATGCTTTTTTACCGACGCCCGCTCCGGCCTGGTCCCCGATGACGAGGAAGTGGCCACGATGCTGCGCCGCACCCGCAAGCCCGTGATCCTGGTGGTCAACAAGGTGGACCATGCCGGTCTGAGGGACGAATTGTACGAATATTACGCCCTGGGCCTGGGGGATCCCATCGCCGTTTCCTCAACCAACATGCTGGGCCTGGGCGACCTGTTGGACGAGATCGTCTCAAAGCTGCCCCCCGCCCAGGAAGGCGAGGATGAGGAGACCGAGGTGATCCAGCTGGCCGTGGTGGGACGCCCCAACGTGGGCAAATCCTCCCTGGTCAACCGGCTCGTGGGTGAAAAGAGGACCATGGTGTCCGATATCCCCGGCACCACCCGCGACGCTATCGACACCCGCTTCACCGACGCCGAAGGCCGGGAATTCAACATCATCGATACCGCCGGCATCCGCAGGAAAAAGGCCATCGAGGACGAATCCCTGGAGCGCTACAGCGTCATCCGCTCCCTGAACGCCATCCGCCGGTGCGACGTGGCTCTCCTCTTGATCGACGCCCAGGAAGGCGTCACCGAGCAGGATGCCCGCATCGCCGGGCTCATCCACGACGAGGGCAAGGCCTGCGTTGTGATCGTCAATAAATGGGACGCCGTGGAAAAAGAGACCGGCACCCTGGAAAAGAACCGCAAACAGGTCATCAGCGACCTCAAATTCATGGACTACGCCAACGTCCTGTACATTTCCGCCCAGACCGGCCAGCGGGTGCACCTGGTGCTGAAGGAGGCCGCGGCCGCCTACGGCCAGTACACCCGCCGGGTATCCACGGGCGCCCTGAACGATGTTCTGGGCGACGCGCAGATCTCCCTGCAGCCCCCGGTCATGGGCGGCAGGCGGCTGAGGATCTATTACGCCACCCAGCCCCTGGCCTCGCCCCCCACCTTCGCCCTTTTCATCAATGATGAAAAGCTGATGCATTTCAGCTACCAGCGATACCTTGAAAACACCCTGCGCAAGGCCTTCGGCTTCGAGGGAACGCCCATCAGGTTTGACCTCAGGGAGAAAAACAAGGAGGACATCCGAAAATGAACATCACCTGGCAAAACGCCTCCGTCCTGCAGTACATCGTATGCATCATTGCCGCCTACCTCATCGGCAACATCCCCACCGGCGACCTGATCGGGAAGCACACCGGCCACAACGTCCGGCAGGAAGGCAGCAAAAACGTCGGCGCTACCAACGTGATGCGCACCGCCGGCGTCAAATGGGGCCTGATCACCTTCGCGGGCGACTTTCTCAAGGCCTACCTGGCGGTGCTCATTCCCCGGCTGTGGGTGGGGCAGTACAGCTACTGCGCCCTGTTATGCGGGCTCGCGGTGGTGGTCGGCCATAACGGGCCGGTGTTTTTCGGTTTCAAGGGCGGCAAGGGCATCAGCTGCACCGCCGGGGCCGCCTGCTGCATCTTCCTGTGGCAGGGGGCGCTGTGCTGCGGGCTGTTCCTGGTGGTGATGCTCACCACCAAACTTGTCTCGCTCTCAAGCCTTTTGATGGTCACGCTGTTCTTCCTGCTGATCCTCTTCACCGCAGGCTTCTTCCCCGCCGGAGCGTGGGCCCTGACTTTGGCCGTCCTGGCCTTCTGGCGCCACAGGGAAAACATCAAACGCCTTCTGAACGGCACCGAGAACCGTATCGGCCACAGCAAAAAATGACCGTGCCGAAAGCAAATGGCTGAATGACCGGTCCGGAACGCAGACAGGCCCGCCGGAAGTTGTCAACTTTTATCATTTAAAAAGGTTGACAACTTCCGGCGGGCCTGTTATACTTGGCTGACCCGGGAGGTCGACGTATGAAAAAAGCTTTTTCCGCCCAAAGGCTCGCCTATATCGCTCTTGCCGCGGCGCTGACCGCGGTCTGCGCCTGGATATCCGTCCCCGCGCCCGTTCCTTTCACCCTGCAGACCTTCGCGGTATTCGCGTCGGTCCTGATCCTCGGCGGGCGGGATTCTGCCATCGCCATCCTGGTGTACCTGTTCCTCGGCGCAGTCGGGCTGCCCGTATTCGCCGGCTTCAAAGGCGGTCCGGGGGTGCTTTTCGGGCCCACCGGCGGCTATCTGTGGGGTTTTCTCATCATTTCCCTGCTTTACCTGATCCCGGCCCGCAAAAACAGCCTGCTTATCCGTGTCCTGCTCCTCGCCGCGGGCTTTGCCGCCTGCTACGCCTTTGGCACGGCCTGGTTCATCGCGGTGTATTCACGCACGTCACCCATGGGCCTTTCTAAAGCGCTTTCCCTCTGCGTCCTTCCCTTCATCCTGCCGGACCTTGCCAAACTGACGCTGGCCCTTCCGGTGGGACAGCGCGTCAGAAAAGCCCTGCATAGCCTGGAAAAATAAGATCTCCGCGGCCGCATTGCCCCGCATCCCATGCTCACAGGATATCCGCCCGAACAGCCTCGGGCGTTTTTTTATGCTTTCAGGATCTGTCCCGCACTGCATGATACCGTTTGTCAGCCGGAAACGCTGCCATGCGGTCTTAAGCCAGCTACCCTCCTGTGCAGGGCTGCCAGATGCTCCGAAGGCAGGCAGCCGACCTCCTTCAGGAAAGCCCGGCGGAAGGTGCGCATGTTGGCATATCCGCAGATGCCGCAGATCATGGTCAGCGTCAGGCTCGGGTCCCGCATCAGCAGGCGCGCTTTGGCGATGCGGATGGCGTTGATGTATTGCCGGAAGCTGATCCGCAGCTTTTCCGAAAAGAAATGGGACAGGTGGGACGCGCTGATGCCCAGCCCATGGGCGGCGCTCTCCAGGGTGATGTCCTCGAAGGCGTGGTCCGAAACATGATGAACGATACGGTATCCCAGGCCGCGGTCGCCGTAGTCGTAGACCGGGCGATAGGAAAAGGCGTGGAGGGTGCCCGCAAGGAGCACATGCAGGTAAGCAACGCACAAAGGGAGATCGTCCTCCATGTTCATCTCCCACAGGCGGCGGACTGCCCCGCGCGTATCCGCCCCGGCATCCTCCGCCCGCAGGACGGGATCTTCCGGCGCCAGGCGGTGGAAGGTGCCGTTATACTCCGGGATGATGTCCGGCGGGAAAATGGCCGCAAGCCCCTCCGCGTCCCCGCTGACGGCGTCATAACTGTGCGCTGTCAGCGGGAAAATAACGGCGATATCGCCCGGGGCCAGGTCATAGGTCATTCCCTCGATGCTGATCCGCACACGTCCGGATGTAAGGGCGACGATCTCCGCCATCTCATGGACATGCGTCGGGTAGGGGTAGTGGGTCATCTCCCCAATGAACAGAGTCTCCTCGCGGTGCTCATAAAACGTGCTCATATGGCTTCTCCCGTAAAGATGGGCTTGTCTGGCTGCGGCGATCCCCCAGGATGATCCGGCGCCTGCAAAGGCGGAACAGGCCTTCGGGTCATTTCTCTTTTTTTCATTATATCTCATGCGCGTCCTGAATGGAAGGGTCCGCAAAAACAGAAAAGATATTTTTGTCCCCTATTATTCAGAAAAAAGCATTGTTAATAGGGTGACATCCTGATATAAATATATAAAAAGCACTTCGTTGAATGACACAGATCATAAATCAGCCGCGAACCGGTTCTGAGGGGGGCGGGCATATGCAGAAGGAGAAAAAGGCGTTTGGCGCGGGTATTCGTTCAGGTCCGGAACTATCCCGCGTCAACTATAAGCGGCGGCGCTCCCTGACAGAGTTTTTGTACATCCTGCCTTTCCTGCTCCTGGTCGCCTTGTTTTCGTATTTCCCGCTGTACGGCTGGAGATACGCTTTCCATGATTTTGTTCCGCCGACGCCCATCAGCAGCGAGAACTATGTAGGCTTCAAATGGTTTTACAGCCTCTTTTCCAATTCGGTCAAAAGAGCGGACGTATTCCGCGTGCTGCGGAACACCCTGGCAATGAGCGGGATCTCCCTGTTCTTCAGCTGGTTCCCGATGGTCTTCGCGGTCTTCCTTAACGAGATCAAGTGCAGGCCCTACCGCAAGTTCGTCCAGACGGCCACCACGCTGCCGAACTTTATCTCATGGGTGCTGGTGTTTTCCGTCGCGTTCAACGTGTTCGGCTCCAACGGCGCCGTAAACGCTGTGCTCAAGGACCTGGGCCTGATCACCAAGTCCATCTCCTTCCTTAAATCCTCGGATCATGTCTGGTTCCGGATGTGGCTGTGGCTGACATGGAAGAACGCCGGCTGGGCCGCCATCATGTACCTGGCCGCCATCGCCGGCATCGACGAGCAGATGATCGAGGCCGCCAAGGTGGACGGCGCCACACGCATGAAGGTCATCTGGCACATCACCATCCCCAGCATCCTGCCGACCTATTTCGTTATCGTGATGCTCAACATCGCCAGCTTCCTTTCCAACGGCATGGAGCAGTATTACGTGTTCCAGAACGCGTTCAACCAGGAATGGATCGAAGTGCTGGACCTGTACGTGTACAATATCGCCTACGCCGGACGGGGCAACTATCCCCTGGCCACCGCCATCAGCATCCTCAAGAGCATCGTCAGCATCCTGCTGCTTACAGGCGCCAACGGCTTTTCCAAGCTGATCCGCGGCGAGAGCTTCATCTGATGACCCGCGCGAACGATCGTGAGGAGGGAAAACAGCATGTACGATAAAACGCCGGCCGCCCTGACGGATCTGCATAATAAACAGAAAAAAAAGATCCAGCGCTCCCTCGGGGACAATATTATCAGCTGCGTCACTTACGTGGTCTACGCGGTCTTTGCGTTTGTCTGCCTCTACCCCTTCTATTACATCATCATCAACTCCATCAGCGCCAACAATCTCAGCGAAAAGGGCAAGGTCATTTTCTACCCGAGGGAGATCCATTTTACCAACTACAAGAACCTTGCCAACATCCCCGGGCTGACCAACGCAGCCTATGTTTCCGTGATGAGGACCGTGATCGGCACGGTGCTGACGGTGATCATCGCGGCGTTTCTTGGCTATATGTTCACCCGGAAGACCCTCTGGAAAAGGAAATTCTGGTACCGGTTCGTCGTGGCGACGATGTATTTCAACGCCGGTGTAATCCCCTGGTACCTGACCATGAAGATGCTGGGCCTGACCAACAATTTCCTGGGTTACATTTTCCCCATGATCGTCCAGCCGTTCTACATCATCCTGTGCAAGACATACTGCGAATCCGTGCCGCAGGCGCTGCAGGACGCGGCGGAGATCGACGGCGCTGGCACGCTCAGGATCTTCTTTTCCATCATGCTGCCGGTGATCAAGCCGATCCTGGCCACCATCGCCATATTCGCGGCCGTCAATCAGTGGAACTCCTTCCAGGATACGCTTTTGCTCATGACGGATGAAAAGCTGTTCACGCTGCAATTCCAGCTTTACCAGTATATCAACAAAGCCAGCAGCCTGAAGGCGCTGGTCAACACCAATGCCAGCGCTTCCTCCATGGCGGCGATCCTGGCGCAGTCCGCCACGGCGACCTCCATCCGCATGACGGTCACGGTGGTCGTGGTGCTGCCGGTGATGCTGATCTACCCGTTCTTCCAGCGGTTCTTCACCAAGGGCATCATGATCGGCGCCGTGAAGGGCTGATCCATTTCCGAAGATGAAGGCCCGGCGTGCCTTACATCATAGAACAAAGGAGGAAAACAAGATGAAACGGTTCCTGTCTCTCCTGATGACGCTGGCCATGCTGTTGAGCCTGGCTTCCGTCAGCGCGTTGGCTGAAGAAGCGCCTCTCGTCCTCACAATCTACGATGAAGCCGCGAACTACCACGGCACCCAGACCGGCTGGTTTGCGGTGGTCGTAAAGGAGCGCTTCAACATCGAACTGAACATCATCGCTCCCCAGGTGGTGGGCAACGAAGTCTACACCACCCGCGCCATGGACGGCGACCTGGGCGATATCGTGATTGTCGACAGGAGCAAGGTCAAGACCCTGATGGCCGAAGGCCTGATCCGCGACATCAGCGAGATCGCCGGCTGCGGGAACCTTATGCGGTTCAAGGACCAGATCGACGTTTACAATAAGGAACTGACCGGAGAAGACGGAAAATACTACGGCATCCCGGCCGAAATGACCGATACGTCCCCCACCTCCCTGACGGACGACGTGATCTATTCCAGTCCGCAGCTGCGCTGGGACCTGTACCAGGCTGTCGGCGCTCCCGAGATCAAGGATCTGGACGGCCTCTTGGACGTGCTGGCCGCGATCCATGAGATCCATCCCACCGAGGGCGACGGAGACGCGTATCCCTTCTCCCTGTGGGCTGACTGGGACGGCAACGACAACATGATCGGCATCGCCAACGTGGTGCAGCTGACCACCTGGTACAACGAAAAGGTCAAGGGCTCCGCGATCCTCAAGCCCGACGGGACCTTCTCCGAGATCTACAGTCGGGACAACGCCTACTACAAGATCGCCAAGTTCCTCTTCAAGGCGAATCAAATGGGCCTGGTGGATCCGGAATCCGGCGAACAGGACTGGAACGCCGTGGCTGCGAAGCTGTCCGCCCGTCAGGTGGATCTGCTGTGGTACTCATGGCAGGTCGGTTTCTCCAACACCTCCGAACAGAAGGCTGCCGGCTCCACGTTCATCTTTATCCCCGTCGCGGATATGAGCTTCTATGCCGACGCTGACCGTTACTATGGCGCAGACCGCGTCTGGGCCATCGGTTCCAAGGTCGACGGCGATAAGTATCAGCGCATCCTCAAGTTCCTCGACTGGTATGCCAGCCCCGAAGGCATGACCTTCCAGCATGTGGGTCTCGAAGGACTCAACTATACCGTGAATGAAGACGGCACCTTCACCCTGCTGCGCGACGACGCCCTGGCCCTGAACCTCCCTGTTCCGGAAGCTTACGGCGGCGGCGGCTACAGCGACGGCAACAACGCCATCAACCAGTGGATCGGCGCTGCCGTGTGCATGAACCCCGACAACGGCGAGCGCTTCCCCTCCAAGTTCTGGTCTTCCTACAGGGAGTGGGAGCGGGAGAACGACAAGACCAAGGCCGGCTGGCAGGAGAAGTTCGGCGCTGAGACCCCCGTGGATTACATGCTCGGTCACGGCATGCTCGTCCCCAGCCCCTCTGTCGGCTTTGCCCCGCCGGAGGACAGCCTGGACATCCAGACCAAGCGCAGCGATGTCAATAAGCAATTGTGCACCTACACCTGGAAGATGATCTTCGCCAGGGACGAAGCGGAATTCGAGGCCCTGTGGGACGAAATGATCGTCCAGATGGACGGCTTCGGCTACAAGGAGCTGTTCGAGTATGACAGCAGCGTATGGCAGGTCGAACTCGACGCCAAGAACGCCGCCGCCGGCAAATGATCTACTGAATAACGCGGGGGCGCTCCTATGGGGGCGCCCCTTTCCTGACACGGGAGGAAAACATGAAACAGGATCATTCCGCCCTTCTGCCGGACGGCCGCAGTTTTGATTTCTGGGAGAAGGAAACTGTATGGACACGGGAACTGCATGTAAACGCCGGCCATCCTTCGGCGTCGGATGATAACGACGGCAGCGCCGCCGCGCCCTTCAGGACGATCGGCCGGGCGGCGAAGGAGGCGGCCCCCGGCACACGGGTGCTGATCCACGGGGGGATCTACCGCGAATGCGTCAGCCCGTCGGCGGGCGGAACGGATCCGGAGCATATGATCTCCTATGAAGCCTTCGGGGACGGGGATGTGATCATCCGCGCTTCGGAGCAGGTGACCAGCTTCATTCCCAGCGAGGGATGGGCGCTGCGCTTTGGTCCCGGCAGGGAGCAGGCCGGCGTCCGCATCTGGGAATATGATCTGGATCCGGACCTGTTTCGGGGATACAATCCGTTCTGCGCGGTGAACATCCTTCATGACCGGCTTTTCATCGAGTATGACAAGACAGACATGACGACCTACCTCAACCGCCGGGGCTGCGTTTTCTGCGACGGAAAGCCGCTGAAACAGGTGCCGCTGTACGGCGGGATGGCCCTGGAGGAGAACACTTATTGGGTCGAAGCCAACGGCATGAAGGTCCATTTCCGTCTGTCCGGGGACGGGGACCCAAAGGATCACCGCATCGAGGTGACCGTAAGGGAGCAGTGCTTTGCCCCGGAAAAGCCGTTCCTGAACTATATCCGTGTCAAAGGCCTTATCTGTGAGCATGCGGCCACCGGCGCGCCCGTGCCGCAGCGCGGCGCCATTTCCGCCCACCGGGGCCACCATTGGGTGATCGAGGACTGCGAGGTCAACTGGTCCAACGGCGTAGCCATCGATACGGGCCACGAATGCTGGCATCATACCCACACCCCCGGGGAGATCGTGGGCTACAGCGTGATCCGGAACTGCCGCATCCGGGATGCCGGGGTCTGCGGCATCGCGGGGATGTTTGCCGAGCGGATGCTGATCGAGGGCAACGTCATCGAGGGCACCGGCTGGCAGAAAATGGAGCTGAGTTGGGAAGCCGGAGCGATCAAGCTGCACAACAGCGTGGACGGGCTCATCCGCAACAATATTTTCCGCAATACCCTCCGGGCGGACCATCTGTGGCTGGACTGCGGGAATGAGAACAACCGCATCACCGGCAACCTGTTCCTGGACGGCATCCAGCAGCGGGAAGCGATCTTCATCGAATGCACGCGGGACGGCATCAACCTGATCGACCACAACATCATCTGGAACGTGGAGGGCAGGTTCGATCCGGCCAGAGTGCCCCGGGAGCCGGGTTCTTCCGGCTGGTACAAGCTTCGGGAGAACGAGGCGGTCAACGGGTACGGCGTCTACGGCGAGGGGACCGACCGCCTGCACGTGGCTCATAACCTGATCGGAAAATGCCGGCACAGCGGGTATTACCTCAAACCCGTGCCTTTCCGCATGCACGGCATGCTGCGCGGCGGCACCTCCCGGGACGCGAAGATCATCAACAACATTTTCTACGATTGCGGGGAGGCCGCCGTCGTTTTCCCCACCCGAGACAACACGGCGGAGGGGAACCTTTACGTGCGCATGCAGGGCGGATACCTGCGGGTGATGTATCCAGAACCCGAAAACTGCCTGAACCTGCCGGCATGGCAGGAATTCTTCGGGTTCGACAGCCAGGGGCAGAACGCGTGGTTTGATATTTCAGTCGATACACGGACCGGAGAAACGGTTTTCGGCAAAGCGAAGGACGTGCCTTTCGGCTTCCGCGGGGAAATGGAAAGACTGCACATGATCCTGGATCCGGCCCAGGTCAGGCGTGTCCGTGCGGACGGGGACCTGCCGTGGACGGATGCGGACGAGGTGCTTCCCGGCCCGTTTGACCGCTTCGGCATCACGGAAGAATGATGACCCTCATGGAAAAACCGCAAATGATCACACAAATCGTCAGACATTCAGGAAGGAGCAGCACATGTTGAGGCAGGTAAAAACAGAAAACGGCTGGGTTCGCGGGATCGAAGCGGCGGACCCTCGGATCACGGCGTTCAAGGGGATCCCTTTTGCCGCGCCGCCGACGGGAAAGAACCGCTGGCGCGCTCCGCAGCCCTGTGAAAACTGGGCGGGGGTGCGGGACGCCTCCCGTTTTGCGCCGATCTCCATGCAGTGGATCCCCGGCCTGGGGGATGATATCTACTGCCGGGAATGGCATGTGGACCCGAACATTCCGATGAGTGAAGACTGCCTATACCTGAATGTCTGGACGAACGCGAAAAAAGCCTCCGATAAACTGCCCGTGCTGGTGTGGTTCTTCGGCGGCGGTCTGCAGTGCGGCTATCCCGCGGAAATGGAGTTTGACGGCGAACGGATCGCCAGGCGCGGCATCGTGGTGGTCACGGTGAACTATCGGGTGGGCGCCCTCGGCTTCCTGACGCACCCGGAGATCACGCGGGAACAGCCGGACGCGCCGGCCAACTTCGGCAACCTGGACCAGCAGGCCGGCCTTCGCTGGGTGCAGCGCAACATCGCGTTCTTCGGCGGGGATCCGTCGCGGGTGACCATCGCGGGGCAGTCCGCCGGCGGCGGAAGCGTCATGTCCCAATTGGCCTGCCCGGCCAACACAGGCCTTTTCTCAGGCGCCGTGGTGATGAGCGCCATGATCTTTGACCCTTACCTCCGCCGCGAAGTGGGCCGGCCGGAACGTCTTGAGGACGCGGAAAAGAAGGGCGAAGATTTCTTCGGGTTCCTGGGCGTAAAAACGCTGAAGGAGGCCCGGTCCATGGACGCGGTGACCCTTCAGCGCAGGTATGAAAAATACATGGAATCCCATGTTCCCTTTTTTACGGTGCAGGACGACCGTTTCTGCTTCGGCGATCCCATTGCGCTGTACCGCGCGGGCAAGTGCGTGCCCGCCGTGATGATGGCCGGGAACACCGCCTCCGAATTCCTGAATACCGTTGAAGCGGCGGATGAAGACGCCCTCGCCGCCGAAGCGGCGCGGATCTTCGGCGAACGCGCCGCGGAATTCCTGGCCTTCCCGGAGAGCCGTGTAAAGGCCGGAAAGAACGGCTTCGCGCCGGTCAGCGGCATCGAATGCACCGTGAAGGGCATCCTTTCCGACGCGGCAAAGTCAGGCCGGAAGGGCTACTGCTACTGCTTCGACCCGGACATCCCCGGCTGGGACGACCCGGGCACCTTCCATTCCTCCGACCTGTGGTTCTGGTTCGAAACTCTGGCCAAGTGCTGGCGGCCCTTCGTGGGGCGCCATTACGACCTGGCGCGGCAGATGTGCGATTATTTCTGCAATTTCATCCGCACCGGCGATCCCAACGGGACGGATGCGAACGGGGAGCAGCTGCCGTCCTGGCTTCCCTGGACCGATGCCGATCCCTGCGCCATGCGCTTCACCGGAAACGGCGCCGCAGCTGAGCGGGAAGCCCTCCCGCCTTTCAAACGCTTCCTGTCCGACCGGATCATGGACCGGATCCGGTCGATCCCGGCGGATATTTCCTGACGCCGCCGGTCTTTATCCGTCATGGAAGGCCTTCCCCCGAGGGACACGCTTTTCGTATAAAAACGGACGCGCGGGGCAAAAAAGCCCGGCACGTCCGTCATTCGGATACCTCCCTGACCATATCCCCGGAAGACAGCACCGCTGTTCCCGCGCCCTCGTCCAGGATGAGGGCGCCGTTTTTATCCACCCCCAGCGCCAGGCCTTCATGTTCCCTGCCCCCGGAAAAAAGGCGCACCCTGCGCCCCAGGGTGACGGAGCGGCTCTCATAAGCCGCCATATCCAGACCCTGTTCCGCTTCGTATGCCGCCACGCCCGCAGCAATGTGTGCCGCCAGGGCCGATCTCAGGGCGGGGATCCCCAGGAAAGCCATGCTGGGGCATTCCTCCGGCGCCTCCCCAAAGCCCGTGTTGACGCCGATCCCCACCCGGACGTGACCGGCGTCGCCGCTTTCCGCGTCCATCTCCGCCTCCGTCAGGATCCCGGCGATCTTTTTCCCGTCCCGAAAAATATCGTTGATCCACTTGATCCCGGGAGACATGCCGGCGATCTCCTCCAGGGCGAAACAGACGCACAGCGCCGCGTGAGCCGTCAGTCCCGTCAGGGCCGTCACGGGGAAGGTCCCCGGCAGCGCCACCGTCATATACAGCCCGCCGCGCGGGGAATAAAAGGACCGGCCCCTCCGGCCCCGGCCCCGGGTCTGTTCCCCGGCGATCAGCACGAAGGGCGGCGCGGCGCCGTCCCCCAGGCGCCTGAGGGCCTCCGTGTTTGTGGTATCCACCCGGCTGCCGGCAAAGATCACGTCCATGCCCCGATTCGGCCCGAGGAAGGCCCGCACCGCGTCCACGCTCAGCACCCGGTCCCTGTCCTCCAGACGGTATCCTCCGCCATGGACGGATCCGATGGCGATCCCCTCCCGGCGCAGTTCCTCCACCGCTTTCCATACCGCGGTGCGGCTGACCCCCAGGGTTTCCGCGGTCTTTCCGCCTGAGAGTGTCCCTTCCTCCATCAGGAGGCGCAGCACCTCTTCCCTGACCTTCATCCCGGTCCCCGCTTTCGTCAATGATGGCGCATCTTTTCCCTGCGATGGCGCACCGGCGAGCGCTCCGGCACCTTGTCGCCCCGGAGGGCAAACAGCTGGTCGCGCAGTTTGGCGGCCTTTTCAAATTCCATTTTTCCGGCGGCGGTCAGCATCTGGTCCTCCAGCTGCCGGATCAGGGCGTCCTTTTCCTCCCCGCCCAGATCCTCGGGCACGCCGCCCTCCACCGCGTCGGTGATCTCCAGCAGACTCTTGACGCTGGCCTTGACGCTTTCGGGGGTGATGCCGTTTTTCTCGTTGTATTTTTCCTGCAGCGC
>JAFWWK010000218.1 GCA_017523615.1 Clostridia bacterium
CCGCGGGATCTCTGGAAAAGTACCAGCTGGTCGCTTTCCAGGCCGCTATCGACGCCAAGTGCGGCTCCATCATGCCCTGCTACTCCCGTGACGCCGCGGACAGCCGCTCTGTCGCGCAAACTTACCGGGGCCACGAGGTCCAGGTCAACCAGCTCGGCTCCGCCTACAATAAGGAGATCATCACCACCCTGCTCCGCGATGTCATGGGTTTTGACGGCTATGTCAACACCGACTCCGGCATCGTCACCGGCCAGACCTACGGTGTCGAGGACAAGACCATGACCGAACGTTACGCCCTTCTGATCGCCGCCGGCAGCGACGCGATCGGTTCCGGCCTGCGCACGGACCTCGTGATCGAAGCTGTCCAGACCGGCATCCTTGCCAAGGAAGATCTGGACCGCGCCAACATCAACCGCGCCGTTTCCATCTTCGAGCAGGGCCGTTTCGACAACCCCTATCTTGACTACCTCTATGCCGACGAAGTCCGCGCTACCAACCTCCAGACCGCTGCAGGCCAGGCTTATGCCCTGCATCAGAAGGCTGTTGTCCTCATGAAGAACCATGAGAACGCCCTGCCCCTTGCCCCGAACGCCGGGACCAAGCTCTTTATCGCCTCCTACACCGGCACCGGCGAAGACGAGGATATGCTCGCCGCGCTGACTGAGCTGTTCACCGCGCAGGGATTCGAGATCGTCGATAAGGCGAAGGACGCTGAGGTCGCGTACTTCTATATCCAGCCCAAGGCCACCAGTTCCACCAACGGCACTTCCTCCGAGGCTGTCCTCAGCCTGGTGGAAGATTATGAAGTCGACGAGCGCGAAATGTCCGGCGGCGGCGGCGGCTTCGGCCAGGGTGTCACCGCGTCCCAGAAAAAGACCGGCGAAAAGATCGAAGTCACCACGGTTGCCGACATGAAGAAACTCGTCAAGGCGGCGGATACCGTTCACGAGAACGGCGGCAAGGTGATCGCCACCATCGTGTGCACTTCTCCCTGGATCCTTGAGAACCTGGAGCCCTACTGCGACGCGCTCCTGGCCCAGTACACCACTTCCGGCGCTTCCCTCGACAATGCCCGCAAGGCCCAGGTCGACGTGATCACCGGCGCCTACAATCCCACCGGCAAGCTGGCTGTGACCATGGTCTCCTCTGAGGCGGTCATCGCTCTGACCTATGTCGAGAACGAGGACGGCACCTACCTGGAAACCTGCGCTTCCCCCAACGACGTACCCGGCTATGACAAGGATCAGTACATCGATCCGGCCATCCTGGAAAATGTCAGGGGCGGCAGCTACGCCTATCAGGACGCGGACGGCAACTACTACCTGTCCGGATTCGGCCTGAGCTATTGAGTCCGGGATCGGTAAACCGAACCATTCATGAACCGCGGGGCTGTGAAAGAAGGGCATTGAAAAATGCCCGGGCGTCACAGCCCCCTTTATTTGGCTTTCAAAGGATCATGGCACAGAACAGAAACAAACCGGACAGACATGATTGAAATCCATTTGCGCTGCGGGTATAATGGGACAGGATCGGGTCCCCGCGGAAGGACAGGAGTGACAGCGGACTTTTCCCGGTCTCGCCGGAGACCAAATATCATGAGAGGTTTTTCCTTTGCGGACTTTGCCTCTCCCGAATAAGAAAGGACGGTGTCATGATGGCACATCTGCGCGTTTTTCATATCGACAGCGGAAGAAAGTATTTTTCCCCGGAGGATATCAGGGACCTGATCGGCGCCCTCTCGGAAAATGGGTTTGACGCGATGGAGATCGCCGTCGGAAATGAGGGCTGGAGATTGCTGCTGGACGATATGACCGTGGAGACACCGGTGGGGAAATATGGTGACACGGACGTCCGGAACGCCCTGAAGGCGGGCAACCGGCGCTACTGCGATTCCGGGGCCAACGAATGGACGCAGGCGGAGATGGACGGCATCATTGCCTTTGCCAAAGAAAAAGGCATCGGCATCATGCCGCTTCTGGACGTGCCGGGGCATATGTCGTCCGTCGTCACGGCCATGACCATCCTGGGCATCCCGTCGCCTTCCTTGAAGGGCTCCGCCTCGGCGGTGGATCCGGACAACGCGGCGGCCATCGGCTTCGCCGGGGCGCTGGTGAGGAAGTATATCGACTATTTCGCCGCCCGGGGCTGCCGTTACATCAACTTTGGAGCTGACGAGTACGGCATCGACATGGACGGCGTCACCGGCTTTGCCCGCCTGCAGGCCCCCGCGAATTATGCCTACGGCAGGTTCATCGACTTCGCCAACGGCCTTGCGGACCATATCATGTCCAAAGGCGCGGTGCCGGTGATGTACAACGACGGAATGTATTACGCCTGTGACCTGGGCGGAGGAACGCTGAGGCGGGAGATCATCTGCTCCTACTGGACGGCGGGATGGAAGGGCTACGACCTGGCGCCGGCGCCCTTCATCGCCGGGAAGGGCCATGCCATCCTCACCACCCACCGGGAATGGTATTACGTGCTGGGCCGCGAAGGCACGGGACAGAGAACGCCGAGCTTCACCTTTGAAAAGGCCCTCAGGGGCATCGAAACCATTCCCGAGGGCACGGTCATCGGCGGCGGGGAGGCCATGGGCAGCATGCTGTGCGTCTGGTGCGACGAGCCGGACGTCCCATACGGCGACAGGGAAAAGGAACGGGTCAGGACCATGATCCGCCATTTCGCGGAGAAAAACCCGAAGCGCTGAGGCGCCTCATATCGCGGTGGGGAGGCACAATGCCATCCGCCATGCTTTCGGGCGTACCCAGGCTTCGTTTTTCCCGGCGGCCGGGTGTATGAGTGATAAAAAACATCAAAAAAGGGCCCTCCTCCGCGTTCTGCGGGGGAGGGCTCGGCTCTTACAGGACGATCATTCAACAAAGGCGGGATAGGTAACTCCGTTCAGGGTCACGGTCTCGGGAAGGTCCGCGGGCATGTACTCCTCTTCTTCCGACATATCCGGTTCGTACGTGTTGTAGTATTCGGAGAAGCTGGGAACGCCCCATTTTTCGGGATCGAAGTCTCCCACCTCGGTTTCGCCGTAGGC
>JAFWWK010000219.1 GCA_017523615.1 Clostridia bacterium
CCGATGGTGTAATTGGTGCAGCCCACGTCGTTGTCGATGGTGGCGGGCACGCCGACCACCGGAACGCCCAGGCGGGACAGCTCCAGGGCGCCGCGGAAGGTGCCGTCGCCGCCGATGGCGACGATGCCCTCCAGGCCCAGCATCTTACAGGTGTACACCGCTTTCTGGCGGCCTGCCTCGGTCATGAATTCCTCGCTGCGCGCCGTATACAGGATGGTGCCGCCCTTGGAGAGCAGGTGGCCGACGCTGGCGCGGGAAAGCTGGATGAAGTCGCCGTTGATCAGTCCCTGCCAGCCCCTGCGGATGCCGATGCAGTCGATCCCGTTGGCGAGGGCGGTGCGTGTGACGGCGCGGACCACCGCGTTCATTCCGGGGGCGTCTCCGCCGCTGGTCAGTACGCCGATCCTTTTGATCTTGCCCATGTCCGATCCACTCCTTTGATTATTCGGGTGCGCGGTCTTTTTCCGTGAACGAAAGGCCTGTTATCCAGGTCCAGACCAGTATATCACATTTCTTTTTCCCGCGCCACAAAAAGATGGGCAGCCCGGTCCTTCGGACGGGACCGGCCAGCCCGGCCCCGGCAGCCGACGAAACAGGAGCGCTCTTCCTGCAACCGCCGCTTTTCGCCATGCGGCGCGAACAATGCGTGGCAAGGGCGCGCCGCCAAATATATTTTTTGTTTTAAAATCGACCTTTTTGTGCAGGGAAACGGAAAGCCGCGGCGAATTATGTAAATTAGCGAACGTAAACATCCATCCCATGACCGTAAAAATAAATAAGGAGGCCCGACCCATGGAGCAGAGCACGATTTCCGATATGATCCTTAAAAACGACATGATCCTTTACGGACAGCCGAAATGGACCTTTGGCAAAAACACCTGCAACACCTACGAAATGTTTGTTTCGTATTTCCGCAAATCAGACGGGACGCTGCTGCCCTCCTGGCCCATTCTGGAGATCATCGAAAGGGACGACGCCCTGACCATGCTCTTTTCAATCGCTCTTTTGTGGGAAGCCGCCCGCAAAACGGTGGAGATCAGCGACCGCGCCGGCAGCAATATGACCCTGTCCCTCAACCTGCTGCCCAAATTCGCCGAAAGCGCCAATTTTGTGGAACAGGTCAGGACCTGCCTGGCCGAGACCGGCCTGTCGCCCAAAAAACTGCAGTTTGAGGTAAGCGAACTGCAGGACCTTAACGAGGATGGCTGCAAAAATTTGAACCTCCTGCACGAGGAACTGGGCATCATGCTGGCCATGGGCAATTTCGGCACCCACCGCTCCAACGTGCCGCTGCTCTACCGGGTGGATTTCGACATGCTGGAACTGGACCGCAGCTATGCCGCCCTGATCCCCGCAAACGAAAATGCCTGCAAGACCGCCATCGCCATCCAGCACATGGCGGACACGCTGAACATCAAGATGTGCGCCAAGGGCATCGAAAACCAGGACCAGTTCGAATTCTTCGAGGAGATCGGCGCCTACAAGGGCCAGGGCTCCCTGATCGGCTCCCCCATGCCGCTGGACGAGCTTGAAGGCTATGTCAAACATTACGGTCTGGAGAGGGGACACAAATAAAGCATCCGTACGTATGAAAATCGGCGCCCGCCGGTCCGTCATCGGACCGGCGGGCGCCTTTGCATGCCGTTTTCTTCTTTGTTATTGATACTATTCTCAAACTCCGCGCCCAAGGCTTCAAGAACGAAGTATTTCCGACTTTGAAAAAAGCGGTTGATCGTCCGTGTGTGACTATCCAACAACCTCTCTATGAAAACCGTCTCAAGCATTACTTGCAGGGATTGGATATATAAAATATTTATTTGAATAGTATCAGTCTTTTTTCAGACCTCGTTTCAGCCCTCGCTCTGTTTCAGCTTTCTCAGCGCCAGGCAGGCAAGCACAAGGAAGCACACCGCGGAGCCCGCCAGGATCAGCCACACGCTGGTCATGTGGTCGGCCGTGTACTCAAAAAACGCTTCCGCATCGTGGGGGATCTGGATCCCCTTCTGCTGCAGCTTCATTTCCAGGGCGTTCAGGTCCGCCGTCGTACCAAGGCCCTCCATGCTCCAGCGGCATGTCGCCAGCAGCGAGATCTTCTCCGTGGCGCCGGACAGCTTGAAGAGCAGCCCCGAGAAAAGCATCTGCGGCATCAGCATCAGCGGCGCCACCGTCATGGCCCGGTCGGGATTGTTGAACAGCGCGGAAACGAACAGGCCCATGGCCGCCGCCGAAACGGAGGTCAGCCACACGGAAAGGAACATCTCAAGCGCGGGCGGCAGGACCAGCCCTTCCTCCGGCAGGCCGACCATCACGGCAAACACGCCCACCAGGAACACGCTCTGCACCAGGCACAGCACCCCGAGCACCACCGCCTTGGAGAGCACATAGGCGGACAGTGAAAGGCCTGTCATGTATTCCCGCTTGAGTACCGTCCGCTCCTTGCAGATCTCCTGAATGGAGTTGAGCATGCCGACCCAGAAGGCGGAACACGAAAGCGCGAACAGCAGGCTCTTGGTCATCTCATACTGCTTGAACTGTTCGCCGTCGGCCACCAGGGAAATGAGCGCCGCCAGCAGCGGGGCCTGCGCCAAAAGGAGGAGCAGGCGCTGCCGGTCGTTGAGCACCAAACGGATATAGCGGGCGCAGAGCACCAGCAGCTGGCGCAAGCGCGCCTTGCGCTGGTGATCCCGGCCGGCGCTGACCGGCTGCACGTCCGCCTGGGGGCCACTCTGCGCGTCATATTTCTTACGCCAGTCAGGCGCGTTGTCGTTGATCTCCGCGTAAATGTCGACCACGCTCGACTTGCCGAAGAACGCAAGCGCCTGCTTTTCGCCGCCCATGTAGCAAAGGTGTCCGCCCTTGCCCATAAACGCCACCTTGTCGCAGAGCCCCAGCTGCAGGGTGCTGTGGGTCACCAGGATCACCGTTTTGCCCGACTGCGCCATCTGCTTCAGGGAAAGCATCAAACTGCGCTCCGTGGCCGGGTCCAGCCCCGAGGCCGGCTCATCCAGGAAGAGCAGCTTCGGGTCGGACAGGAGCTCCACGGCGATGCTTGCGCGCTTGCGCTGTCCGCCGCTGAGGTTGCGGATCAGGCTGTTCCTCTGCTCTGTCAGATCCACCATCCGGATGGCGTTGTCAATGGTCTGCTCCCGCTCCTCCGCCGTGGTGTCCTGCGGCAGGCGCAGTTCCGCCGCGAAGCGCAGCATATCGCTGAGGGTAAGATTGCTGTAAACGATGTCCGACTGCGGCACGTAGCCGAACAGGTTTTTGATGGTGCTGAAGTTCCGGTACAGATCCGTGCCGTTGATGAGCACCTGGCCCTCGTGGGGCTTCAGATATCCGCACAGGACGTTCATCAGGGTGCTTTTGCCCGCGCCGGAACCGCCGATGATCGCTACCAATTTCCCCGGCCGGACCGCGAAATTGACGTGATCGGCCGTGATGAACTCTTTTCCTCCGCGCTTGCGCTTTACCACCACGCCCCGGGCGTTTACCTCCACGCCGCCGGTGCCGGTGCGCATCCAGAGGGCGTCCTCGGTAAAGATGATCCGCGTATCCGTGATGCAGATGACGTCCTTGTTGTGGAGAAGGCAGCGGTCCTTCAGCTGCGATTCGTTGACCAGGACGCCGTTGGAGATGTTCTCATTCTGCAGCGTCCATCCCTGGCTGCCCTTAACCAGCACGGCATGGCAGCGGGAAACAGTGACGGAGGGGAGCACCAGGTCGTTGGTTTTGTCGCGGCCGATGGATATCTTGCCACGCACCAGGGGGATCCTGCGCCAGCGCTGATCGGGCTGGTCCGAAGTGACGAGCATCAGCACGCTTTTTTCGTTGTGCGCATCGCCCCTGTGGCCGATCCGGATGATATCGCCGTCGCTCAGCGCCTGGCGCCTGAGGGACGCCCCGTTGATCTGTGTGCCGTTTTTGCTGCCCAGATCCTCCGCCACCCAGGATCCATGGTCAAGATACAGCCGTCCGTGCACCCGGGATACGATGGGCGATTCGATATGGATATCCACCCCGTCGTCCTTCGTTCCCCGGCCAAAGCGGATCTCGTCCTTCCCGTACCTGGACAGGTCCACCTACTGCAGGACGCCCCCGGCGTCCATGATCATGATCCCGCGGACACCCCAGACTGTTTTCCTGGCCTGATAATACACCGTCGCGTTGCGGTCAAGGTTCATCGTCATCGTTTATGTCACTCTGCTTTCCCTGTCATTGAATGCTTTCCCGGCTATTTTAACATCAATTTTATTTACTGTACAGGCTCATGTCAAAAAAAGGAGTACTCCCGGGTCCCCGGTTTTTCCCGTTTTTTACCGGCGCGGCCGCCCGGAAAACCAAAAAAGCTTTTCCGATCCTCCCGCCCGTGGTATGATATTCCCATCATTACCGGCGGGAGGCGGCGGCATGACGGAAAACCAGAGGATATGGGCGCGGGCCCGGGACGGCCTTAAACAGGCGGTGACGGAACTGGGCTTTTCCGCGGCCATGGCGGAAGTGATCGCCCGGGAATTGAAAAGCCCCAAAGCCATCGACCGGATGACCTCCTGGGTGCGGCTGGCAAAGCCCCGCAGCGAGGAGATGCTGGCGGACGAAATGCTGGCCATCCGGGCCGAGATCGACGCCTGGCGCGAAAAAAAGGCCTCTTTGGAGGCCCAGTCCGCCTATGATGCCATGCGGTATAAGGGTGAGATCGGCGAAGAGGAGGACGGCGGGGCATGATCATTTCCCGCCGTCGCCGGCGGCCGTCCGCCAGGAAGTGCCGCCTTTGGCAAACCCATTTTTCCCGGGAGGAATGAGAAAATGATCCGTCGGCGCATCGTTTTTTACGGCACGGTCCAGGGGGTCGGCTTCCGCTGGCGGGCAAGGCACGCGGCGGCCCTGTACGGCTGCACCGGATGGTGCCGCAACGAATGGGACGGCAGCGTCACCATGGAGATCCAGGGTGACGAGAAAGACGTCCCGCGCGTCCTCAGCGCCTTGGAAAACGGCAGATTCATCGAAGTGACGCGTATGGAAACATACGGCCTGGAGATACGGGAAGACGAACGGGGATTCAGAACTGAATGAATCAAAAAGATCCGGCCGGGCCGGAGACAGGCATAACAGGGGCCGCCGCGTCGATCATTCCGCGGCGGCCTTGTTTTTTTGCGTAAGTCGGACACGTTTTTTTATCCGCGGCCGCTCCATCACCGAATCGGTGTGCAGGCGTAAACCGCCTGCCGCGGTGCCTCGGCCTCGCATTCGCCCGGGATGAAGCGCATTATCTGCCGCGTTTCCTTACGTCTTCCTCGATCCTCTCCTTCCATTTCCGGCTGAGGGGAGCATTGCTGCGCAGGCAGCGCACGGCGTCGCCCATCGCTTCAAAGTTGAGGGCCTGTCCCGCGGGATCGTTGTGGTAGGTCACCGCCCGGTCCTCAGTGATGCCGTAACGGGCCGCGGTCTCCACCGCGTCGATGTTGGCGCCCAGGAACAGGAATTCCCAGCCGTATTTTTCCTTCTGCCTGCTCACCATCCGCTTCACTTCGTCCGCGGTATACCTGCGGCTGGCGTTCTCCATGCCGTCGGTGGTGATGACGAAGACCGTGTGCTCCGGCACATCCTCCTCCCGGGCATACTTGTGCACGTTGCCGATGTGGTGGATGGCGTCACCGATGGCGTCGATGAGGGCGGTGCAGCCGCCCACCCAGTAATCCCGGTCCGTCATCGGGGCGACCTTGTGGATATCCACCCGGTCGTGGATGACCGTGCTTCTTGAGGAAAACAGCACCGTGGACACGTACGCCTCGCCTTCCGCTTTTCTCTGCCTCTCGATCATGCCGTTGAAGCCGCCGATAGTATCCTTTTCCAGTCCGGACATGGAGCCGCTCTTATCCAGGATGAATACCATTTCCGTCAAACCCTTTTTCATCTATGATCCCTCCCGTTTTTCGGTGTTGTCCGCGGGTCTTTTCTTCCCCGCGGAAACATCATAACCGATCACGGGAGGGATCGGGTCGCCTGGCAGGCGACATTTTGCGGTTTTTCAGATGTTCATTCCCGATCCCAAAAGGGGCATATCAAAGCGGAACAGCACTTCGTTGATCCTGAAGATATCGTAGATCCCATGGCTGATGAAGTATTCCAGGATGATATCGAACCGGCTCGAATGGGACAGGGAGAAGCCGGCTTTGTCAAGGAGTCCCCGGGTCTCCTCCAGGGACAGTTCCAGCGCCACGGCAAAGGCGAACACCGTGATCTTCCCGGGCCGGTAGTCGGGATTGGAGCGGATCTTATGGAACAGCTTCCGGTCCACGTTGGCCCGCTTGTAGCACTGGACATCGGTCATTCCCCTTTCGTCGATCAAACGGAGAAGGGCCTGGGAAAAGCCCTCGTCGGTGTTCCTGAGGATGTCGTCCCAGTCCGGCATGCTCTGGAGCCGGTGCGCCTCGCACCGGGCGGCGTCCGCAGAGCCGTCGTACGGGAACACTTCGTCCTCCTCCGTCGGCTCCGCCGCCTCATGGGGGTGCGAGACCCTTCCCCCCAGCCGCCTCGGTGACTGACCGCTCGGCATTGCCTTCATGTTTCCGTGCATGAGGGACGCATGTTCAAGAACTTTCCCGACATATCCCATGACATCCACGGCCAGGGCGTCGTCACCCACAAAGGAGGTATCCCCCACCAGGGTAAGGTACACGTCCATGTCGTGTTTCTCAAGGAAAGCGCCGATGGCCTCCTCCGCGATCCGCAGCGCCTGGGCCTTCGGATAGCCGTAGACCCCGGAGGAGATCAGCGGAAAGGCCACCGATGCGCATCCCCGTTCCAGGGCAAGGGCCAGGCTTTTCCGGTAGCAGGAATACAGGAGCCCCCTTTCGCCATACCCGCCGCCTTTCCACACGGGGCCCACCGTGTGGATCACATACCGGGCCGGCAGGCGATAGCCCCCGGTGATCTTCGCGTCGCCGGTATCGCACCAGCCCAGGGTACGGCATTCCCGGAGCAGTTCCGGCCCGGCGGCGCGGTGGATCGCGCCGTCCACGCCGCCCCCTCCCAATAAGGTATTGTTCGCCGCGTTGACGATGGCGTCCGCCTTCATTCGGGTAATATCCCCGCACACGATCTGAAACGGCATTTTCCTGCCCATCCTTTCCTGTCCGGCCCGGCCGAATACCGGGATATTTCCATAAAAACCTTCCCCGTCAGTTTAGCGAAAACGCAAAAATCTGTCAACGGACGCTTCCGGCCACGGGCGGACATGGCGGATGCGGGGGACTTGGACGTGAAGCGGGGCACCTCATTCGTCTCCCTCACGAAGGCCCGGAGCCGCTTTCTCCGCGGAGGCCATGATGCGTTCCGTCAGCCTGCCGGCTGACACCTCATGGCAAGCCCCGCAGCGGGGAAGGCTTGCGCAGTCTTCCCCGCCTGTTGAGTAAGCCCGGGTCACAGCGTATCAAAGACACGAAACCGCACGCCGCACCCTGAAAGGCGGACGGCAGCCCTGTATTTGCCGGCTCGGCCCGGCCATCTTCAGAAAAAAATAGTCAATATAGGATTGACTTAAAGTAAACTTTAAGTTTTATAATCTCCCTGCCGCGCGCAGCAGCGCGGCGCGAAACCGACCGCGGCCGTTCCACTGTGCGCGCAGCAGCCGGAGCCTGGCGGGGCTTTCCCGCGACGCAGGCGTCGGAGCACGGGGAGCAGGGGCCGCGGTCATCCCATGTACGGACCCGACACGGAGATGAAACGATGCGTGAGCAAATCAAATGGCTGTGGGACAACATGGATCCCAAAAGCCGCCGCCGCCACATCGCGGCGCTGTGCATCAGCGTGTTCACATGCCTGCTCCTTCTGGTGAATCCCGCCCTCACCCGAAGGCTGATCGACGAGGTCATCGTGCCCCAGAACCCCGGCCCGCTGCTTGGGATCCTGGCGGTGATGCTTTCGGTCAAGATGGGCCGGGAGGGCCTCCGGTACCTGATGGTGATCTTTCTGGAAAAGGATTCCCAGAACGTGATCTACAACCTGCGGACCCGGCTGTTCGAAAAGCTGCAGTACAGCGACGTGCAGTTTTTTGACTCCCACCGCACCGGCGACCTGATGACCCGGATGAGCGCCGACCTGGACTGGTGCCGGCATTTCCTGAGCTACATCGATTACCGGATCATCGACGCGGTCTGCACCTTCCTGTTCGCGGGCGTCTACCTTTTCACCGTCAATTTCAAGATGACGCTGATGCTCATTGCCATCACCCCGGCGCTATTGGTGATCAGCAAGTTTTTTTCCCGGCACGTGCGTCCGCGGTTCGTCGCCATGCGGGAGCGCCTTTCCGATATGAACGCGGCCGCCCAGGAGAACATCGCCGGCAACCGGGTGGTAAAGGCCTTCGCGCGGGAAGAATACGAAAAGCAGCGCTTTGAGGAAAAAAACCTCGCCTTTATGGAAAGCCACCTGCGCATCAACAAGCTGTGGCTCTCCTTCTACCCGTTCATCGAATTGCTGGCCAACAGCATGATGCTGGTGACGGTCTTTGTGGGCGGCCTGTTCATCATCCGGGGCGAGATGACCCCCGGCGAGATGTCGGTCTTCACCGGCCTCTCCTGGGCCCTTTCCAACCCGATGCGCGAACTGGGCAACCTGCTCAACGACCTGCAGCGCTTTTCCACCTCCGCGGCGAAGGTGATGGAACTGTATTTCAATAAGCCCCGGATCGTGGACGATCCGGAGGCGTCGGACCACCCTGCGGCCAAGGGCGCGATCGAATTCCGGAACGTCTCCTTCCGCCGGGAAACCAAGCAGATCCTCCGGGACGTCAGCTTTTCGGTATCCCCCGGCCAGACCGTGGCCGTCATGGGACCCACCGGCAGCGGAAAAACCACCCTGATCCACCTTCTGGCGCGCTTTTACGACGTAAGCGAAGGCAGCGTGCTGGTAGACGGATGCGACGTGAAAAAGTGGAAGCTTCACCAGCTGCGCCATGCCATCGGCACGGCCACCCAGGATGTGTTCCTGTTTTCCGACACGGCGGAAGGCAACGTGGCTTTCGGCGACCAGAGCCTCACCCTGGACGAGGTGAAGGATTTTTCCCGCCGCGCGGCCGCCGACGAATTCATCAGCCACCTGCCCGAGGGCTATGACACCATCATCGGCGAGCGCGGCGTGGGCCTGTCCGGCGGGCAGCGCCAGCGCGTCGCCCTGGCCAGGGCCCTGGCGGTCCGCCCGGCCATTCTGGTAATGGACGACACCACCTCCGCCGTGGACAGCGAGACCGAGACCTATATCCAGCGGCAGCTGCGCTCCCTGCCCTTTGAGTGCACAAAATTCATCATCGCCCAGCGCATCTCTTCCATGCGGGACGCCGATCTGATCCTGGTGCTGAAGGACGGACAAATCGCCGAGCGGGGCACTCACCGGGAGCTGCTCGAAAAGAAAGGCTATTACTGGCAGACCTACTGCCTGCAGTACGGCGTTACGGAAAAGGAGGCGGTGTAGGATGGCGCGCAACAGATTCGATGTGGACGAGCGCCTGGAATCGCCCTTTCGGTGGCAGCACCTGAAAAGGGCGGGCAAATATATCGCCCGCCACAAATACAAAATGCTCCTCGCCCTGATGATGAGCGCCATGGCCAGCGTCGCCACGCTTTTCATTCCCAAGATCACCGAATGGGTGGTGGACGAGGCGGTCCCCGCCGGGGACGCCGCCATGA
>JAFWWK010000220.1 GCA_017523615.1 Clostridia bacterium
CCACCGCCTCGGGCATGGTGGACGCCCTGAAGCATGTCAACCTGACCATCAACGACGGGGATATCTACGGGATCATCGGCATGAGCGGCGCCGGCAAAAGCACCCTGGTCAGGTGCATCAACATGCTGGAAAAGCCGACGGAGGGATCGGTGATCCTTAACCAGGTGCCCCTGGAGAGCCTGAGCGAAAAGGAGCTGCGCGCGGTCCGCCGTGAGATCACCATGATCTTTCAGGGCTTTAACCTGCTGATGCAGCGCAACTGCATCGACAACATCATGCTTCCGCTGAAATTTTCCCACGTACCCAGGGAAAAAGCCCTGTCCCGGGCCAGGGAGCTATTGGAGCTGGTGGGCCTTCCGGATAAGGAAAAGGCCTATCCCGCCCAGCTGTCCGGCGGGCAGCAGCAGCGCATCGCCATCGCCCGCGCCCTGGCCACGGATCCCAAGGTGCTTTTGTGCGACGAGGCCACCAGCGCCCTGGACCCCAAGACCACCCATTCCATTCTGGAACTGATCCGGGACATCAACCGCAAACTGAAGCTGACAGTCATCATCATCACCCACCAGATGAGCGTGGTGCAGGAGATCTGCAACCGGGTGGCGATCCTGGAAAACGGCACGGTGGTGGAGGAGGGCGATGTGGACCAGGTCTTCTCGGAGCCGAAGGCCCGCGCCACCCAGAGCCTGGTCTATCCCGAGGTCGCCGACGGCACATTGGACCTGACCGCCCCCGGGACCCAGTGCATCCGCATCTCCTTTGACGGCGCCGACGCCGCCTCCAAGCCGCTCCTGGCCGACATGATCCTCTCCTGCGGCATCCGGGCCAGCGTTTTGATGGCCTCCACCCGCTCTATCGGGGACAAGACCTACGGCTATATGCTCCTGGAGATCCCCGGGGGGCCGTCGGACCTGGCCGTGGCGGTGGATTACCTGACCGGGCGGCCCAATATCCGTGTGCAGATCACCGGCAGCTATGACGGAAAGGAGCCGCTCACATGAATTTTGCCAACGCCTTTACCCCGGAAAAGCTCCAGGAAGCCTGGAACCTGATCCAAAGCGATTTCCTGGCCGCCACCTGGCAGACCCTCTACGTCACCTTACTGTCTACCCTGTTCGCCATCCTGATCGGCATGCCCCTGGGGATGCTGCTGGTGGTGGGGGACAAAAACGGCATCGCCCCCTGGCCCCAGCCTGTCATCAAGGCCATCAACGTGATCATCAACCTTCTGCGTTCGGTGCCGTTCCTGATCCTGGTGGTGGTGGTCATCCCCCTTACCCGCGCCATCGTGGGCACCGCCGTGGGCGACGTGGCGTCCATCGTGCCCCTGGTGATCGCCGCCTTCCCCTTCATCGCGCGGCTGGTGGAGGGCAGCCTCAGGGAGGTGAACCCCAACATCATCGAGGCGGCCCAGTCCATGGGCGCGTCGCCCATGCAGATCCTTTTCAGGGTGATGCTGCCGGAATCCGTCCCCAGCCTGATCACCAACTTTACCCTGGCCATCACCACCATCCTGGGTTACACGGCCATGAGCGGCGCCGTGGGCGGCGGCGGCCTGGGCAAGATCGCCATGACCTACGGCTACCAGCGCTACCGTTACGCGATACTGTACGCGGCGGTCATCCTGCTGGTGGTCCTGGTGCAGCTGTTCCAGTCCGTCGGGTCCTATCTTGCGCGCAAAAGCGACAAGCGCCTGCGCACCTGATCGTTTCAGATATAAGAGAGCCGGGTTTGAAAAAAGCGTGGTTTCAAGATGTCTGAACGACATTGAAGGCAGGGAAAACCTTCGGTCCGTTCAGGCCATGATTTCGTAAAGGGGATCCCCATGACGCTGCAGCAGCTGAAATACATCGTGGAGGTAGCCGACCGCGGTTCCATCACCGAAGCCGCCAAAGCTCTGTTCATCGCCCAGCCCTCCCTTTCCGCCGCCATACAGGAGCTGGAAAGGGAGATCGGCACCGTGATCTTCCTCAGGAGCAGCCGGGGCGTGCGGCTGACCTCCGAGGGGGCCGAGTTCCTGGGGTACGCCCGCCAGGTAGTCCAGCAGGCCGGGCTCATCGAGGAAAAATACATTGCCCGCACCCAGCCCAAGAAACGCTTCGCAGTGTCCACACAGCACTATTCCTTCACCGCCGGCGCCTTCGTGGAGCTGGTGCGCAGCCAGAGGGGCGAGGCATATGAGTTCATCCTCCGGGAGGGCAAGACCGCCGACGTGATCGGCGACGTCCGGAACCTGAGGAGCGAGATGGGCATCCTGTACCTGTCCGGCTTCAATTCGCCTGTCATCGAAAAGCAATTGCGGGAGGCCAGCCTCCAGTTTTCGGACCTGTTCACGGCCCGGCCCCATATCTTTATCGGCCGCAACAATCCCCTGGCCGGGCGAAAAATGGTGACGCTGGAGGACCTCAGGGACCTGCCCTGCCTGACCTATGACCAGGGAGACCAGAACGCGCTGTACTATTCGGAGGAGATCCTTTCCTCCATGGACCATGACAAATCCATCATGGTCACCGACAAGAGCACCATCGTGGACCTGATGGTGGGCACCGCCGGGTATACCATCTCTTCCGGCCTTTGCCCCAGCTACCTGAGGGGAAATGAGATCGTCTCCATCCCGCTGGACGTGGACGAGACCATCCGGGTAGGGGTCATCACCCACAGGGACGTGGCCCTGTCCCAGTTGGCCCGGGATTACCTGGCCATCCTTTACCGCCTGGTCAGGGACAGCCTGACGGAGGAAAACGACAAAGGAGCTGAATGATATGAAGATCGTCATGCTTGAGGGACTCGGCGTGGACGAGTCCGTCATCCGCGGCCACCGGGAGCGCCTGGAGGCCATGGGGCACACCCTGGAGGCGTATGCCCGGGATACCGATCCCGGGAAGCAGGCGGAGAGGATGAGGGACGCGGACGCCGTGATCCTTGCCAACATGCCCCTGAGCGAAAGCGCTGTGCGCGCGGCTGGAAAACTTAAATTCATCGACGTGGCTTTCACCGGCGTGGACCATATCCCCATGGTCGCGGCCGGAGAGATGGGGATCACCGTGTCCAACGCCTCCGGCTACGCCACCGACGCCGTGGCGGAGCTGGCTCTCAGCCAGATGATCCGCCTTTTGCGCCGCGTGACGGAATGCGAGGCCCGCTCAAGGCAGGGCGGCACGAAGGACGGGCTGATCGGGCACCTGCTCCGGGGCCGCACCGTAGGCATCGTCGGGGCCGGCGCCATCGGGAAACGCACCGCGCAGCTTTTGTGCGCCTTCGGGTGCCGTGTATTGGCGTATTCCCGCTCCGCGGTGGATTCGCCCTGGATATCGGCGCAGGTCTCTTTGGACGAGCTTCTTAAAACGAGCGACATCGTGTCCCTGCACTGCCCTCTGAACGATAGGACCCGCGGCCTGATCGGCGAAAGGGAGCTGGGCCTGATGAAAAAAACGGCATACCTGGTCAATACCGCCCGGGGCGGCGTCGTGGACAGCGCCGCGTTGGCCTCCGCCCTGCGGGAGGGGAGGATCGCCGGGGCCGCGCTGGATGTTTTTGACCGGGAGCCGCCCCTGGACCCCTCGGATCCCCTTTTGACCGCGCCCAATGTGCTGCCGACGCCCCATATCGGCTTTTTCTCGGTGGAATCCCTTGAGGACCGGGCGGGGATCGTCTTTGACAACCTGTACGCCTTCCTGGACGGGCGCCCTGTCAACGTGTGCGCCGGGTGACGGGCGTGGCTTCCGTTAAGCGCAGGGCCGCGGCGATGGCGGCGTATTCCGGGATCTTCTGCGGCCTGAGCGTGTGCGTGATGCTGCTGGGAGGCGTCATCCCCGTGGCCACCTACGCAGCGCCTCTCCTGGCCTCGGTCTTCCTTGTGCCCCTCAGGGACGAGTTCGGCCGCTCCTGCGCCTGGACCTGCTGGGGGGCCGTGACCCTTTTGGCGCTCCTCCTGGGGCTGGACAGGGAAGCCGCGCTTTTTTACGCCTTTACCGGCTTCTGGCCCATCGTCCGGGAGGACGTGAACGCCCGCCTCCGTCCAGGGCCCGTGCGTTTTCTCCTGAAGACGGGGATCTTTGCCCTGATGATCGGGGCCATGTATTCCCTTTTGTGCCTGGTGCTCCGCCTGGACGCCGTCGTTTCGGAATTCGGGGAGATGGGGACGGTGATGACCGCGGCTTTTTTTGTCCTCCTGTGCCTGTGCCTCCATCTGTATGACCTGGCCCTGGGACTGATCGTGCTGCGGTACAGGAAAAAGCTCCGCCCGAAGCTTCCGATGATCAGATAAAGCGCCCCGCTTCCGGGTAATAGCATTCGCCGCCGCATTTTCCTCCCAGCAGGCGGCAGAGCCCGAGGAGGTATTCCTCCTCAGTTTTGCATTCGGCCTCCAGGCAGAGGGCGTCCCTGAGCAGCGCGATCCTTTGGGGCATGTCCTCCGCCCGCGCGCCGCGGCCCGCCATCTTCACCACGGTGACGCCGCTTTCCCGCAGCTTTCTCAAGGCGCACAGGCCGCACCCGTTCCCGGCGCCGAACCGCATTCCCGCCCCTTCCGGCGGGCTTTTTTTGTCCGATACCCCGCCCGGGATCCAGGGGATGCGGCACATGGGGACGGTCAGGTCCCCGTGGAGGGTGGAGCAGTAGGCCCCGGTGAAGTGGCACAGTTCGTTCATCGCGAAGGCCTCGGCCTCCATCGGGGGAGAAAAGCGGGCCATGGCAAGGCTCAGGAGGCGCATATCTCCGAAGCTCATCTTGCGGTGGAAGATCACCCGCCGGGTCCCCATCCGCTGGAGCAATGGCAGCATGCCCCGGTTGACCTCGCCGATCTCGCCGCTTATATGGATACGGCAATTTTTGCTGACGCCGCTCTCGTTCAGCGCCGTGAGGGCCGCCATGTTCCCGACGATCAGGCGATCGAAGCCCTCGCGGACGAGAAGCTCCGCCGTTTCAGCAAGCAGGGGCATCTCGGGCGGCGAATATACCGGCGCGTTCAGGGTCACGGCCACGGGGATCCCCGCCCGGTTCGCCTTCTCCTTCAGGATCCGCATCTCGGTGATGGGGCCGGCCTGGGCGTTGGTCCAGATGGATTCCCGCCGGTTCAGGGGGCGCAGGGTGCCGAAGGCTTCCATCCATTTTTCCGGCACATAGCCGCAGAATACCTCGTCGGCCCCGGCGCGGACGGTTTCGTCGAACCGGTCCGCGCAGCCCAGGCCCACGGTCATTTTCATTCTTTCCATTTCAGCTCCGGCCCGCTTCCGGCGGGCAAACGGTCGTTCTTCGAGTCTGTTCCGGACAGGTGGAAACTGCCTGATGTTTGCGCCGCTCTCTTCGCCGATCCGGGGTGCATGAGTGGAATATTGACGGCGATCCGGGAAGACAAAAAAGGATCGATCCCATGTGTTTTTTTCCTGCAAAAACTTCCCTGCCCAAATTGAGCGGGGAAGTCTTGCGTTTCCGGGTCCCGTGAAAGGCGCCCTTTGAAGGATCACGCCCGACTCCTGAAATCGCCGGTTCAGAAAACAGGTCCATTGCGCTTCCAGAACCGGCGGACAGGAGTCACGGTGCAATGGCCTGTTCCACTGGCGATGGCGCCGTGACATTCGCTTTGCTCATTTTCCATAGTAGTAAACGCTGAAGAACCCGTTTGTGATCTCCATGGAGTTATTGACGGCAGAATAGATTTTCCCCTCAAAAGATGCCTCGATCAGGATACCATCGTTTGTCCGTTCATACCTGTCAATCGTCAGAGTGAAGTAGTCTCTTCTGCCATTGCTATAATACGCAGCGTCAAATTTCCCGTTACTGATAGTCTGATTGTCGTTAATAAGTACACTGATTGTGCCGTTCGGACTGTCCCACATGGACTTTGAACCGTCAGACTGCCGCACCGTGTATGTTCCGCCCGGCCGTGCTTCCGCAGGCCAGAAGAATTGAATGGATTGAATGGGACAGCCTGTCTCCATTTGGAATCTTTGGGAATACTGGTTCAGACCGGAAAAGTATTTTGCACCAGTATCATAGGACTTCTTGATGACAGACTCATAGTGCCAGCCGTTGATGTCCATGGAGACGTAATTTTCTCTGGGTTCAGGTGTGACGGTGGGAGCGGGTGTGTTAACATTAACAACACTGACATGCGTCGGCTTCGGGGAGAGCGTGACGACAGTCGTGGCGACCTCCGTCCCAATGATCCTGGGCGTATTCTCTGCCTGCGGAGAGGCTTTGCTGCCCTTCAGTGAAAACGACATTCCCTTCGGAACCATAAAATAGACATAGCCTTCATAATCCGGGATCAGCAGGGCTGTCGTCATAGGATCCGTATTGTCGATGTCCTCCTCGCTGATCGCGAAGGCTTCATATTTCTCCACAGCTGTGAACCACAGCTCATATCCGGCCTCTGCTGCCAAAGAGGCGTAGGATTTGATGACGTCAGATGGATCCATTTTTGCCGGACGTGTGTAAATGAAGCAGTCGTAAGTGATCCCGTTTTCCTCATGGACGTAGTCCTCGGCGTGCAGCTTTCCTTCCGTACCCAGAATCGTACCGGGATCAGGCAGTTCACCAATCACCCGCGGTGTTTCCACAGAGGCGATGGGCGGCAGCGCAAAGCCTTGCGCGCAGAAAGAGAGACAGAAAATCGTCAACAATCCGGCTATGATGCGTTTCTTCATGGTTTGTTCCTTCCTTTCCTGTAACTGTTTTTGTCATCGGTTAAAGCCGAAATGATCATGGGATGATATACTTGTACTGTTTCTGGATAAACGTCCCCTTGCCCCCACACGCTGAGCACATTCTTTCGCAGTCGACCTTCACTCCGTAATTGATTACATAGCCATTTCCCCCGCAGATCGGGCAGGTCCCGTTCACGCACGATGGACAATCCACTTCCACTTCCACCCATTCCCAGTGGCCGGTTGGCGCAGGAGCTGGAGTTGGCGGAATATAAGGCGTTGCACTGGGATGCACAGAAGGCGCCGGCGTCTTCGGATCGACAGAAGGATTCGAAGAAGACGGGGGAATGACCGGCGATGGTTCCAGCCATTCAGACAGCTCAATGTCCGGAGAAAGGTACAGGGACAGAACATCTGATTCCTTTGCTGTCAGCCCCGGACAATAGTACAATACCGCCGCGCAGGTATTCACCCTCAGGTCCCCAAGCCTGAAGACAAATGTTTTAGCATGCCTGTGGTCGTCCGCGTAACAGTAGACCAGCCCGTTTGAGGACGTTGTCTCCCTGGACCGCAGTTTCAGTCCACTGATCTCTTCCGCATCAGCGGCATAGGCTTCCACGACTTCTCTGGCGCTGCTGTCCCGGAATTGCCATTTGAATATCACGTAAGAGGCCGTTTTTTCCATCTCAGGCTGCATTTCAGTCCATCCGGAATAGGAAGAAAAGTCCGGGAAGGTCATGGCGCTGCTCACCGTGACAGAAGATGCAATAACACGGCAGGTTGCTCGGAAGACGGTCAGGCACAGCAGGACTATCAGCAGCGCAGCCATACTTTTCCTCATGGAACAATCATCCTCCTTAACGAAATCTGTCAGCCGCTGTACCGCGCTGATCACTCCAAAGCAACAAATTCCCTGGGCCTTTCCGGCGTCGCCGGGCTCATGTTCTCCCAGACATTTCAAGGTCCCCGGTTTTTGTTGCCTTGCCCTTTGATGGTTTCAGTATACTACCCCTGCCGAAGCATATTTGCGGCCTGTTTCCGTGTTTCTTGCGCCGTTATCGGAGTTGTTTCCCGTTCCTCCGGGCCCTGGCCTGGACAGGCGTACACTGCCGTTTACCGGCAGCCGGCCTGTTCGCCGGATCGGGGTGCGGGTGAAACCACTGCCGGGGGGGTCCGGGGCCGCGGAGGCCCCGGCGGCCCCTTTACAGGTCCAGCAGCACCCGGTCCATGCCCCTTTCAAAAAAACGTCTCAGCCGTTCCCCGTCGGAAATGGAGCCCGCGTCGCAGCCGAACAGGGTGTTCCAGCGGCAGATGATGCCGCTCCCTGACGGATAGATGAGCGTCTCTTCCCGGCAGGGCGCACCGCAGGGCCCCATCGGGAACTGCCTTCCCCGGTCCCCGTGCTCCCACACGGCGCGCACAGGGCAGCGGGAGGAGGTGTTCGTCTGCCAGAAGGGCAGCCGCAGGGTGCCCTTCATCGCCGGAAGGTCCGTTTCGCGGCCGCAGGCCTCCCATTCCAGCCGTTCAAAGCCCATTTCCCTTAAGAAACGCAGGTGATCCTCCCCGCAGGCGTCGTTCCGGCACAGAAGGGCCGCCTGGGATGCCGTCATCCGGGGGTCCTTCCATTGCCGGTTCAGAAGGACGCCCATGGTCTTTTTCCGGCCTTCCAGCAATAGGGCGGTACCCCAGTCGTTCACGGTGATCTCCTCGTCCGCGCCTTCCAGGTCCCTGAGGACCCGGTCAACGTTCCCCTCGCTCACCGGGGCGAGGGCCAGGCTGAGGCGCAGCCCCTGACGGGCCGCCTTTTCCCTTATACGGTCCAGGGCCTTTCTGTCAGGACGCAGGGCGGGGCACCAGGGGTTTCCCGCCTGGACGCCGCTGAGCGAACGTTCGGCAAGGGGATGGTCCCTAAGGCCCCGGCGCTCAAGGCGGCGGCGGAGGCATTCCCCGGCGGGCAGGGCCAGGAAGTCTTCCCATGCGGCGGGTTCGGCCAGCTCCAGGTAAATTTCCATTCCCGCGCCCCAGTCCTTATCCGCGCGAACGCCGCGCAGCATCGCCTGGGCGGCGTCGTCCATGGTTTCGGGAAAGGAGGCTCCTTCACCGCCGGCAGGCGCTTCCCCCAGGGCGAGCATGGCGCGCATATATTCCATGGCCGCCTTCCTGAAGTCCGCGTCCCCGGTCTCCAGGCGAAACAGGGTCCTGTGTGGGCCGGTATCCTCCGTGCATACCGTAAAGGCGCCGCGAGGCAGGACGCACCGGTTTTCGCCCGCGGGGGAGCGGAAGCGGAATTCACATCCGGTCATTTCCCCGATCCGCTCCGCGTCCGCGGGGGGCAGGCGGAAGGTGCAGCCCAGAGCGCCCAGGTCCATGGCCGCGGTCTCAAGGGATCCATCGGGGAACAGGAGCAATATGCACAGGGACGCAAAGGGGATCATCGCTTTTTTCCTTTCAGCGGGGTCAAAAAGGGTATTTCAAGAAAAAAGAAACCTCCTGCGCTGGCACACAGGAGGAATAAGGGGGAGGAGTGTTATGAAATCTTCTGCTCTGTCGGAAGTCTGCTCCCTTCCGACAATCAAAGAATAACACCCATTTGTGAATCGGCAATGAGAAGTTTATGAACATTTTATTAACAACTGGTTTCAAAACGTCTTTTTTCATTATTTTTTTATAGTGAAAGTGTGGTCTGCCGTTTTGCGGACCGGCGTCGTGGGCGGAAAAGCCGGCGGAGTTAAGCTTGTATAACCGGAAAGGCGCATGTTATGATTTTCCCGTTCCAAACCTGTCCCGTATATAAAAGGAGGATGACCATGGCCGGATCCGACGTCTTCTTTACCGATTTCCGTACGGTCGGCGGCGTGCCGATCACTGAAAAGCTCAAACGCCTCTGCCGCCGCGCGGGGCTCGAGACCATCGATATGGACAACAAATTCGTCGCCATCAAAATGCATTTCGGCGAACTGGGCAACCTGGCCTATCTGCGCCCCAATTACGCCCGCGCCGTTGCCGAGATGGTCATCGCCAAGGGCGGCATGCCCTTTCTGACCGACTGCAACACCCTGTATCCCGGTTCCAGGAAGCATGCCCTGGAGCATTTGGACTGCGCCAACATCAACGGCTTCAACCCCACCACCACCCTTTGCCAGATCCTGATCGCCGACGGCCTCAGGGGCACCGACGACGTGGCGGTGCCGGTGCCTGGCGGCGAGTACTGCACCGAGGCGTACATCGGCCGGGCGGTCATGGACGCCGACATCCTGATCAGCCTGACCCACTTCAAGGGGCACGAGGCCACAGGCTTCGGCGGCGCGCTGAAGAACATCGGCATGGGCTGCGGGAGCCGCGCCGGCAAGATGCAGCAGCACAACCAGGGCCAGCCCGAGGTGGCGGAGGCCCTGTGCCGCGGATGCCGCCGCTGCGCCCGGGAATGCGGCAGCGACGCCATCGTCTATGAAAACAACAAGGCCCGCATCCTGACCGATAAGTGCAAGGGCTGCGGCCGGTGCATCGGCGCCTGCGCCTATGACGCCATCGCCAACCGCAACGATTCCGCCAACGAGATCCTGGGATGCAAGATCGCCGAGTATTCCCAGGCGGTATGCCACGGGCGTCCCTGCTTCCATATTTCCCTGGTGCAGGACATTTCCCCCAACTGCGACTGCCACGAGGAGAACGACGCCCCCATCCTGCCCGACGTGGGCATGTTCGCTTCCTTTGACCCGGTGGCCCTGGACCAGGCCTGCGTGGACGCCTGCCTTAAGCAGACGCCCATCGCCAACAGCCAATTGGGCGACAACCTTTCCAGCCCCGGATGGCACAATTATCACGACCATTTCATGGACTCCAACCCCAACATCCGCTGGAAGGAGACCCTGGCCCACGCCGAAAAGATCGGCCTGGGGACGAGGGAGTACAACCTGGTGAGAGTGAAATGACCAAACGGCGAGGCCGGGGGGAAGGAGGGCGCTTTTTGCAGATTTAGGGTACAAAGTCTTCCTTCCGACGGTGGTTTTTCCGGACAGGACAAAAAAGGCGGAGCGGGTTTTCTCCGCCTTTACCTGTAATGTCCCGTCGCTTTTCAGGGGCCTCCGCGGCCCCTGAAAAGAACGCGGCAGCGGCGTTGCCCCTGCACCCCGATCTGGAAACGCGATGGTGAGGATACCGGATCATCCACGCACTGTCAGATGTCCGGGATTGATCTATAGGAGAACGAGCGATGAGCACAAGAATGGAGATCATCAGCGGGTTTTATGATCAGGCAGATGAGGCCACCAGACTGCAAAGAAGCAGGCATGGGCAGCTGGAATATGCAGTGACCATGAATTATATCCATCGTTATGCCCATCCTGGTTCCCGTGTGCTTGAGGTGGGCGCCGGAACGGGCAGGTACTCTGTCGCATTGGCCCATGAAGGTTTCCGGGTGACTGCCGTTGAACTGGTTGAAAGCAATTTCTCCATTCTGCAAAAGAACAGCATAGATATTGAGAATCTGCGGGCGATTCAGGGAGATGCCACGGATCTGAGCGGGTTTGCCGATCGGACCTTTGATATAACACTCGTATTGGGGCCGTTGTACCATCTGTATGATCCGGAAGATATTCACAAGGCGATCGATGAAGCTGTCCGCGTCACAAAGAAAGATGGGATCATCTTCTTTGCATTTATTTCTGTTTTCGGGATCATGTATGCCAATTATCTTCAAGGGAACTGGTCTTTGGGTCAGGAAGAGAATTTTACAAAGGATCACAAGGTAAGGCACTTCAAGGAACAGCTGTTTACCGGATATGATGTGACTGAATTTGAGAAATTGTTTGAGGGAAAGCCGGTACAGTGGCTTGCGACCACCGGTACAGACGGCATATTGGAATCGATTGAAGACCGATCGGATTTTGAAATAAGCGATCAGGATTTTCAGGCATTTGTGGAGTGGTATCTGGCGTTTTCTGAAAAAAGGGAGCTTCTTGGCAATACCAATCACCTTTTGTATGTATGTCAGAAACAGGGATAAAACGAAGTCTGTTTGACAGGGAAATGCAAACAGGGTATACGGTCTTGCCTGTCGGGCCGGAGATCCGGTGAAACGAACAAACAGAGAACCGTCCCCTGTTTGACCCTGTTCCACAAACGAGGGGAGCCATATGTAATGATCAACGGTGATCCTACCTTGGGATAAATATAAGACCAAGTCCGCGTCAGGTGAACGGAGTGAATGAAGCATATATGAACGAAGAAAAACGGCCCGCCGGCGTGCCTGAAGTCCGGCTGATCGGGGACGCGGGGGAGAAGCGCCGCATCGCCCGGGAGACTTTGGAGGCGCTCCCCGACTGGTTTGAAAACGTCGAAGCCCGGGAGGAATACATCCTCCACAGCGGTGAGCAGGTGTTCTTCGCCGCGGAATGCGGCGGGGAAACCGCGGGATTTTTATGCCTGAAGGAAACGGGCCGCGCTACGGTGGAGCTGGCCGTGATGGGCGTGCGTCCGGAATGGCACCGCCGCGGCGCGGGAAAAGCGCTGTTTGAGGCCGCCCGGGATCACGCCGCGCGCACGGGATACGCCTTTATGCAGGTGAAAACGGTGAAGATGGGGTGCTATGAGGATTATGACCGGACGAACCGTTTTTACCTTGCCATGGGCTTTCGTGAACTGGAGGTGTTCCCCACCCTGTGGGGAGAGGAAAACCCCTGCCAGGTGTATGTGATGGCCCTTCCCGCCCCCCTTCCCGCCCCCACGGCGGCGGAGGAAAGAAACGCGGCCGGGATCCGCATCAGAAGGATGGCGCCGGAGGATTACGACGGCGTATGGGCGCTGTGGATGCGCTGCAAAAACATGGGCTTCAACGACCTGGACGATTCCCGGGAGGGGATCGAAAAATACCTGAAGCGCAATCCTTCCACCTGCTTTTTGGCGCTGGACGGGAAGGAAACGGCGGGCGTGGTGCTTTCCGGGCACGACGGGCGCAGGGGCTTCATCCACCATATGGCGGTGGACGAAAGGTACCGGCGGCGGGGCGTCGCTTCCGCATTGCTTGAGAGCGCCCTGGACGCGCTGAAGGCGGAGGGCATCCATAAGGTGGCATTGCTTGTGTTCAGGTATAACGAGGCAGGCAACGCTTTTTGGGAAAGGATGGGCTTCACCGCCCGGGAGGACGTGGTCTACCGCAACAGGGCGCTGACGAAGCTTACAAGGATCGATACCTGAGGCTTTTTCCTTTGCGCGCGGTCAGATAACGGCCGCGGGGAACGGGCTGTGGGCCGCGATATATCAGCGGGATAAAAAAACAGCGCTGAGGGCGGCGCTGTTTTTTTGGACAGGACCGGGGAATGGAAAAAGGGGAAAAATTTTTTTTATTTTTTTTGTAACGAAAACGTTTTATCTCCGTCTAATCGGCGTAAAGGCAAAAGGGGGTGACGATGAATGGACAGGGAAGCCTTTGAGAAGATCTACAACGCGCATTACATGCACGTCTTCTCGTATGCCATGACGCTCACGGGCGACAGGCACCTGGCCGAGGAGATCACCCAGGATGCCTTTTTCAGGGCCTTTTCCTCGCCGTCGGGTTTCCGGGGCGAGGCGGACGAGGCCACCTGGCTGTGCGCGATCGCCAAAAACC
>JAFWWK010000024.1 GCA_017523615.1 Clostridia bacterium
TAACCGCCCGACCTATCCGACACAATGGCCAAGTGTCGGATAGGAACGGCAAAATTTTTTGCACTTCTATTGCTTCTTTATCACACATAAGCAAATGCGGCAGGCTTCTCTTGCGCTGAATCGGGACCCGAAGGTCTGTCAGTGCGAGTTCCGACAGCAGATGGAAAACGAACCCATCAAGCAGATTATGGAAAAGGAGCAGGATACCATGAGAATCGCGGTGACTTACGATAACGGCCAGATCTTCCAACACTTTGGCAGGACCGAACAATTCAAGTTCTATGACGTGCAGGACGGCACGGTGAAAGCTGCTCAGGTTGTCAGCGCGGATGGATTCAGCCATGAAGGGCTGGCTGTCTTTCTGCGTCAGCAGCAGACCGACGTACTGATCTGCGGAGGCATTGGCGGAAGAGGACAAGGCGCGCTTGCTGATGCGGGCATTCAATTGTACGGTGGATGCGAAGGAGAAGCCGACGCGGCTGTGAACGCCTTGCTGGGGGGCCGCCTGTCCTATGTTGAAAACCCCGTATGCACCCATCATGAAGAGCATCATCCCGAAGAATGCCATTAAGACCATCGGATAAAGCGCTTTGATACGGTCATTCCCTGTGGGTGGCCGTTTCATTCAGGGCATAGGTTAGCCGAGCCTAACAACAAGGAGGTATCCAAATGCAGCCATCAAGAAAAACACTGCACAAACTCATTCCTTCAGCGTTCAGTCTTCTCCTGTTCTTGGGGTCATTCACTGTTTTCGCCGCCTGCGGGATCAAAGAGGATGGGAGTTGGATGCGCTGCCACAGCGCACAGACGATGGTCACGATCTTTGCCGCGGTTCTCTCGGCATGCTTGCTTTTGCAGGCTTTCACTCGGCAAAAGGCATTGAGAGTCGTACTGAATGGCATCAGTATTGCTGGCAGCGCCATCATTTTCCTGCTTCCCGGAAAGCTGATGCCCATGTGCATGATGCACACGATGCGCTGTTATACGCTCTTCCAGCCTTTTGTGCGGATCATGGCAGTGCTGGTTGCCTGTTCCTGTTTGATTCAGGTCATTCAGGCAACCCGCGAGAGGAGGCATTGATTCATGAAAAAGAAAGTCTGGCTGATCCTCCTCATTGTCATTCTTGTAATCGGAGCCATAACCGCCGTGTTTGTGATACGCGACAATCGGAATAAGGCAGATACGTATCAGAAAGCCGTTCAGATGGCGCAGGCGGGAAACACCTCCGATGCTTACCGGCTTTTCCGGGAACTTGGGAGCTATCAGGACGCGGAACAGCGATTGTCCGAGCTCGCAGCGGCGGACGTTCTTCTGCCTTACCGCGCTGCTGAAAAAGGGAGCATTGTTTCCTTCGGACATTTCGAGCAGGACAACGATCTATCAAACGGGCCGGAACCCATTCAGTGGATTGTGCTGGATAAAATAGACGGGCAGCTGCTTCTTCTGTCCGCATCCTGTCTGAAGGGCATGGCTTACAATACAGCAGCCTTCACGCCCGTCACGTGGGAGACCAGTTCCCTCCGCGCCTGGCTGAATGAGGATTTCTTTTCCTCCGCCTTTACAGAAGAAGAAAAGGCGCTGATCCCAACGGTATCAAATGAAAACCCCGATCATTCCATCGTGGAGACGCCGGGCGGAAGGGATACGCGGGACCGGGTATTTGTTCTCTGTGAACGGGATACGGTCATCTATCTGAATGACCCGGTGGATCAGGAGGCTGTCGGTAAAGCGCAGGGCACGGAATACGCAAAAGCGAACGGGCTCCAGACTGACGAGGAAGGAAACGCGTCATGGTGGCTGCGTTCGCCCGGGATGTACGAATACATTGCCCAGTTCGTGGATCAGAATGGTGAACCATACACAAACGGAGCCAGCACGGATATCGATTATCTCTGCGGCGTCCGA
>JAFWWK010000221.1 GCA_017523615.1 Clostridia bacterium
GTTTGGTAGCTCGTCGGGCTCATAACCCGGAGGTCGAGGGTTCAAGTCCCTCCCCCGCAACCATTTGGCTCCGTAGCTCAGTTGGCTAGAGCATTCGGTTCATACCCGGAGTGTCAGTGGTTCGAATCCACTCGGAGCCATCAAAACCAAGCATCAGCTTGGTTTTTTGTTTTAGGGGGCTTGCCGCGGCGCGCGGTAGGCCCCCTAAATCATACATCCTTGAAAACTTCGGCCAGACGGGTGCGGATATAATCCGTCGAGACCGTGCCCTGGACCATTTCGGCCCTTCCGCCCCCTTTCGCCTTCAGCGGCGCGATCATTTTTCTCAGATCCACGGGATCGTCGTCAGGCCGGCACATACAAAAGAAGCTCACGCCGTCCGTCGGTTTCAGCGCCGCGAATACGATCATACCCGTCCTTACTGCCTCGTCCGACGCAAAACGGGCCAGGAATTTTTTATCGTCAAACGGAAGCAGGACCAGCGCGATTCGCCTTCCGCCGCAGATAACAGGATCCCCGCAGGCACGCTCAATTTCATAGTGTGCAATGATCTCGTTTTTTTTGACGCCCTCCCTTGCCAGTTCTTCATTCCTCTCCTGAAGCGTCCTGACAGCGTCCGGCGTATCCGCCCAATGGCACGATAGATTGTCCGACAGTTCCTTCAGCGTCCGGAAACCGGCCCGCAGGCGGTTTTCAGCGCGTTCACCGCAAACAAAGCTGATGCGTACCTTGCCCTTGGAAGGGAGTGCCGAAAGGATCTTGATCTGCCCGATCATCCCGCTGCGCGGCGGATGCGTCCCCCCACAGGCACAGTATTCAAAATCACCGTACTGAACGATCCGGATATTTTCAGTGACTGTCGGCGGCTTCCTCAGCGGAATGGATGGCACCTGAGAAAGCTCCGCAAAATAGCATTTCACAGGAGCGTCCAATCTGATCCAGCTGTTCACCTGTTTTTCCAGAAGGGTGATCTCGTCATCCGTCAGGTGCGTCCAGCCGTCGGGAAAAGAGACATCGATGGTAGAATCATCTTTTCCAAGATGCAGCCCAATGGTGGTACCGCGAAAATGGCGCCATATCGCGCCGGCCAGGAGGTGTTCTCCGCCATGCTGCTCCATATGATCCCGGCGCCTCTCCCAATCGATCGTGCAGCGCACTGGTATCCCTGCCGCGATCTCCTCCGATATCGTGTGCCAGACCTCTCCATCCCCGTCACATTCCACGTCCGTCACACCAAGGACGCGGCCATCCGGACAGGCGATCCTCCCGGTATCGTAAGGCTGACCGCCCGATGTGGGGTAAAAAGCAGACCGGTCCAGAGTGCAGAGCCATTTGTCCCCCCTGCGGACACATCCGGTCACCACGGCATCAAACTCGGTAAGCAAGCTGTCATCGTAATAAAGTCGCCTGGTCATAAAACCCTCCGGTTCTGATCGTTTTGCCCTATCATAACCTTATTGCGGTGCTCTTTTCAATACTTTTATTGACAAACACCCCTCGTACAATTAAAATATATACTGCGGTCTGTTTTATGGATCGTCGGAACACCAACGGAGGTGAGATCATGCTTAAGGGCGATCTAAGAAAGCAGGCGATCCTTGAAACCGCTGAAAAGCTGTTTTTCGAAAAGGGCTACTCCTCCGCTACGATCGATGATATTCTTGAAGTTCTGGGTTGCAGCAAGGGCAGTCTTTATCATCATTTCGAATCAAAACAGCATATTCTTCGGGAATTGTGCGTCAATCAAGCCAACGCCGCTTTCCAGCAATATACCGAATCATCCCATCCCGACACGCTTTCAGCCTTTAATTCCCTGCTATATCATGGCCTGATGATCCGCAACGGACAGGAAAGAATGCTTTCCACCCTCCTCCCTCTTGCGGGGACATCGGATGGGGACCTGATGATATCCGCGCTCATCCATGCCCAGGAAACGCTCTTTTTCCCCGAGATCGAGCGTCTTCTCCTCCTTTTGAAAGAAGAAAAAAGGGCTTTCTGGAACCTTCCCGCCCTCCCTGAGCTGGTTTGGCACACATACACCGCATTCTATGGAAGCATGATCGACTTCGCCGGCGATCTGATGTCGGGGGAAAAACAGCCCGGGAAGATCGTATCGATCCTTGAAGCCGCGCGCTTCCTGTTTGAACGTACCCTGGACCTCCCCTACGGATCAATGGAAATCATTCGCGCAGACGAAGCTCTCAACACCATCAACCAGGCTCTCAAGCATAACCGGTATCTAAATTTATAACGACGGAGGCACGACCATGCGTACAAGCGGAATTCTTCTCCACATATCCTCGCTTCCCGGAAAGGAAGGGATCGGGACCATCGGAAAAGGGGCTTATGACTTTATCCGTTTTTTGTCCGAATCAGGTGTCAGGATCTGGCAGATGCTTCCCGTCGGTCCGACCGGATACGGTGACTCACCTTATCAGAGTCCCTCCACGTTCGCCGGAAACCCGCTTTTTATCGACCTTGAACTGCTGGTCAAAAAAGGCTTCCTTCCGGAAGATACGGTCATCCCCTCCCATCCGGTTTTGGACACCGTAGATTTTGAAAAAGTCAAAAAAGAAAAAATGCCCATCCTTGAGGCTTCTTTCGCCTATGCTTGGGAAAAAAGCCGCTCAAAGGCGGAAGCTTTCAGCAATTCACACGCGTGGGTCCATGATTATGCCGTTTTTTCAGCTCTGAAGGACCATTTTGATTCGGTCTCGTGGATGCAGTGGCCTGACGAATACCGGCTCCGTGACGCCGCCGCCCTTCGGGAAGCGGAAACCGTTCTAAAGGACCGGATCGATTTTTACGTATATATCCAGTACCTGTTCGATCTTCAGTGGAAGGAACTGAAAAAGCGGGCAAAGAAATACGGCGTCCTGTTGTTCGGGGATATGCCTATTTATGTGGCGGAGGATTCAGCGGATTCCTGGTCCCACCCCGAAAACTTCCAGTTTGACTCGGAGCGCAGGCCGCTGTGCGTCGCAGGAGTTCCGCCGGATTATTTTTCACAGGACGGCCAGTTGTGGGGTAATCCGCTGTACAACTGGAAACTGATGAAAAAGAACGGCTATAGCTGGTGGATCGATCGCCTTCAGACTATGAACGACCGGTTCGACCTGATCCGGATCGACCATTTCATTGGTTTCGCCAATTACTATTCGGTCGCTTACGGCGCCCCCAACGCCCGGAACGGCGAATGGGTCATCGGGCCCGGAAGGGATTTTTTCCGTACGGTAAAGGAAAAAATGCCCGGACTCAAGATCGTTGCCGAAGACCTTGGCGCGGTAAACAGGCGTGTCCGCTCCCTGCTGTCTTTCTGCGGGTATCCAGGCATGAAAGTATTGCAGTTCTCCTTTGACGGCGGCGCCAAGAATCAGCACCTGCCGAAAAACACCCCGTCAAACAGCGTTGTATACACAGCCACCCACGATAACGATACCACTGTCGGCTGGTTCAAGTCCACCGATCCGGCGTCGAGGAAACGCTGCTGCAAGATCACAGGGGCCACAGGCCCGGAGGATGTCGCGGAAAAGATGATACGGACCGCGTTCTTATCATCCGCCGAGACTGCCGTTGTGCCGATGCAGGATATCCTCTCCCTGGATACCGACGCCCGCATGAACATGCCGGGATCGCTCGGCGGCAACTGGAAGTGGCGTCTTATAAAACTTCCCGGAAAGAAAGTGCGTCAGAATATCCGCGATACCCTGGCAGAAAGCCAGCGTATATAACCGATGATATTGAAAGGAAAAGCAAAAACGTGAATCAAATCATTGAGAAAACAAAGACGATCTGCCTCGCCAAATACCATCTTTCCCTTAAGGACGCCACCTCCTGGCAGCTGCATAACGCGCTGTCCGAGGCCGTGATGGAGGTCATCGCAAAGCAGTGGACCTCGGATCAGGAGAAACAGGCTCACGGCCGCCGTGCGTGTTACCTGTCCGCCGAATACCTGATCGGCCGTGCGATATACAGCAATCTCTATTCCCTGGGGATCCTCGAGAGCCTGAAAAAAAGCCTGAAGGACGAAGGCGCGTCCCTCGAACAGCTGGAAGACATCGAGGATGCGGCCCTTGGCAACGGCGGTCTGGGACGTCTGGCAGCCTGTTTTCTGGAGAGCGCCGCGACCCTCGGCATTCCGCTTTTCGGCTATGGCCTGTATTATCAGTTCGGCCTTTTTAAACAGCAGTTCGAAAATTGCCGCCAGGTCGAATACCCTGACGACTGGACCCGCTACGGAGATCCCTGGTCCATCCGCAGGGACGACCTGATCGTAAAGGTGGAAATGAACGGTCTGACGGTCAAGGCCGTTCCTTATGATGTCCCCATCATCGGCTGGGAAGGAAAAACCATCGGCACGCTGCGTCTGTGGAAGAGCGAAAGCTATAACGAGATCGATTTCAAGGAATTCAACGAGCAGCACTATGCCACCGCCGCCAAGGATAAGAACGAGGCCGAGGACATCACCAAGTTGCTCTACCCCAACGATACCATGCGCGAAGGCAAGCTGCTCCGCCTCCGTCAGCAATATGTGATCTGTTCCGCTTCACTGCAGGACCTGATCCGGAATTATAAAAAGGTCCACGGGGACGATTTCAGCGGCTTCGCTTCCTACCACGCGATCCAGCTGAACGACACCCATCCTACCATGGCGATCCCCGAACTGATTCGCCTGCTGACTAAGGAAGGTGTTTTGTTTGACGATGCGCTGACGATCGCCAAGGATACCTTCTCCTATACCAACCACACCGTGATGCAGGAAGCCCTCGAGAAGTGGGATCTGGACCTCATGCGGAATCTTGTCCCCGAGATTGCGGAGATCATCATTACCCTCTCAGGCCGTTGGGAACGCGCCATGGACAGGATGGGGATCAGCTCCCGCCGTGGTTTGTCCATCATTCAGGACGGCCGGGTCCACATGGCTTATCTTGCCATGTACGGGAGCAACACGGTCAACGGCGTTGCGCGCATCCACAGCGACATTCTCAAGACCGACGTGCTGAAGGACTGGTACGCCATCCGTCCCGAAATGTTCCAGAACAAAACAAACGGCATCACCCAACGGCGCTGGCTCGGCTTATGCAATCCGGAACTGTCCGGGATCATCGCCAAAAGGATCGGCAACGGGTTCCTTACTGACTTGACCCAGCTTGAACAGCTGAAGCCGATGATCGATCACGACGTATCCCTGCTGGACGATTTTATCCGAGTTAAAAAAGAAAAGAAACGTCAGCTGGCCGAATACATTCTAAAACATGAAGGGGTCGAGATCCCCGCCGACTTTGTGTTTGACGTTCAGGTCAAGCGCATGCACGAATATAAGCGCCAGCTGCTCAACGTGCTGGCGGTTGTGGCCATCTACAACGGCATCAAGGAAGGGCGCTATAACGACCTGCCCCCCACGGCCTTCATCTTTGGGGCAAAAGCCGCCCCGGGTTATATCCGCGCGAAAGCAATCATCCGGTTCATCAACCGTGTCAGCGCCATGATCAACAGCGATCCGGACATCAACGGCCGCATCCGCATGGTGTTTGTACATAACTACAACTGTTCCTACGCTGAAAAGATCATTCCGGCCGCGGACATCTCCGAGCAAATCTCCCCTGCCGGTACGGAAGCCTCAGGTACCGGCAATATGAAACTGATGCTCAACGGCGCCGTCACCCTGGGCACCTTTGACGGTGCGAACATCGAGATCGTTGCCGAAGCCGGTGCCGAAAATAACTACATTTTCGGTTCAGACCTGGAAGAGCTTACCCGCATCCGCGATACATACGATCCGCTGAGCATCTACAACAGCGACAGCGAGCTGGCCCGCGCCATCGACATGCTGGATAACGAAGCTTTCCACGAGGATGACGACGTATTCCGTGAACTGAAAAACAGTCTGCTTTACGGCGCGTCCTGGCACAAGCCCGATCATTATTTCATCCTTCAGGATTTCCGGTCCTATCTCGAAACGAAATTGAAGGTGCTCCGCGACACCACCGACTCCCACGCTTTTGCGCGCAAATGCCTTTACAACACAGCCAGCGCGGGCAAGTTCTCATCAGACCGTACGATCCGGGAATATGCCCGCGAGATCTGGAAGGTTTGACCCTCATGCTTCATCGGGTCCTCCGGAAGGCCGGAGGACCTTTTGTTCATCGTCCTTGAAGGAGTAATTTAAATGAAGAAAATACTTGCCGTTCTCTGCATGTGCTGTCTGGTCCTTTCAGCGGCGTACCCCGCTGCCGCCGAAGGGAAAAACGTGGTCGTATCATTCTACCCTCTCTATATTTTTGCCATGAACGTGATCGGGGATATTCCGGGAATCTCACTGTCCCGTTTGTCCTCCAATCAGACCGGCTGCCTTCACGATTATCAGCTTGTCACGGGCGATATGGTCAGCCTTTCTACCGCGGATCTTTTCCTGATCAACGGGGCGGGCATGGAAGGCTTTCTTGAGACAGCGGCGGAAGCGTTTCCCGAACTCCGCACCGTTTCATGTTCCGAGGGGATCGAACTGATCAAAAACGATGAAGGCGCTGAAACGGAATACAATGCCCATGTTTGGCTGGATCCCGGCAATGCGATCATCATGGTCAAAAATATCCGTGACGCTTTGATCGTCCTGGCTCCCGAATACGAGGAACGCCTCGAAGTGAATGCCGAAAGCTATATCCGGCGTCTTCAGGATCTGGACGAGAAGCTGAAGACCGGCCTGGCACCCCTTGAAAAGCGTGATATTGTGACTTTTCACGAAGCATTCCCTTATTTTGCCAGAGCGTACGGCCTGAATGTGATCGCTGTTATTGCCCTTGAACCGGACGAGGGCATCTCACCCCGAATGCTTGCCGAACTGATCGAAAAAGTCAGCGCGGCCGGCTCCCCTCCCCTGTTCACGGAGCCCCAGTACCAGTCCGACGCAGCGCTGGCAGTCTCAGCGGAAACAGGCGCCCCTGTCCGGGAACTCGACCCGGCCGTTACGGGGCCTCTTGCATGTGACGCGTACGAAAACATCATGCTGAAAAACCTTGAGGTGCTCATAGAAACGCTCGGAGGAAATAATATCCCGGAGCATTAAAGATATCGAAAATGAAAAAAGCGGGACGGATCAAATCAGACTGAGATCCGCCCCGCCGTTTTGTTTTACGTTATTATATTTTTTCAAGCCATTTCTTCCAGACTTCTTCATCGACGCCAAATGTGAAGCTGCGGCCGTTGCGGATAATCGGCAGGCGCATCAATTCCGGCTTTTCGGCCAGGTAATCGATCACATCGCTCTCCTGGGACGCATAGCATGCCGGATGCTCCCGTACCTTGGGATCTGAAAGATTCAGAAGAGACCTCGGCCCATCCTTTCCCGCGAACAGCTGGATCTCCCTTGCGCCGATCCGCTGTTTTTTCAGGTCCACCACCTGATAGGGTATTCGCCGTTCCTTAAAAAAGCGCTCGGCTTTCTGTACGGAAAAATCGCGCTTGACCATATATATCTGTATATTCATTGCTGATCCTTTGGTCCATCTTCAAAATCGAGCTCAATACGATTCTTTCCGTCGTCCCAGAGGCGTTCCAGGTGATAATATTCCCTGTCCTCAGGATGGAAAACATGGACAAGCACGCTGCCGTAATCCAGTACGATCCATTTTCCTTCGTCTTTTCCTTCTCTGGACCTGAGCGCCACGCCGGCTTCCGCCAAAACATCATCCACATCGTCCGCCAGCGCTTTTGTCTGCAGAAAATTCCTGCCCGAGGCGATGACCATATAATCGGTGATCACCGTCAGATGGCGGACATCCAGTATGATGATGTCCTGCGCTTTTTTGTTGTAAAGGGTTCGGGCAATTTTCTCGGCCATCAATCTCGCTTCCATAGTTGTCCTCCTTTTATTGTGATCTCAATGAAAAACCGAAGATTTTTCCCGCAGCAGCGCCATGACCGCGGGGTCCGGATGCCGATCGTTCCCGAACCGCGCCTCAAGGGCTGCGATAGTCCTCTGCCCCGCAAGGTGGAATATCTTTCCCCGTTCGACGACGTAATCCCTGGTCTCGTACAGCGCATACAGGGCAGCCGCGTACAGATCGATCTCCGCCAGCGCCCGGATGGCATTCAATCCGGGATATTTCTGTCTGTTGGGTTCGATGGCGTCCGCCACAAAAATGATCAGGTCCGTCAAGGTCATCTCTTCGCGCCCAGTGGTATGATAACGGATCGCGTCAAGGACTTCCTTGTCATATACATGAAACTTTTCTTCCGCAAGGATCGCGCCGACCGGCCCATGCATCATGGCGCCGGAATGGAGGATCTCGTCATGGCTGTCCGCCCCGTGATCCAGCAGGATCTTTCGCATATCCTTAGGATTCATATCTTTGGCGCAATCATGGTAGAATGCCGCAACGGCGCACTTGATCAGCGACCCGCCGTATTTTTCTGCCAGGTCCACCGCTGACCCCCTGACCCCCAGGGTATGCTGCCATCGATGCTCGCTCATCCCATTCTTTACTTCCTGGTAATGATCCTGGATATACAGCCCTTTCAGAGCACATATTTTCAAGGCCCCGGCAGGCATGCACTCCGGATCATTCAGCGAGAAAACCGTATGTCTTGCGTCAGATTCCGCTTCGTCCATAGAACAGCAGGCCAGCGGCTCCATGTCCAGTCCGCAAGCCATCGCGTTCTGCCGTGTAATTTCGGTCTCGTCTCCGTTTTTCTGCGGGCATATAAAAACAATGTTCCTGCATGCATTTTTGCCGGCAAGCTTTTCCATCGCTCCGGAAAACAGGCTGCAATCCATCACGCAGAACAGCCTGGCGTCCGCGCAGGATTTCCGAAGCCATTTCAGCGTCGGCAAAAGACCGGAAGGGGTCTCCCTGGACATGACCCGCATATTTTTCTTTCCGACGATCGACGCTATGCACATGCAAACCCGATCGGCATATCCGGAGCTGTCTTTTGGTTCTTCCCTGCCGGCAATGATCGGAGCAAATATGATCTCGTCAAGGGCATATTTATTCATCACTGTTTCCGCCGCATCCAGATGACACTTCAAAGGCGGATCAAAATACCCAGGGAATATGCCCACTCGACGCATTAAATCATCTCCTGAAAACAGTATACCAAATTTTCATCCTCATGAAAAGGCTTGCCGAATATATTGGGCTAAAAAATATTTTTGTCCGCGCGCAGACTCTGCCCTCACATCATGAACACCTTGACAAAATTCTGATAAAAAGCTATCATGTTCGGGAAATGCTAAGGGAGGAAACTGACATGTCTGAAAAGCTTACCATGGACAAACTGGTCGCTCTTTGCAAGGTCCGCGGATTCATTTACCCCGGAAGCGAGATCTACGGCGGTCTTGCCAACGCGTGGGACTATGGTCCCCTCGGCGTCGAATTCAAGAATAACGTCAAAAAAGCCTGGTGGAAGAAATTCGTTCAGGAAAACAAGTTCAACGTCGGCCTGGACAGCGCGATCCTGATGAACCCGCAGGTGTGGGTCGCTTCCGGTCACGTTGGGACCTTCAATGATCCCCTGATGGATTGCAGGGAATGTCACGCCCGTTTCCGCGCAGACAAGCTGATCGAGGATTACGCCAAGGCCCACGGCGAAGAGATCCAGGCTGATGGCTGGACCAACGAGCAGTATGAAAGCTTTATTGCCGGGCACGATATCGTATGTCCGGAATGCGGCAAGAAAAATTTCACCGGCATCCGCAAATTCAACCTGATGTTCAAAACGCACCAGGGCGTCACCGAGGATTCTTCCAGCGAGATTTACCTGCGTCCCGAAACCGCCCAGGGCATATTTGTCAACTTCAAGAACATTATCCGGACTACCCGTAAAAAGCTTCCCATGGGCGTCTGCCAGATCGGCAAATCCTTCCGGAACGAGATCACTCCCGGCAACTTCATCTTCCGCATCCGCGAATTTGAGCAGATGGAAATGGAGTTTTTCTGTAAGCCCGGTGAGGATCTCCAGTGGTTTGATTACTGGCGCTCCTTCTGCAGGAACTGGCTGCTTTCCCTTGGCATCAAGGAAGAAAACCTCCGCCTGCGGGATCACAGTAAGGAAGAATTGTCCTTCTATTCCAAAGCCACGACGGACTTCGAATTCCTGTTCCCCTTCGGATGGGGCGAATTGTGGGGCATTGCGGACCGTACCGATTACGACCTGAGCAGGCATCAGGAAGTATCTGGGGAAAACATGGACTATATGGACCCGATGACCAACGAGAAATTCATTCCTTACGTTGTCGAGCCCTCCCTTGGCGCGGACCGCATGGCGCTGGCTTTTCTCTGCAACGCTTATGAAGAAGAACAGCTTGAAAACGATTCCCGCGTCGTTCTTCACCTTCACCCCGCCCTTGCGCCTTTTAAGGCCGCTGTTCTTCCGCTGCAGAAAAACAAGCTGGGCGCCCTTGCCGGAAAGGTCTATGAGGACCTGAGCAAATACTTCAACGTTGATTACGATGAAACCGGTTCCATCGGAAAGCGTTACCGCCGTCAGGACGAGATCGGCACACCGGTGTGCGTTACGGTGGACTTTGATACGGAAAACGACGGCACGGTGACCGTTCGCGACCGCGACACCATGACCCAGGAGAGGATCCGTATCGAAGACCTCCGCGGTTATCTGGAAAAGAAAATGGAATTCTGAAAAAAAGCGGTTTTTTCAGATATAAAGACGATCAAAAAGGGGCTGTGAAAAAGTCACAGACCCAACGGGAAGAAACAAAAAGTGCCTCTGACCTTTGAAAAAAGGCAAGGAGGCACTTTTTGTGGTATAATGTTCTTGTGATGAAACAATACCAGAGACAGTATAGTCCAAAGCAGGGAAGATTACCA
>JAFWWK010000222.1 GCA_017523615.1 Clostridia bacterium
ACGAGCAGGTCGCCTCGGCCGTCATCGCCTATGAGCCCGTCTGGGCCATCGGCACGGGTCTTACCGCCACCGACGAGCAGGCGAACGAGACCATCGGCGTCATCCGCAAGGCCATCGCCGGCAAGTACGGCTGCGAAGTGGCTGAAAAGGTCCGCATCCAGTACGGCGGCAGCATGAACCCCAAGAATGTTAAGGGGCTCATGGCCCAGAAGGAGATCGACGGCGGACTCATCGGCGGCGCCAGCCTGAAGGCCCCCGATTTCTCCCTGGTGGTCAATTTCGACAAGTAATATCCCCCGTTTCGTCAGGTCCGGCCGCCCTCCGCTCCTGCGGGGGGCGGCCGAAAAAAAAACAGGGCATTTCCCGCGGCGCCGTGTCCTGCGGGGAAATGTCCTGATTTCCGTTATGAGGGGCCGTCCCGCCTGGGACGGCCGGGACAGTGACAAGGGGGGAACGCCGTATGGACGGGCGCTCTTTTCCCGCGCCGGACGGCGCGGAAACCGCCGCGCTCCGGGAGATCATGGACAGCGTGCCGGGCACGGCCCAGCCGCCGGAGGAGGTGCTCGCCGCCTGGCGGGAGGGCACCCTCATCCGCCGCGAACGCCTCGGACGGGGCATGACGGACGCGGAAAAGGAGCACGAAAAAAACGTGGCCCGTTTCTGGGAAAACGCGCTGCGCACGCATTTTTCAAGCATGCGGCGCAAAGATCGGTACGGCCTTTGGTCCGTCGGCACCGCTTTCCTTACCGCCCATTTTGACGAATCGCCCCGGGAGGCGCTCATAAAGTTCCGGCCTGTCCTGCTGCCGGGAGGAACAGGCGCGGACACCTCCCTGCAGCCGATCATTCTTTTAATCCTGCTGCCGGCCTACGCCATCCTGCGTTTCTTCGACGTTTCGTTCCTGATGTCCCACTCCCTGATGTGGATCGTGATCATCGCCGCTTTGATCGGCAAAGCCAAATCCATCCGCTGCGCCCTGCTCCGCCGCCGCTTTTCCGACATGGAAGCGCTGGAAAAGAGCTGCGATGTGATCGCCCGCTCCCCTTTCCGTGCACTGCCCCCTGTCGTCTGGGCCTCGCTTGCCCTGATCGTCGCTCTCGCGTACTTTTATTACCTGCGCGTGATGTGAACGGGAAAAGACGGCTTTTGCCGCCGGTCAGTCGAGGATCGTTTCCATCCCGATCTTATAGGGTCTCATACCCATGGCCTCATAAAATTTCATCGCGCCGGGATTCAGGCACCACACGTTCAGCGTCAGGTTGTGGCAGCCCATTTCCCGGGCGTAGGCCGTCACATGGGCAAAGAGCGCTTTTCCCACGCCCTGCCCCCGGACAGTCTCGTCCACGCAGATATCGTCGATGTACAGCGTGACGCGGTCCGTCTGGTTATTTTCTCCCTGATGGCGCTGCGTTTCGGTAAAGGCATAACCCTTGACCGCATCCCCGTCATCGGTCATCACGAAGACCGCCTTCTCTTCGTCCCGTAGGATCTCCTCCAGCTCCGCCGCCCCGTACTTGCGGCAGTCCTTCCTGAAAAGGTCCGGCCTTCCCGCGGCATGGACGTTGTTCACCTGCAGAAGCAGCCGCAGGAGCTCCGGGATATCCTTCCGCTCTGCCCGCCTGATCATTTTGCGCCGCCTCCTTTTTTGCCGCGAAAGGCGTCCCCTCTTCGGGCCGCCTCCCGCTCCCATCCCGCCGCCGGTATCCCCGGGGCGGCTTTTAACGAGTATTATACCCGCGCGGCTTAAACGGCGCAACGCTCCTCCCGGGGAAAGGCAGACAAAAAACAGAAGGCAATGCAGGATGCGGCCGGAAATTTCCCACATCGTGGGGGTTGACATTTAGCTGCATTCAATGCATAATATTTCATGTTCTATGCATAATTTTTCATTTTTTATTCGGAGGGACCCAAGATGAAGAAGGAAGACATCAAGAAAGTCGTTCTCAGTTATTCCGGAGGACTGGACACCTCCATTATCATTCCCTGGCTGAAGGAAAACTACAACAACTGCGAGGTCATCGCCGTATGCGGCAACGTGGGCCAGGCGGACGAACTGGAGGGCCTGGAAGAAAAGGCCCTGAAGACCGGCGCCAGCAAACTGTACGTGCTGGACCTGACCGACGAATACGTCAACGATTTCATCATCCCCACCATGAAGGCGGGGGCGGTTTACGAGGATTACCTTCTGGGCACCAGCCACGCCCGTCCCTGCATCGCCAAGGGACTGGTGGAGATCGCCAAAAAGGAAAATGCCGACGCTATCGTCCACGGCTGCACCGGCAAGGGCAATGACCAGGTGCGTTTTGAGCTGGCCATCAAGCACTTCGCCCCCTCCATGCACATCATCGCCCCCTGGCGTGAATGGGACATCAAGTCCCGGGACGAGGAGATCGACTACGCCGAGGCCCACAACGTCCCTCTGAGGATCAACCGGGAGACCAACTATTCCAAGGACAAGAACCTCTGGCACCTGAGCCACGAGGGCCTGGACCTGGAGGACACCGGCAACGAGCCCCAGTATGAAAAGAAGGGCTTCCTGGAGATGGGCGTCAGCCCCATTGACGCCCCCGACGAGCCCGCCTATGTGACCCTGGAATTCGAGCAGGGCGTCCCGGTGGCCCTGGACGGCGAAAAACTGAGCGCCAAGGACATCATCCTGAAGCTCAACCAGATCGGCGGCAAAAACGGCATCGGCCTGCTGGACATCGTGGAGAACCGGCTGGTGGGCATGAAGGACCGGGGCGTCTACGAGACCCCGGGCGGCACCATCCTCTATGCCGCCCATAAGCAGCTGGAGATGCTCACCGTGGATAAGGACACCCTGCATGAGAAGCAGAAGCTGGCGGTGGACTTCGCCGACCTCATCTACAACGGCAAATGGTTCTCCCCTCTGCGGGAGGCCCTGCAGGCCTTTGCCGACGAGGCGAACAAATACGTCACCGGTACGGTGAAGCTGAAGCTCTA
>JAFWWK010000223.1 GCA_017523615.1 Clostridia bacterium
CGTCGGTGAACAGATATGACAGGCACATCCATTCCACGTTCCATTCACGCAGCTTTTCCGGCACAATGTCGCATGCGGAATCAGTAAGCAGTACATATTCGGTAGCCATGTTGTTTTCCTCCTCAAGACTGCAGTGCCGTCTGAACGGCAATATTATTTTATATCATGGTTTGCATTTTTCTGTCAATGTTTCCCGGGGAAAACGGCCGCTCCGCAAAACACGGAAAAAACAATCGGCTCGGTTTTTCCCCATTGACACAGTCCGTGGCACGGAGTAATATGCATGCATCCGGGAACGGAAATGTTTTCATGGAGAATGAATTGCGATGACGTACAGTGCGGCTTTCTTCTTTAGCAGCATTGCGATGGATTGATAAGCGCCAGGGAGCGCGATGATCCACCGCCTTTTGAAGTTGAAAGGCGGTGGATTTTTTTAGGCTCCGGCGTCATCAGCGCACAAAGGAGGTTCTGTATGAGCAGATACTACCAGCCCGAGATTGAAACAGCCCCGAGGGAGAAAATCATCGAGATCCAGAATGAAAAGATCGTCCGCCAGGTGCGCCATGTATGGGACAACGTTCCATACTACCGCCGCCTGATGGAGGAAAAGGGCGTCACGCCGGACGACATCAAAACCATAGACGATATTAAAAAGCTCCCGTTCCTAAGCAAGGCGGACCTGCGGGACGCGTATCCCTACGGCCTGCTGGGGACCGATCTGAAGAACTGCGTCCGCATCCATTCCACCTCCGGCACCACAGGCAAGCGCGTCGTAGCTTTCTATACGCAGCATGATATCGATCTGTGGGAAGACTGCACCGCCCGCGCCATCGTCGCTGCCGGCGGCACCGAGGACGATGTGGTGCAGGTCTGCTATGGTTACGGGCTCTTCACCGGCGGCTCCGGCCTGCACGGCGGCTCCCACAAAGTGGGCTGCCTGACCCTGCCGATGTCCTCCGGCAATACGGAACGGCAGATCCAGTTCATGATGGATCTGGGCTCCACCATTCTGTGCTGCACTCCCTCCTATGCGGCCTATATCGGCGAATCCCTGGCGGAAATGGGCTACAGGCCGGAAGACAACAAACTGAAGGCGGGCATCTTCGGCGCAGAGCCCTGGACCGAGGAGATGCGCCGCGATATCGAGAAAAAGCTCGGTATAAAGGCCTATGACATTTACGGCCTTACGGAAACCAGCGGCCCCGGGGTCTCCTATGAATGCGAGGAGCAGGCCGGCATGCATATCAATGAGGATCATTTCTATGCGGAAATTATTGATCCGGATACAGGAGAAGTGCTGCCCGAGGGCGAAAAAGGAGAATTGGTATTCACTTCACTGGATAAGGAAGCTTTCCCGCTGCTTCGCGACCGCACGCGCGACATCTGCGTGCTTTCACGCAGGCCCTGCTCCTGCGGACGGACCCATGTGCGCATGAGCAAGCCGATGGGGCGCAGCGACGACATGCTCATCATCCGTGGCGTCAATGTCTTCCCCAGCCAGATCGAAACCGTGCTGCTCAATGAAGGATACACCCCGAACTACCAGATCGTCCTGGACCGCGAACGCAACAACGATACCTTCGACGTCTATGTGGAAGTCAGCGCCGATCAGTTCTCCGACCTGATGTCCCAGATCCAGAAGATGGAGAAGAGCCTGGAATCCGCACTGCGGACCATGCTCGGCATCGGCCCGAAAGTCCACCTGGTGGCGCCGAAAACCATCACCCGCAGCGAAGGCAAGGCTGTCCGGGTAATCGACAAGCGGAAACTGCATGACTAATCAAGGAGGCGACGAATAATGGCGATTACGCAACTTTCCCTTTTTCTGATGAATCAGCCCGGCCAGCTGGTGGATGCTGTCGGCGCCATTTCCGGAACCGGAGCCAATATCCGCGCGATGAGCATCGCGGAAGCAAATGACTTTGGCATTCTCCGCACAATCGTGTCCGATACGGACAAGGTATGCGCCGCTCTGAAGGACCGTTACCTGATCACCCGCACGCCGGTGGTGGCCGCCCGTATGGACGACCGGTCAGGCGCGCTTTATCCCATTCTGACCGCTCTCAATGAGAGCAATATCAATATCGAATACATGTATGCCTTTACGGGCACCGGACCTGAGGAAGCCTATGTGGTGCTTCGCGTACAGGATCCGGAAACAGCGGAGGCTGTCCTCCACGCCAATGGCGTCGGAACCCTCTCCGACGACAATCTCAGCCTGTAATTACAGGGCTTTCCGGACCCGCGTGGCAATCTGGTCCGCCATCATCAGCTTCACCGCGTCCGGGATAAGATATGGCAGCACGCAGATGCTGACCGCACGCAGGAAATCCATGGGACTTCCTGCGTTTCCTTTTACAATGCAGAACCACACGGTCCCGAAAGCGTAGCATACCAGGAGCCCGGCTGCGAGGATCAGATTCTCCCGAAGGCGGTTTGTCCGCAGCGGTTTTGCAGCGCAGTACAGCAGTCCGGTCAGCAGGAATCCCGCGATATATCCGCCTGTAGGTCCCGCGATCACGCCGATCCCGGCGCTGAAGCCGGAGAATACCGGCACCCCGGCAATTCCCAGCAGGATATACAGCCCGATGGCGGCCGTCCCCCTGCGTCCTCCCAGCAGGCGCAGCGCCATAAAGACTCCGAAAGTCTGAAGCGTAAATGGAATCGTAAAAGGAATAGTCACCCAGGCGCATACGGCCAGCAGCGCCGTCATCATTCCGGTCAGCGCCATATCTTTCGCAGTAAGTTTCATGGTCCCGGTTTCTGTTTTCTCCATGTGTCCCGCCTCCGTTTCCATTCGGACCGGCGTACATTCTACCACAGCGGCAGCCCGGCTTTCAATCCCTGTATTCTTTCGGTATTTCATTCTCTGCAGCGCATAAAACGCCTGATTTTGCCGCAAATGGTAAGCTTTCGCATATTGCCGTCCATTGTTTCAGGCCTCCGGATATGTTAAAATACGCGTGCGTGTAAGAGATCACGCATTATCTGATTTGCCGCGGTATGCGGGAAAGGGAGATAGACATGAAGAAGATCATCTGCAAGGTCGAATACGATACTGAAGCTTCCGAGCTGATCCAGAAGAAAGTTTTCGGCGTATTCGGCGACCCCAAGGGATATGAAGAATCCCTGTACAAGACCCAGGATGGCAAGTTCTTCCTGTATGGCTTCGGCGGCCCCGAATCCCCCTACACTGAAGAGACCATCAAGCGTCTTGCCGCCGATAAGGTAAAGGCCTGGCAGAAAGCCTGATCCTTCCGGCAGAAAAGCCTCCGCCCGTCGACCGGGCGGAGGCTTTTCATATGGTTTTGTCGCATGACCGCGGAATCAATCCCCGTCCAGGTAAAACAAACCTGCTTTCTTCCCGCAGAGTGAAAACGGGCAGCCGCGTC
>JAFWWK010000025.1 GCA_017523615.1 Clostridia bacterium
GCGATGGGAGCTCCGGCGGCAAATTCCATCAGCTTCGGGATGGCTTCCTCCGCTTTGGGCGCCCCTTTCAGCATCTGGTCGGTGATATGGGTGATTTCCGTGATCTTCTGGGGCAGGGGCATTCCCGGATCCACAAACAGGTTCAGACTGTCCACCACATGCCCGTTTTCAAGCTTTACCGCGCCGATCTCGATGACCCGGTCCGTCTGAACGTTGAGGCCCGTGGTCTCAAAATCCAATACCACAATGGGACCGTCGATGGGCCTGTCGCCCTCCCCCGCGACGACCGGATCGTCGTCGGTCAGGTAGCCCTCCATGCCGGGGATCAGCTTGATCCCGGCGGCTTTGGCCGCGGAGAAAGCCTCGGGGAAGGCCTGCACCACCCCATGATCGGTAATGGCGACGGCCTCGTGTCCCCATTCTTTGGCCTGCCTGATCAGCTCCGTCGGGGACGAGACCGCGTCCATGTTGCTGAACTTGGTATGCAGATGCAGTTCGATCCGCTTCTCCGGGGCGTCGTCGGTCCTCTTCGGAAGCGTGCAGGCGGTGATGTCCCTGGCCCTGATGACGGTCTCCTTGCAGTAGGGATCGAATTCCGCGTTGCCGCGGACGATAACGCCGATCCCCGCTTTGATCCTGGAAACCGTCTCGTTCACCTTTTCCTTTTCAGCGGGCGTAACGGGAGGCAGATTCTCCTTTTTCACGCCCTCGGCCTTCGGCCGGTAATACATGATGTTCTTGCATTTGATGGTGTCGGTTCTGTCCGTGACGTCAAAGGTGATCAGCAGCGCCTCTCCGCCCATGACTTCCTTGGTGTCGACAGAAAGTACTTCGCCCCGGATCGTGACCGTTCCGGAGGCGTCGGTGATTTGCTTGACGGGCGTCGGTTCATCCCTGATCAGCCGCCCGCGGATGCGGTCATCCTGCGGCTTGGGCTTGGGCGCGGCCTTTTTACCGGACATGTACTCCTCCCGTTCCTGCCGGAACCGTTCCCTGAGGAGCTCCTCGTTCCGCTCCCTCTCCTCCCGCATTTCGCGCAGGCGCTTTTCGCAGTCCCCGGACACCCGGATCTCCACGCCGGTATCCACCCGGAAAATATCGTAAATGGCCCGGGAAAGCTTTTCAGGCATTTCGGCGCCTTTAAGGAACAGCATGCAGAAATCGTCAGGCACCTCCAACCATACGCAGCCGTTACCAGGCATCCATCGCAAGTCAAACTCCCAGCTTCTCACGGCGGGACATTCCCTCATCAGCAGCTGGTTCAGCGGCAGGGCATATTTATCCGGATCCCGTACAAAGTCCGCGGCCCTGGCGGGGCACGCGATCCTGAGCTGGATCTTCATTTCCGGAAAGGCTTTCTGCAGGGCTTTCTTTACAGCGAAAAAGCCCCTTTCCCCTATCACCTGATCAGACAGGATGGAGAAACAGGCCTTATTTTCGCTTTTATAAAAACGGATGTTCTCAATCGCCAGGCCTCCCTCGTTTTCGGGAAGCACACCCATGAGGGCCGAGATCAGATCATCGTATGTCATCCAGATAACTCCGTACAGCCTCGATAAATTCCCCGGCCACGTCGCCTGTCAGCTTACGGACATATTTGCCCTCGATGTATAGGGCGCCGCAGCCGTCGCCTCCGCAAAGGGCCACCTGCGCTTCCCCGGCCTCGCCGGGGCCGTTGACAACGCAGCCCATTACCGCAACGGTAATATCCTTCTTTTCGTCCCTGAACGCTTCCTCCACGCGCCTGGCGATGGCGGGGGTATCCAGGCGGGTCCTCCCGCAGGTGGGACAGGCCACCAGGCGGAACCCGCGGCGGATCTCCAGGGCCCGCAGGATGTCCAAAGCGGCCCGGACCTCCTCCCGGGGATCCCCGGTGAGGGAAACGCGGATGGTGTCCCCGATGCCCTCCAGAAGAAGGGCGCCGATGCCGATGGCGGATTTCACCGTTCCCGCGCCGGGAAGACCCGCTTCGGTCACGCCGACATGCAGGGGATAGCCGCATTTTTCCGCCGCCAGACGATACGCCTCCACCGTCATGGGGACAGAGGAGGACTTCATCGACAGCACGATGTCCCTGAAGCCCTCTTTCTCCAGCAGGGCGGCATGCCCCAGGGCTGATTCCACCAGCCCCAGCGCGGTGACGCGGCCGTATTTTGCCAGGATCTCCTTCTCAAGGGAACCGGAATTGACGCCGATGCGGACCGGTATCCGGTGGGCCTTCAGGCAGTCCGCCACCATGCGCACCTTATCCGCCGACCCGATGTTCCCCGGATTGATCCGGAGGCAGTGGATGCCGTTCTCCACGCTCCTGATGGCGAAGCGATGGTCGAAATGGATGTCTGCCGACAGGGGCACCGGGGAATGATCCACCCAATACCGTACGTTTTCGGCGCAGGTATCGTCAAAGACCGAAACCCGCACCAGCTCGCACCCGCACGCCGCCAGGTCCAGGATCTGCTTTAGGGTCGCCTCCCGGTCCCGCGAGTCGGTATTGGTCATGCTCTGAACGGAAACGGGAGCGCCGCCGCCGATCTCAAGCGTCCCCGCCTTTACACGGATCGCGGATGCCAATATTTTTCCCCCCTTATGAAATCAGGTTCTGAATGTCTCTGAAAGTCAGAAATAGAAATAGTACCAATAAGATTCCATATCCTGTTAAGTGAATATAGGATTCCAGTTTACGGTTGATGGGACGACGAAGGATTGCCTCCACAATCAGGAAAAGGAGGCGGCATCCATCCAGCCCGGGAATGGGCAGCAGGTTCACCAGGCCAAGGTTAACAGAGATCATGATCAGCAGGCTGATGTAAGCTTCCAGGCCGTATTCCCTGGTCTCCTCGGTGATCACCTGCACGATGCGGACCGTTCCGCCCACATCTTCCAGCCCTTCGCCCCGGGTCACCAGGTTCCTGAGGCTTTTCAGGATGAGCCCGCCGGCTTCGGCACAGTAATCAAAAGCCAGTTTCCCGGCCCTGAAGACGGTGACCGGGGAATAAACATATTCTGCCTGACCCTGCAGTGTGACGCCCACCATCATTCTTTCCTCGGCCTGGTTGTACCGGGGCGTGACCGTGACTGTTGCTTCCTCGCCGGAACGCGTCACCGTGAACACAAGGGGATCGTCCCCTTCCCGGTAGGCGGAGATCATGGACATCAGCTTATACCCATCGCCCGTTTCGTCCAGGCCCGATGCGTCCTCACCGTTGACTTTCGTCACCACGTCGCCGGCCTTCAGCCCTCCGATATCGGCAGGACTGTCCTTTTCGACGCTGACCACGGCACAGCTGCCGTAGACCGCGTCGGTGATCTCCCCGGTCACGAGATAAAAACCGAAAGCGACGATGAGCGCCAGGACAAAATTCATCACCGGGCCCATCAGGATGGTAACGAAGCGTTTCCAAGCTTTGGCGTTGTTGAAAAGCTTCGGGTCGCTGCTCCCTGCTTTATCCGGGTCGTCCTCACCGTAAAATGCGCAGTAACCCCCGGCAGGGATGAGGCGAAGCATGAACACGGTGTCGTACTTTTTGCTTTTCCACTCAAGCAGCTTGGGCCCAAATCCCAGGGCGAATTCCCTTACTGGGATCCCGGTCAGCCTTGCGGCCCAAAAATGCCCGCATTCATGGATCATGATCATGACGCCCAGCATCAGTATGGCCGCGAGCACATATAGAACAGTGATCATTGAATCTCTTTGATCCTTTCCCGGGCCAAAGTCCTGGCCCGACCGTCACAATCCCTGACGTCCTCAAAACAGCGGAGTTTCCCGGCGTGCAGGGTCTCCGTCACGTATCTTACGATATCGTATATGCTCCCGAAAGAGATCCTTCCGCCGAGGAAGGCGTAAACGGCCTCCTCGTTGGCCGCGTTCATCACGCAGGGAGCGCCGCCGCCCTCCCTCAGGGCAGCGCGGGCAAGGGCCATCGCCGGAAATTTCTTTTCATCCGGCTCCTCGAAGGTCAGCCGGCCCACCCGGAAGAGGTCCAATTCCTCCGCTCCTGTATTAAGCCTGTCAGGCCAGGCCATTGCGTACAGGATGGGCAGGCGCATATCCGGCACACCCATCTGGGCCAGCACCGCGCCGTCCCTGAAGCGCACTGCCGAATGGACGATGGATTCCGGATGCACTACCACGCGGATCCTGTCTTCGGGCATATCGAACAGCCACCGCGCCTCGATGATCTCAAGGCCCTTGTTGAACATGGTGGCGCTGTCCACCGTGATCTTAGAACCCATATGCCAGTTGGGATGTCCCAGGGCTTCAGATACCGATGCGTTCCTGATCCTGTCCGCCTCCCAGGTGCGGAAGGGGCCGCCGCTGGCGGTCAGAAGGATCTCCTCGGGCAAATTGTCCCCGGCTGCCTCCAGGCACTGCCAGATGGCGCTGTGCTCGCTGTCCACCGGCAGAAGGCGGTGGTCCTTCAGCGGCCCGAAAACCGACGTCACCATTTCGCCGCCCGCCACCAGGGCCTCCTTGTTGGCAAGCAAAACCCGTTTCCCGGCTTTTCCGGCGGTAAGGACCGCCTCCAAACCGGCCATGCCGACCACGGCGTCAAGCACCGCGTCGCTTTCAGGCAGCGCCGCGGCCTCCCTTAAGGCGTCCGGGCCGAAGGACCATGCGCAGGCGTTCTTCAGATCCGCGGGGATCTCGCATTCGCCGCTGGTCAGGGCCGCGAATAAAGGCTTGAAAAGCCGCACCTGTTCAAACAGCTTTTCGGCGTTGCTGTGTGCTGTCAGCGCGGTGATCCGGAATCGGTCCGGATGCAGCGCCGCCACCTCAAGCGCCTGGGTGCCAATGGAACCGGTGCAGCCGAGCAGGGATATATTTTCCATGAGAAAGCAGAAACGTCCTTTCAGATCGTCAAAAGAGTCAGATAAAAATCGTCATATAGCAGTACATGACCACTGCCGCCCAGTAAACGCTGTCCAGCCGGTCCATGATCCCGCCGTGTCCGGGAAATATCGTTCCGTAATCCTTTACATCGCAGGTACGTTTGACAATGGAGGCGAACAGGTCCCCCGCCTGACCGGCGACGCCGCCGATGAGGCCCAGCAATAGATAATGCCACCAGGGAACGGGACACCGATGAAGGAAGAACGCCAGAACCACAGCACCGGCCAGGACAGAGCCGATGAGACCCGCGACAGCGCCTTCGACCGTTTTGTGGGGAGAGACTTTTTCACACAGCTTGTGCCTTCCCCAAAGGACACCGATAAAATAGGCCATGGTGTCCCCGGCCAGGGGGACCGCGAAAGCCATGATCATCAGCATAAGCTGGGTGATCCGGTCCTCTCCGCGCAAAAGACCGAGGGTGCACATACCGGGCAGGAGCACGATGAACAGCGGCAGGATGGAATACAGAATGTTTTCAAGGGTCGGCTCCCTGCTGAAGAGCACGTGGATGGTAACGAACAGGCATGCCCCGAAAGCCAGGGCCAGCAGTACGCCGCCGCCGCCGATCCCGGTCGTAAGAAGCGGGATGCTGAGGGCGAAAAAAAGGTATACCGGCCAGGTGACCAGATGAGCCCCGGTGTTGCCGAGGGCGCGGAACACCTCATAGAGCGCCATTCCAAGGAGCGCCATGAACGGAATGGCAAAGAACCAGCCCCACAGTGTCAGGGCCGTTACCAGAACGCCGATGAGCACAACACCGGTAATGATTCTTTTGACCATATGCCTCAGCCTCCCCCGAACCGGCGCTGCCGTTTGCCGTATTCGTCCAGGGCCGCGTGATACGCCGCCAGATCGAAATCAGGCCACAGGACATCCGTAAAAACAAATTCCGCGTAGGCGCACTGGTAAAGCAGGAAATTGCTCAGCCTCATCTCGCCGCTGGTGCGGATCAGGAGATCCACATCGGGCAGGTCATGCGTGTCAAGGCTTGTGGAAATGCTGTCCTCGCTGATATCATCGGGGGACATTTCCCCCTCCGCGATCTTCTTTGCGATCTTCCTGAAAGCGCGGACGAGCTCATCCCTTCCGCCGTAGTTGATGGCGATGTTCAGGCACAGCCCCGTATTGTTCTTCGTCCGTTCTTCGGCACGGAAAAGAGCCTCCCGCTGGGCGGGGGGCAGGGCTTCCTTGACGCCGAGGATGCGGATGCAGACATTCTTTTCATCCAGTTCATCGATCTCACTGGAGAAGAACTCCAAAAGGAGATCCATCAATGCCTGGACCTCAGAAGGATCCCTTTTCCAGTTTTCGGTGGAGAACGCATACAGGGAAAGGGCCCGGATCTTCAGATCGCTGCTTTCCCTGATAATGTTCCTGAGCGTTTCCACGCCCCTGCGGTGACCCAGGGCAGCCTTCAGACGGTGCCTGCGCGCCCAGCGGCGGTTGCCGTCCATGATGATGGCTACATGACGGGGCAGAAGTTTTTCACTCATGGCTGACATTTTCCTCCCCTGTTTTTACCATCGGAGCGGAGGTGCGGAAGCGCGCAGCGATAAGATAGTCCTCTCCGCAGGAAACCACGCGCTCCTCGAAACCGCCCTCGCGCTCTGCCGCCTGTCTGGCACTGCCCCTGGCACCGGTCATGACCACCCGGTCCACTTTCAGGCCTTCGGTTCGAGCAAGGGAAAGAGCTTCATCCAGGGGAAGCCCAAGAAGAGACGAAAGGCTCAAACCTCCATGATCTCCTTTTCCTTATCGGCGGCGATGCGGTCCACATCCTTGATCTTGGCGTCGGTTACCTTCTGCAGTTCGTCCTCGGCCTTCCGCTGGTCGTCCTCAGTGATCTGGCTGTCCTTCTTGAGCTTCTTGATCTGCTCCATCGCATCCCTGCGGATGGAACGTACAGCCACCTTGGCTTCCTCGGCGCCCTTGCGTACCAGCTTGGTCAGATCCCTGCGGCGTTCTTCGTTCAGTTCCGGTACCACCAGGCGGATCACCTTGCCGTCGTTGGAGGGGTTCAGGCCCAGATCGCTTTTGAGGATAGCCTTTTCAACCAGGGGGATCGCCTTGGTGTCCCACAGGTTGATGGTCAAAAGCCTGGGTTCAGGCGCTGAAATGTTGCCCATCTGCTTCAGCGGGGTCTGAGTGCCATAATAATCCACCATGATCTTGTCCAGGATCTGGGGATTGGCCCTGCCGGCCCGAAGGGAAAGCATATCCTTCTGATAAAAATCGCAGGTTTTCTGCATTTTCTGTTTGGCTTCTTCGATCACTGCTTTATACATGGCTCAGCCCTCCAGAATCAAATTTTCTTTATTGTACCTTTTTTTCTTTCTTAAGGCAAGTAAATTATTTAAACCCGCCTCTTTGGGGAAAACATAAAAACAGGAGCTGTGAAGAAAAGGATTGAAAAATCCGGAGCTTCACAGCTCTTTTCCAATAACAACACAAAGGAACAAGGGCATGGTTAAAAAAGCGTATACTTCCCCTTTCCCCAAATGAAGGACCTTTGGGGCAATCAAGCTGCTGTCATTTTTTTCATTTTTCGGTTATGGTATTTATACAGGTTATGACCAAGAACAACGAGAAGAAGTTCGAGTTTTA
>JAFWWK010000026.1 GCA_017523615.1 Clostridia bacterium
CCGGCCAGGGAGCAGGCTTCGGAGGCGATGCCCTCCTGCATGCAGCCGTCGCCGCAGACCGCATAGGTGCGGTGGTCCGCCACGGGGAAACCGGGACGATCGAATTTGGCGGCGAGGATGGTCTCCGCGACGGCCATGCCCACGGCGTTGGCCACGCCCTGGCCCAGCGGGCCGGTGGTGGTCTCCACGCCGGCGGTGCGGCCGTATTCCGGATGGCCGGGCGTGCGGGAACCCCACTGGCGGAAGTTCTTCAGGTCCTCCATGGAAAGGTCAAAGCCGCAAAGGTGCAAAAGCACATAGTTGAGAGCGCTGGCATGGCCGGAGGAAAGCACGAAGCGGTCCCTTCCCTCCCATTTGGGGTGGGTGGGGGAAACGTTCATGGTCTCCATCCACAGGGCGTAGGCCAGGGGCGCCATGCCCATGGGCGCGCCGGGATGACCGCTCTTGGCTTTCTGGACAGTATCAGCCGCGAGCACACGGATGGTGTTGATCACTTTGGTCTGGATATCCATCTTTGCATCGTCTCCTCTTCTATATGTAATCATTTAGAAAACCAGATCCGTAAAACGGTGTTTGATGCGCCTCATGCGCCGGCGGAATCGATAAACTTCTTCAGATTGGACGCGTCCACGTCCGCAATATCTCCCAGGATGCCCAAAAGCTCCCGGGCCATCCTCAGGCATCCGCCCTTCACGTCGCTTTCCATATTCAGCGGCAGCACCGGGTCGTGGACCGACAGCCTCAGGAGGAACCAGGCGCTCTCCTTCCTGCCGTCAAAATCGAAAGAGATCCGGATGCCCTCCCGGTTGTCGGGAGCGATATGCCACTCGGGGTCGCTTTCTCCCCTGGCGGTGACCCGGTCGATGGCTTCCTGGCCCACGGCCCGGAAATCCGCGGCGCTGATGGTCAAACGCACCTCGGCGCTCTCCATCGGGTCGGAAAGGTCCGCGATCAGGTCGAACAGTTCCTTTCCGCGGCGCTTCATGCGCACGGCGTCGCCGATGAGCACGGTCACCAGGTACATGCCGTCGTCCAGGAAATGGTTTTCCCTGAGGGCCGCGTGGCCGCTGGTCTCCATGGCCAGGGGGCAATCCACCCCCTCGGCGTTCAGGCGGCGGGCCTGCTCGATCACGTTGTGGTAGCCCCGCTTGAAGCGGTAATGGACGCCTCCATGAGAAGCTATAAAGTTCTTCAGCCCCGTGGAGGTGACCGAGTCGGTGACCACCGTGATCCCGGGGGCGGCGTCCAAAAGCACCGCGCTGACCAGGGCGATCAGGCGATTGCGGTTGATCTCGCGGCCGGTGGAATCCACGATGGCCGCGCGGTCGCAGTCGGTATCGAAAATAACGCCCATGTCCGCGCCGCTTTCGCGCACCGCCTCACTGATGGAGGCCATGGCCGCCGGATCCTCGGGATTGGGGATATGGTTCGGGAAGTGTCCGTCAGGCTCCAGGTAGCGGGAACCCTCCGTGACGGCGCCCAGGCTTCGGAGGAAGTCCGCATAAAAGCCTCCGGCGCCGTTGCCGGCGTCCACCGCCACGTGCAGTCCCAGCAGGGGCTGTTCCTCGTCGGTGCCCAGGCCCTTCAGGATCCTGGCACGCAGGAGTCCGCAGTAATCGGGCAGGAAATTTTTCTCCGTCACGCTGCCCCCGGCCCGGGAATAGTCGTCACCGCTCTCCGCCAGGGCCAGGATCTCCTTCAGGGTATCCAGGCCGATGCCGCCGTCGGGCAGGAAAAACTTGAAGCCGTTCCTGTCCATCGGCAGGTGGCTGGCCGTGACCATGACAGAACCGTCTCCGCCCCAGCCTTCCGTGATCAGGATCATATACATGGCAGGGGTGGTGCACATCCCCACGCTGACCACCTCGGCGCCGGCGGCGCAAAGTCCCCCGGCGAAGGCGGCGGAAAGCGCCTCGCCCGTTAAGCGCGAATCGCGCCCGATATAGACCCGGGGCCGGTGTCCCGTCTTCAGCCACAGGAAGCGGGCAAAGGATCCGCCGAGCCTTTCGGCCACCTCTCCGGTCAGTGCGGCGCCTTCGCCCAGCGCCTTGCCGCGAACGTCGGAGCCCGAGATCAGCGCGCGAAGGTCTGTCATATTCTCACTCCTTTTCCTTGTAAGAGAGTTCCGGGACACAGCCCCGCAGGAGATCGTACCACGGTTTCAGCAGCATGTAATCGCGGAAGACGCGGTCCGTGATCGTCGGCGAATAGATCCATTCCATCCGGGCGCCGATCTTTTCGAAATATACCGCTTTTTTGAGGTACAGGGATCTCAGCCGTCCTTCAACGCCGGGGGGAGGGACCTTCTTTTTCCATTCCGGGCCGGCCATGGCGCATTCTGCCTCGTCCAGGAGGGAGAAATATCGCCCGATCCCCGCGGGGTCCGCCTCGATCCTGCGGCGCAGCGCCTCCATGGCCTCGGTGTTCTCGCCCCAAAGACCCACGCCCCAGGTGACCTCCTCCGGCCGGATCTCGAACCAGAAGAACGGCATTCCTTCCTTGCTGACGCCGCTTTCCCGGAAAGCCACCCACAGGTGGTCCCGGTAAGGGGATTTGTCCCTGCTGAAGCGGGTGTCACGGTTGATCCTGGACAGGCACTTGGCCGGGCGGACCTCCATTTCCGGGATCAGGGCCTGCATCCGGGGCCCGAGTTCCTCGATGAAACGGCAGAACGGTTCCCGGACGAAGACGCGGTACCTGTCCCGGTTGGCGTCCATGAACGCCCTGGAATTATGGAACCGGAGATCCAGAAAAAACGGGATCATCTCCCCGCTGAACCCCTCAAACACCCGATCACCTCACATATGCGGCACCTGAAATCATTATACCCTGCCCCGGCTTTTTTTTCAAGACATAGCGTGAAACAGGCAGGAAAGCGGATATGGAAAACGCAGAAAAACGGGATCGGACGCCGGTAAAAAAGCCTGATAAGAACACAAAAACCGCGCCAAGGGGGATCGGCGCGGCCTGAAGCGGATCGCGGCTCATGCCGCGGGACTCTTCGGCCGAGGGGGCAGCCGACAAGAGCCTTTATCCGTAAATAAAGTATATTCTCCGATTCGCTCAAAAATGTGTCATCAATGCGGACCTTTTGCGTTTTTTTATTTTCCGCTCTTGCCCGTCCGCGTGGTATAATGTTGTCCGGAACGCAAAATGCCGTACCGGAAAGGAGAAAGCCATGCCCTACATCCACACACAAACCACCGTTCCCCTGTCCCCCCGGGTCCGGGAAGAACTGACCGGGGATCTCGGGCAGGCCGTCCGGATCCTCGGAAAGAGCGAGAACTGGCTGATGCTCCGCTTTGAGGAAAACTGCGCCATGGCCTTCCGCGGGAAAACGGATGTACCGTGCTGTTTCATCGGCGTGTCCATGTACGGCTGCCCTGAAAAGGAGCAGCTGGACGCCATGACGCAACGGGTGACCGACTGCGTCGCAAAGCGCACCGGCGTGCCTGCGGAAAACATTTACATCCGTTACCTGCCGACGGACGCCTGGGGCTGGAACGGGGGCAATTTCTGATGAAGACCGTGCTCATCACCGGCGGTTCCCGGGGGATCGGGGCAGCCTGCGTCCGCGCTTTTGCCCGCGCCGGATGGCTGCCCCTCACCTGCGCGCGCCATGAGACCGACCTCATCCCCGTCCTTTGCCGGGAGACCGGCGCGCTGTTCACCCCCTGCGACGTGTCCCGTTCCGACGAAGTCACGCGGATGTTCGCCTATTTTCTGAAAAAGGTCCACCGTGTCGATGCGCTGGTACTCAACGCGGGGCAGGCCTGGAAGGGCCTGATCCAGGACATGACCGAGGAGGAATTTGACGCGCTCTACGCCGCGGACCTCAAAAGCGCTTTCCTGTGCGTCCGGGAGGCGCTCCCGGGAATGATCTCCGCGGGCGGCGGGAGCATCGTCACGGTCTCTTCCATGTGGGGGCAGACCGGGGCCAGCTGCGAAACGGCTTATTCCGCTTTCAAGGCAGGCCTCATCGGCTTCACCAGGGCCCTGAGCAAGGAATGCGGCCCCTCCGGCATCCGCGTCAACTGCATCGCCCCCGGCCTGATCGATACCGGCATGAACCGGGACCTGACGAACGTGGACAGGGAGGAACTGATCTCCTCCACGCCGCTCGGGCGCATCGGCACCCCGGAGGACTGCGCCGCCGCCGCCCTCTTCCTCTGCTCCCCCGGATCCTCCTTCATTACGGGCCAGGTGCTGGGCGTCAACGGCGGTTTCCTGATCTGACAGCGTCGATCCCGCCGGAGAAAAGCCTCCACGGCCCGCAGGTCAGGCTGAAAGCAGGAAGAGGTCATTCCGTTATGGACGTTTTTATGTATTTTATCATCCCGATGATGGATAACTTGCATAAATATTGAAAGTTTTTTCACCAGCCCTTCTATTTTCTCCTTTTTGCGTGTATAATAGCGATGCACCCCGTCCAATGTCGACCAACGCAAAGGAGGGACCTCGCTTGAACAATTTCCTGACCGAATGGGACAAGGACCTCAAGAGCATCCCCATCGGGCCGCTCGGCGTCATCCCCATGGCCGGCTGCGAAGAAATGGGCCGCAAGGTCAACAGCTGGCTGCTGAAATGGAACAGCCTTCAGGAGGTCCAGGACGAAGAATTCTATACCCAGCCGGGTGTCAACCGCGACAGCTTCCTGATCAAGTGCTACTGCCCCCGGTTCGGAACCGGCGAAAGCAAGGGCGTTCTTAAGGAGAGCGTGCGCGGCTACGACATCTACATCATCGTGGACGTCACCGCCTGGAACAAGACCTTCAAAATGTACGGCATGGACGTGCACATGAGCCCCGACGACCATTTCGCGGACCTCAAGCGCATCATCGGCGCCATCGGCGGAAAAGCCAAGCGCATCAACGTGATCATGCACTTCCTGTACGAAAGCCGCCAGCACCGCAAGAACAGCAGGGAAAGCCTGGACTGCGCCATGGCCCTGCAGGAACTGGCCAGCCTTGGCGTCAGCAACATCATCACCTTCGACGCCCACGATCCCCGGGTGCAGAACGCCATCCCCCTGGACGGGTTCGAAAACGTGATGCCTTCCTACCAGATCATGAAGGCCCTGTGCCGCAGCGTCAAGGATCTCAGGTTCGATAAAAACAGCATGATGTTCATCTCCCCGGACGAAGGTGCGATGCAGCGCAACATCTATTACGCCTCCCTCCTGTCCCTGGACCTGGGCATGTTCTATAAGCGCCGCGACTATTCCACCATCGTCAACGGCCGCAACCCCATCGTCGCCCACGAATACCTTGGCGCCGATGTGGAAGGCAAGGACTGCATCGTCGTGGACGACATGATCTCCTCCGGCGAAAGCGTCATCGATCTGGCCCGCGAACTCAAAAAGCGCAAGGCCAACCGTATCTTCGCCGCCTGTTCCTTCGCCTTTTTCACCAACGGGACCGAAGCCTTCGATAAAGCCTATCAGGACGGCATCATCAGCCGCGTGATCTCAACCAACCTCACCTACCTCAGGCCCGAAGCCCTGAACAGCCCCTGGTTCGTCGAGGCCGATCTGAGCAAATATATCAGCTACCTCATCGCCACTTTGAACCACGACCGCAGCCTGCATTCCCTCCTCTCTCCCCAGGACCGCATCCGCAAGCTGATCGAGCGCTACCGCACGGACCAGGCCTCCAGCGGCATCTCCCTGGTATAAAGGCAGATCGGCATAAAGGCAGCTTTACCCCAGGATCCGGGACCGGCAAAGCCGGGAAGGACCGGATCGAATATCACCCGATCCAAGGGCCGCAGAACGAAGCGGCCTTTTTTGTTTGCCGTTTTATCATCCGCAGCGCAGGCCGGATACAGGTAAAAAAAGCAAAATCGGCAATAAATGATCACCTTTGGTGTATCCTGTTTTTCCCCTGTATACTCCGTTGACAGGGCCTGGGCGGGTTGATATAATCCCCTTAATCGCATATTTCATCCAAACCGTTGATGCGGAGATAACGGTGAAAATGCCCCCGCAGAGAGCCCGGGACGCTGGGAACCGGGTGGGAAACAGTTCATCAAATGGACCGCGGAGGGCGCAGGGAAAGGCAAAGGGGCCGCTGAGGCCCGCCGAGTATTCTGCGACGTGGGGCCGACGTAATTGGCCGGGGATATGATCGTATCCCATCAAGTGCGCGGCTTTGAGGCCGCGAAGCAGGGTGGCACCGCGGAAAGAACATTCGCCCCTGACAGAAAATGGATTCTGTCAGGGGCTTTTCCATGCCCAGAGCCCCCTTGCGCGATCCCATCAGCACAGGAGGAAAAGCCATGAAGGTGTACCCCGATCTTCAGGAGATCCGACGCCTGGCCGAAACAGGCGCATACAGGGTCGCCCCCGTCGCATGCGAATTGCTGTCGGACATCCGCACCCCCATCCAGGCAGTAAGGATACTGAAAAACGTATCCACGCACTGCTTTTTGCTGGAATCGGTGGAAGGAAAGGAAAAGTGGGGACGCTATACCTTTCTCGGCTTCGATCCCAAATTGAGCATCACCTGCACGGACGGGGACATGCGGATTGGCAGCCTGAAGATCCATACGGACGATCCCGCGGCTTACCTGCGCCAGATCCTTGCGGACTATCACAGTCCCCGGATCCCGGGTCTCCCGCCCTTTACCGGGGGCCTGGTGGGATACTTTTCCTACGACTACCTGAATTATTACGAACCCACCGCCCGGCGGGAGGTGGACGATACCGAGCACTTCAAGGATGTGGACCTGATGCTGTTCGACAAGGTGATCGCCTTTGACAACTTCCGCCAGAAGATCATCCTGATCGTGAATATGCCCTTAAACGACGTGGAAACGGGCTATAACAAAGCCCTTATGGACCTGCAGGCCCTGAAAACGCTGCTGACGGATGGAGAGCAAAAAAAGGAGCCGGCCGGAAGGCTTGCCGGGGACGTATCGGCGCTGTTTGACCGGGAGCGTTTCTGTGCCATGGTGGAAAAAGCCAAACACCACATCCGGGAAGGAGATATTTTCCAGATCGTGCTCAGCAACCGCCTGAGCGCGCCCTTTGAAGGCAGCCTGCTGAACGTTTACCGCGTCCTGCGCGCCATCAATCCTTCCCCTTACATGTTCTACTTTTCCGGCACCGACGTGGAGGTGGCGGGGGCCAGCCCGGAAACGCTGGTGAAGCTGGAAGACGGCGTCCTGCATACCTTCCCCCTGGCGGGCACCAGGCCGCGCGGCAAAACAGAGGCGGAGGACATGCGTCTGGAACAGGAGCTGCTTGCCGACGAAAAGGAACTGGCGGAGCACAACATGCTGGTAGACCTGGGCCGCAACGATCTGGGCAGGATCTCCCTCTTCGGTTCTGTGGAGGTGGAAAAGCTCCATTCCGTCGAGCGTTATTCCCACGTGATGCACATCGGCTCCACCGTGCGCGGCAGGATCAGGCCGGAATATGACGCGCTTGACGCCATCCGGGCCGTGCTCCCGGCGGGCACCCTCTCCGGCGCACCGAAGATAAGGGCCTGCCAGCTGATCGGCGAACTGGAAAAAAACAAGCGCGGCATATACGGGGGCGCCATCGGTTACATCGATTTCACAGGCAATATGGACACCTGCATCGCCATCCGCATCGCCTACAGAAAAAACGGCAGGGTATTCATCCGTTCCGGCGCCGGGATCGTGAACGATTCGGTGCCGGAAAAGGAATACGAGGAGTGCGTCAACAAAGCGAAAGCCGTCGTGAACGCCCTGAGGATGGCAAAGGAGGCGGACGAATGATCCTGCTGATCGACAATTACGACAGTTTTTCCTACAACCTGTTCCAGCTGCTGGGCGAGCTTTCGCCGGATATCCGGGTGATCCGCAACGACGAAATGACGGTGGATGGGATCAAAGTCCTGGGGCCGGACCATATCATTTTATCGCCCGGCCCCGGACGCCCGGAGAACGCGGGCGTCATCGTGGAAGCAGCCCGGAAGCTGGGAAAGGACATCCCCCTGCTCGGCGTGTGCCTGGGGCACCAGGCCATCTGCGCCGCCTTCGGCGCCACGGTCACCTACGCAAAGGAACTGATGCACGGAAAGCAGTCCCTGATCTCCTTCGATCCCTCCTGTCCCCTGTTCGCAGAGTGTCCTTCTCCCATGCCCGTGGCCCGCTACCATTCCCTGGCCGCGGACGGCGGGACCATGCCCGACTGCCTCAGGGTGACCGCCCGGACATCGGACGGCGAGGTGATGGCCGTACAGCACCGGGACTACCCTGTTTTCGGCGTCCAGTTCCACCCGGAAAGCATCATGACCCCCAGCGGAAAAACCATACTCAGAAACTTTTTACAGCAGCGAAAGGAGCGCGAACCATGATCAAGGAAGCCATCGTCAAGATCGTCAGCAAGGAAGATCTGACATTCGATGAAGCGTACACCGTGATGAACGAGATCATGAGCGGAGAAACCACCCCCACCCAGAACGCCGCCTTCCTCTCGGCCCTGTCCACCAAGAGCGCCAAGGCCGAGACCAAGGACGAGATCGCCGGGTGCGCCGCCGCCATGCGGGAAAAAGCCATCCGGGTCGACGCGGGCGACAGCCTTTTTGAGATCGTAGGTACCGGCGGCGACAACGCACGCAGCTTCAATATCTCCACCACCTCGGCGCTGGTGGCGGCATCCGGCGGGATGCGGGTCGCCAAACACGGCAACCGGGCCGCCTCCAGCAGCTGCGGCACGGCGGACTGCCTGGAAGCCCTGGGGGTCAACATCAACCAAAGCCCCGACCGCTGCCGCATGCTGCTGGACGAGGTCGGCATGTGCTTCTTCTTCGCACAGAAATACCACACCTCCATGAAATATGTCGGCAGCATACGCAGGGAGCTGGGCTTCCGCACGGTGTTCAACATCCTCGGCCCCCTCACCAATCCCGGCAGGCCCGCCATGCAATTATTGGGCGTATACGACGAATACCTGGTGCTGCCCCTGGCGCAGGTGCTGATGGATCTGGGCGTCAGGCGGGGCATGGTGGTATACGGCCAGGATAAACTGGACGAGATCTCCATGTCCTCCCCCACAACGGTTTGCGAATTCAGGGACGGCTGGTATAAATCCTATGTGCTCACGCCCGAGCAGTTCGGCTTCGTCCGGTGCCGGAAGGAGGATCTGGCGGGCGGCACGCCGGCAGAGAACGCCCGGATCACCCGCGCCATCCTTGCCGGGGAAAAAGGCCCGAAGCGGGACGCGGTGCTCATGAACGCAGGTGCGGCGCTGTACATCGGCGGCAAGGCCGCCGACCTGGGGGACGGCATCATCCTGGCGGCGCGGATCATCGATTCCGGGGCGGCGGCCAAAACACTGGATAAGCTGATCGAGATCAGCAATCTTCCGGAGGACGCCCCATGAATATCCTGGATCAGCTGGCTGACCACGCCCGGCAGCGGGTCAGGGCGGACCAGGAAAAGATCCCGCCCGCAGCCATGCGCTCCAGGGCGGACGCCATGGGACCGGGCGGCGGAAAACGCTTCAGGGACGCGCTTATAAAGCCGGGGCTGTCTTTCATCTGCGAGGTAAAGCGCGCCTCTCCCTCCAAAGGGCTGATCTCGCCGGATTTCCCCTATCTGGACATCGCCCGGGAATATGAAAAAGCCGGAGCGGACTGTGTTTCCTGCCTGACGGAACCGAAATGGTTCCTGGGATCGGATGAGATCTTCACCGATATCCGAAAAGAGGTCTGCCTTCCCATGCTTCGCAAGGATTTCACCGTAAGCCTCTACCAGATCGACCAGGCCCGGGTCATGGGCGCGGACGCGGTGCTCCTCATCTGTGCGCTCCTGGATACGCCGGTCCTGAAGGCCTGCCTGGCCCGCTGCCGTGCCCTGGGTCTGGCAGCCCTCACGGAAGCGCACGACGAAAAGGAGATCGCCTCCGCAGTCAGCGCCGGTGCGGACATCATCGGCGTCAACAACCGCAACCTGAAGGATTTTTCCGTGGATCTTTCCAATGCCGCCCGGCTGCGGGAACTGATCCCTCAGGACTGCGTATATGTGGCGGAAAGCGGCGTGCGGGAGCCCCGGGATGCGGAGAAGCTTAGAAGGATCGGCGCGGACGCGGTCCTGGTCGGGGAAGCGCTGATGCGCTCCGCCGATAAAGCGGAAATACTCAAAAAACTGCGAGGTGGACCATGACAAGGATCAAGCTGTGCGGTATGCGCCGGGCGGAGGACATTGCCGCGGTCAATGAGCTGAGGCCCGATTATATCGGCTTTGTGTTCGCGAAAAAAAGCCGCCGCTGCGTAGACGCCGAAACGGCGGCGGCCCTGAAAAAACTGCTTTCTCCCGGCATCCCGGCGGTGGGCGTTTTTGTGGACGAGGATGCGGAACAGGTCGCAAGGCTCCTGGAGGAAGGCGTCATCGATCTGGCGCAGCTTCACGGGCATGAAGACGAAAAAACCGTCGCCCGTCTCAGGCAATTGACGGACAGGCCCATCATCCAGGCGTTCCGCGTTTTCTCCGCGGAAGACATCCGCAAAGCGGAGCGCAGTCCGGCGGATCTCGTGCTCCTGGATGCCGGGGCAGGCGGAGGCACGGCCTTCGACTGGGAACTGCTCCGCGCCATCCGAAGGCCCTTTTTCCTGGCCGGAGGACTGGATCCCGAAAACGTGGGACCGGCTGTCGCCGAATTCCGCCCCTTCGGCGTGGATGTCTCCTCCGGGATCGAAACGGACGGGGCAAAAGATCCCGTAAAAATGCGCGCCTTTGTGGCAGCGGTGAAAGCGAGGGATGAAAAATGACCAACCCACGGGGCAGGTTCGGTGTCCACGGCGGCCAGTATATCCCGGAGACCCTGATGAACGCCGTCATCGAACTGGAAAAGGCCTATGACCATTACAAAAGCGATCCGGATTTTCGCCGGGAGCTGACACACCTGCTCAACGAATACGCCGGCCGCCCTTCAAGGCTGTATTTCGCCGAAAAAATGACCCGGGATCTGGGCGGGGCAAAGATCTACCTGAAGCGGGAAGATCTGAACCACACCGGCGCGCACAAGATCAACAACGTGCTCGGGCAGGCCCTGCTGGCAAAAAAGATGGGCAAGAAGCGCCTGATCGCCGAGACCGGCGCAGGCCAGCACGGCGTGGCCACCGCCACCGCCGCGGCGCTGATGGGCATGGAATGCGTGGTGTTCATGGGCGAGGAAGACACCCGCCGCCAGGCCCTGAACGTCTACCGGATGCGTCTGCTCGGTGCGGAGGTGATCCCGGTGAAAACGGGTACCGCCACCCTCAAGGACGCGGTGAGCGAAGCCATGCGGGAATGGACCAGCCGCATCGACGACACCCATTACTGCCTGGGGTCCGTCATGGGCCCGCACCCCTTCCCCACCATCGTACGGGATTTTCAGGCCGTGATCTCCGCTGAGATCAAGGAGCAGGTGTTGGAAAAGGAAGGACGCCTTCCGGACGCGGTGATCGCCTGCGTGGGCGGCGGAAGCAACGCCATCGGCAGTTTCTACCACTTTATCGGGGACAAAAGCGTGCGCCTCATCGGCTGCGAGGCGGCAGGCCGGGGCATCGATACCTTTGAAACGGCCGCCACCATCAATACCGGCAGGCTGGGCATTTTTCACGGCATGAAATCGTATTTCTGCCAGGACCAATACGGCCAGATCGCGCCTGTTTATTCCATCTCCGCCGGGTTGGATTATCCCGGCGTAGGTCCGGAGCACGCGTGGCTCCACGACATCGGCCGGGCGGAATACGTGCCGGTCACCGACGAAGAAGCGGTCTGCGCTTTTGAATACCTGGCAAAAACCGAAGGCATCATCCCCGCCATCGAATCGGCCCATGCCGTAGCGTACGCGCAAAAGATCGCGCCCGGCATGGATCATGACCGGATCGTCGTCATCACCGTTTCCGGCCGGGGGGACAAGGACTGCGCCGCCATCGCCCGGTACAGGGGGGAGGATATCTATGAGTAATATCTCGTCCGCTTTCGACCATGGCAAGGCATTTATCGCCTTCCTCACCTGCGGCGATCCGGACCTGGAGACCACCGCCGCCGCCGTACGGGAAGCGGTGAGGAACGGGGCCGACCTGATCGAACTGGGCATCCCGTTTTCCGATCCAACCGCCGAAGGGCCGGTGATCCAGGAGGCCAATCTGCGGGCCCTGACGGGCGGCGCGACCACCGACAGGATCTTTGATCTGGTGCGTTCCCTGCGCCGGGACGTATCCGTACCCATGGTGTTCATGACCTACGCCAACGTGGTGTACTCCTATGGGGCGGAAAAATTCATTGCACTCTGCCGGGAAACCGGCATCGACGGCCTGATCCTGCCGGACCTGCCCTTTGAGGAAAAAGAGGAATTCCGCCCCCTGTGCAGGGAGAACGGTGTCGATCTGATCTCCCTCATCGCGCCCACGTCGGAAAACCGGATCTCCATGATCGCCCGTGAGGCGGAGGGCTTTATTTACATCGTATCCAGCCTGGGCGTCACGGGCACCCGCAGCGAGATCACCACCGACCTCGCCTCCATCGTCAGGGTGGTACGGGAAAACGCCAACGTCCCCTGCGCCATCGGCTTTGGGATTTCCACACCCGAACAGGCAAAAAAAATGGCCAGCCTCTCCGACGGGGCCATTGTGGGTTCCGCCATCGTGAAGCTGATGGCCCGGTACGGGAAGGACGCCCCGCCCCATGTGGGGGCATATGTAAAAACCATGAAAGAGGCGCTGATCTGACGGCGCAAAGAGGAGCGGGAACATGATACGACAATTGTCCATTTTCGCGGAAAACAAAAAAGGCACCATGAACGACATCACTCAGGTGCTTTCCGACGCCCGGGTCAACATGAATACCCTGGTGACCAACGACAGCGCCGAATTCGGCATCATCCGCATGCTGGTGTCCGATACGGACAAGGCCGCCCGGGAACTGACCCGAGCCGGCTATATGTGCCGGACCGAGCTTGTGATCGCCGCGGAGATCCCCGACGAATGCGGCAGCCTCAACGGCCTTCTGTCGGTCCTGAACCGGGGCAACATCAACCTGGATTACCTTTATGTCACCTACAGCACCCTGAGCCGCCAGCCGGTGGCCATTCTTCGCTGCGCCGACCTCACGGAGGTGGAGGAGTTCCTGCAGGCCAGGGGATTCCGCATGCTGGAACGGCTGGTATGATCCCAAAAAAAAGGACCGGGAAGCCCGGACGGTCTGAACACCGTCCGGGCTTCCCGGTCTTTATGCTGTTTTCGATCACCAGGTATAGTTCATGGCTTCCTGGATAGCAGCCTGATGGTCAGGGTCCACCCTGTCGGTCCCGTGGGTCTTGGAACCGGTGAAGTGAATGCAGAACTGACCGTCGAAGTTGTTGTCGATGATCGTCTGGTCACCGTGGGGCACGCCGTAAATGGATCCGGCGTACACATGGCCGTTATACTTGACCAGGACCGGCCTGCGGACATAGGTGATGTTGCCGCCATAGGCGGAGATCATCGCGGCGGTATCCGCCGCGGTCAGAGGCTCCACGTCCAGGTGGTTGGACCCGTACATCACCCGGCAGGTCCAGACATAGCCGGTTTTGCAGTCTTTCACCTGAATGGTGTCCCCCGAGGCAAACAGGCCCTTGCCTTTGCTGAACCAGTCAAGGTTCTCGGTAACATAGGTGGTGGCCGGCGGAGGCGTTGTCACTGAAGCCTTGGGCGTCACCGGATTAAAGCTGAGGCAGTCCTTGCGGATGTAGCCGGTATAACCGGAATAGTAGACCTTGTAGAAATTGCCGGTCTCCCCGACCACCGTCACCTGGGTGCCCTGAGCCAGCTGCGCGTAGTAGTCGCTCTCCTGTGACGCTTCTTTACGGAAATACACACTTTCCTGGCTGATATAGCCGGTCTTGGGCGCGTATTCCGTCGGCACGGGCGTGGGCGACTGGGTCGGCTTGGGCGTTACCTTGGTGAAGCTCAGGCAGTTCTGCATGATAAAGCCGATCTTCCCGTCGTACTGGACCTGGTAGAACCTGCCGGTCTCGCCGATCACCGTCACCTGGGTGCCCAGCGCCAGCTGGCAGTAGTAATCGCTGTCGGTGGATGCCGCTTTGCGGAAGTACACGTTCACCTGGCTGACATAAGCGATCCTGGGGCCGTATTCCGTCGGCGCGGGCGCGGGCGACTGGGTCGGCCTGGGCGTCACCTTGGTGAAGCTGAGGCAGTCCTTGCGGATGTAGCCGTTCAGCCCGCTGTAAGTGACGCTGTAATAATTTCCATTCTGGCCCGTCACCGTCACCTTGGTGCCCAGGGGCAGCTGCATCCAGTAATCACCGGCGGAAGGCGTCTTGCGGAAATATACGTTATCCTGGCTGATGTATCCGTCCTGGATGCCGTAAGGCGTCGCGGTAGGCTTGGGCGTGGCCGTGACGACCGGTCCCGGGGTCACCTTGGCAAAGCTGAGGCAGTCCTTACGGATATAGCCGGTCAACCCGCCCCAGGTAACCTTGTAATAATCCTCGGTCTCACCGATCACCGTCACTTTGGTGCCCATGGCCAGCTGGCAGTGGGCCGCGCTCTCGGGGGAAGGCATCTGGCGGAAATTGACGCTGTCCTTGCAGATGTAACCGTCCCTCGCAACATACTGGGTGGGCGTGGGCGTAACCACGGCAGGGGTCACCTGGGCAAAACTGATGCAGTCCTTGCGGATGAAGCCGTTCAGCCCGCCCCAGATCACGATGTAATAATTCCCGGTCTCACCGGTCACCGTCACCTGCGTGCCCAGCGCCAGCTGGGTCCAGTAATCGCCGGCGGAAGGCGTCTTGCGGAAGTACACGTTCGGCTGGCTGATATAGCCTGTCCGGGTGATAAATGCCGTAGCCGTGGGCGCGCCGGGGGTCACTTTGGCAAAGCTGATGCAGTCCTTGCGGATATAGCCGTTCAGCCCGCCCCAGGTGACGCAGTAATAGTTCCCGATCTCACCGGTCACCGTCACCTGCGTGCCCAGAGGCAGCTGGCAGTGGGCCCCGCTTTCGGGGGAAGGAGACTGGCGGAAGTTCACGTCCGGCTGGCAGATATAACCCGTCCGCCTGGCAAAAGCCGTCATCGTGGGGGCGGCGGCAGCCGTCACCTTCACAAAGCTGAGGCAGTCCTTGCGGATGTAGCCGTTCTTCCCGCCGTAGGTCACGTTGTAGTAGTTCCCCGTCTCACCGGTCACCGTCACCTGGGTCCCCAGGGCCAGCTGGCCCCAGTATTCCCCGTTGGCGGAAGGCGTTTTGCGGAAGTACACGTTCGGCTGGCTGATATAGCCCGTCCGCCTGGCGTAAGCCGTGGGCGCGGCGGCCGCGGGGGTCACCTTGGTGAAGGAAAGGCAGTCCTTGCGGATGTAGCCGTTCTTCCCGTTGTAGGTCACGCTGTAATAGTTCCCGCTTTCGCCGGTCACCGTCACCTGGGTCCCCAGGGCCAGCTGGCCCCAGTATTCCCCGTTGGCGGAAGGCGTTTTGCGGAAGTATACGTTCGGCTGGCTGATATAGCCCGTCCGCCTGCCGTTCGCGGCGGGCGCGGGGTTGGCAGCCGCAGCCGTCATGTCCTTGGTGAAGCTGATGCAGTCCTTGCGGATGTATCCGGCGTCCTTCCCGTATTTGACGGCATAATAATTCCCGGTCTCGCCAGTCACGGTGACCTTCGTCCCCTGATCCAGCTGGCAGAAGGACGCGGAATCAGGCGAGGCCGTTTTGCGGAAATAGACCTTGTCCTTGCAGATGTACGCGGTGCCGTCCCCTACAGGCGGGATAAAGTTCCTGGTCACCAGGCTCTTGAGGATATAGCCGGACCTGGACTGGTACGTCACCGCGTAGAAGCCGCCCTTTTCCCCGGTCACCCGGACCGAGGTCCCCCGGGACAGCTGCCCGTAAGACGCGGACTGGGTGGACGGACCGGAGCGGAAATACACCTTGTCCATCGTGACATAGCCCGTGAAGGGATATGTCTCCGCGGCCTGCGCAAGCGTTTCCAGGCAGGCAAACAGGAGGCACAGCGCCATCATCGCAGAAATCAGCCGTTTCATTCTATAACTCTTCCTTTCCTTAAGAAAGTCGTTCCTTTCCCTTTTCAGTCCCCGGACGGCATAGTCCGAGACAGCTATATTTTATCCGCCCTGTCACGGTTTTTCAAGAAATCCGGCGATTGTTATCCTTTTCGTCACATTCCGGAAACTTTTGTCGAATTATTGAAACGTTTGTAACGCCCCCTTCTTTTTATATATGCGCATCGGACGGGGAGGCGGCTCCCCTTGGGCACGGAGGCCCGCGGGCCGTATTGCAACTTTGCCCCTTTTGCTGTACAATTGGGTTGCGCGCGATGCAAGCCCCTCTGCGCGGCGCCACGCGGCCGCGCCTAAAGAAGGATTCAGGAAGGAAAACAGCCATGAATAAAAAAGAGGCCGAAATAAGGGAAGAAAACGGGAACCTGCTCCCCGATGTGATCGTTCCGGACGAAAAAAGCGTCCAGGCCGCCCCCAAGGGCGGGATCATCAAATCGGTGGGGAACTTTTTCGGCTCCGCCTTCGGCGGCAAAAGTCAGGACATCAACGCCCTGATCGAGGAATTCACAAGCGAGATGACCCTGGTGGCCGAAGGCCTCAGCCAGGACCAGGAACGGCTGGAGGAGCGCTGCGACCGGCTGGAGGCCGGGCTTTCGGAAAGCGAAGAGCGCCTGTTCCTCCGCATGGACCAGGTGCTTGCCAGGGAAGAGGAAAACAGCGCGGCCATGAAGGATATGGAGCGGCGCCTTAAAAAAACAGAGGAAAAGCTGGCTAAGACGGAAGAACGGCTGGAAAAGGCCCTCAAGACCGAGAGTGAAAAAAAGACCCACGCCTCCGAACGCTGGAGCGCCCTTCTGCGCCAGGCCACATGGCTGGTCGGCATCGCCTGCTTCGCGTGGATCGTCATCACCATCATCAATAAGCTGTAGAATCTTTATCTTGCTTTTTCCCCGGCGGTATGTTATAATCCGTTTTGCGGCTCATAATTGAAGCCCATTTATGAATCCGCGCGGCTCATGGAAAGGCATCTATGAATCCGCCATCTGCATGCGCAAGAAAGGTGAAAAAAATGAAAGAGAAGATCCATCCCAAGTATGGCAAGGCCATCGTTCGCTGCGTATGCGGTGCAACGTTTGAGACCGGTTCCACCAAGCCCGAGCTGAAGGTCGAAATCTGCTCCCAGTGCCATCCGTTCTACACCGGCAAGCAGAAGGCCGTTGAAAGCGGCGGCCGTGTCGATCGCTTCAAGAAGCGCTTTGGCATGTAACAAGCCTGAATGCAGCATGGCAAAGCCGTGCTGCTTTTTGTTTGCCCATGTCTTTTTTGTGACACAGTTCAAAGCTGAAAGGAGTCCCTATGAGCAGCAGCGCCAAACCGCAGGCGTGCCCCACCGCCGACATCGGAGGCCAGGCCGTCCTTGAAGGCGTCATGATGAAAAGCCCGGACGCCATTGCCGTGGCGGTCCGCCGGGAAAACGGCGACGTGGTCGTCAAAAGGGAGGAATACGTTTCCCCCGCCAAACAGCACAAATGGATGGGCCTCCCCTTCATCCGGGGGTCGGTCAACATGGTCCAGATGCTCGGCATGGGCATGCGGGTCCTGTCAGACTCCACCAACATGCTGGGCCTTGACAGCGAAGAGCCCACCAAGTTCGAAAAATGGCTGAGCAAGACCTTCGGCAAGTCCATCGACAAGGTGGTCATGGGCGTCGCCATGGTCCTGGCCGTGGTGCTCAGCGTGGGGCTGTTCGTCCTTTTGCCCAACCTGATCATCAAACTCTTCCCCGAGGGCGGCGGCAACGGCACGCTGCTTCTCAAAAACCTGTGTTCGGGCGTTCTCCGCATCCTGATCCTGGTCGGGTACGTTTATTTCGCCGGCAGGATCCCCGACATGCACCGCACCTTCCAGTATCACGGCAGCGAGCATAAGACCGTCTACTGCCACGAGGCCGGCAGCCCCCTGACCCCCTCCAACGCCCAGGCCTTCAGCCGTCTTCATCCCCGGTGCGGCACATCCTTCCTGTTCCTTACGTTTTTCCTGTCCATTATCTTCTATTCCGTCATCGACGTGCTGGTGCTGATGGTGACGGGGTACAACCTGGGGGACCATTACCTGATGCGCGTGCTGGTGCGCCTGCTGCTTCTGCCCTGCGTCGCCGGCTTCAGCTATGAGGTCCTCAAGGGCCTGGCCCATCACGACGGGCCGCTGGTCCGCGCCCTCAGGTGGCCCGGACTGCAATTGCAGCGCCTCACCACCCAGCCCCCCACCGACGAAATGTGCCAGGTGGCCATCATCTCGATGATGAGCGCCTTGGACGGCCTGCCCGAGGGGGATGAGACCACGCCGGAGGGATGGGTGGTCCTTCGTCCCGCCACGGTGGACACCCTGACAGGCGTTGCATGACCGGGCAGACTCTTCGGCAGCTGGCGGCGGAGGGGACAGGGATCCTGTCGTCCGCAGGCGTGCCCGACGCAAAGCTGGACAGCGAATATCTGTTGGCCGAGGTACTGAAGGTGCCTCGGCTCAACTTGCTTTTCTCCGCATCGTCCCCAGCCCCGGAAGGGGCCCGGGAGGCCTACCTCGCCCTGATCGCCCGGCGCGCCGGACGGGAGCCGCTGCAGTACATTCTGGGGTCCCAGCCCTTTTACGGCCGGGATTTCCTGGTGCGTGAGGGCGTGCTGATCCCCCGGCAGGATACCGAGGCCGTGTGCGAAACGGCCCTCGGCGTGATCCCGAAGGGACGGAAGGTCCGGGTGCTGGACCTGTGCTGCGGCAGCGGCGCCCTGGGGGTGACCCTGGCGCTGGAAAGGCCCCTGGCCGAGGTCACGGCCACGGACCTCTCGCCCGCGGCCCTCGAATGCGCCGCCGAAAACATCCGGCGGCTCGGGGCGCGGGTCACCCTGCGCGCGGGCGATCTGTGGGACGCCGTCCCGGGGCAGGCCTTTGACGTGATCGTCTCCAATCCTCCCTACATCCCCGACGGGGATATGCCCTTCCTGCAGAAGGAGGTCCTGCGGGAGCCGGACATGGCCCTGCGGGGCGGAAAGGACGGCATGGATCTTTACCGGCGGATCCTCTCCGGCCTCCGCGGACACCTGGAGGCGGGCGGGCATCTGTGCCTGGAATGCGGCGACGGGCAGGCCGAAGCCCTTCTTGAAATGGTGCGCCCGTTGTTTGACGAAGCCGCGGCCTTTACAGACCTGGGAGGCCGGCCGCGCGGCGTATTGGGAAAGGGGCTGAAGCCATGATCGAGGACCAGCTGCGCGCCATTGAGGAAAGGTTCGAGGAGCTGAGCGTCGCCTCGGCTCAGGAGGACGTAGTCCGGGACGTGGAAAAATACCGGAAGATCCTCCTTGAAATGAACGATCTGGAGCCGAAGGTAAACGCCTGGCGCGCCCACAGGGACCTGGAAAAACGCCTGGCCGAAGCCGAGGAAATGCTGTCGGACGAGGAAATGCGCCCGATGGCCGAGGAGGAAGCCGTCCGCCTCCGAAAGGAACTGGACGACAGCCTCCGCGCCCTCAAAATGCTTTTGATCCCCTCCGACCCGGACGATGACCGCAACGTGATCATCGAGATCCGCCCCGGCGCGGGCGGGGACGAGGCGGCGCTGTTCGCCGCGCTGCTGCTGCGCATGTACCAGCGCTACGCCGAACGTCACCGGATGCGCTTTGAGCCGGTGTCCGTCAGCGACACCGAACTGGGCGGCGTCCGCGAGGCGGTGGTGATGCTGTCGGGGAACGCGGCCTACAGCCGGCTGAAGTTCGAAAGCGGCGTCCACCGCATCCAGCGGGTCCCGGTCACCGAAGCCGGCGGCCGCATCCACACCTCCACGGCCACCGTGGCGGTCCTGCCCGAAGCGGAGGAGGTGGACGCCGAGATTCGCCCCGAGGACGTACGCATAGACACCTACCGTGCCAGCGGCCACGGCGGCCAGTACATCAACCGCACCGATTCCGCGGTCCGCCTCACACACCTGCCCACGGGCCTGGTGGTCACCTGCCAGGATGAAAAAAGCCAGCTGAAAAACAAGGAAAAGGCCTTCAAGGTCCTCCGGAGCAGGCTGTACGACCTGCTCCGCAGCCAGAAGGACGCCGCCTACGCCCAGCACCGGCGCAGCCAGGTGGGCAGCGGCGAAAGGAACGAGCGCATCCGCACCTATAATTTCCCCCAGGGCCGGGTGACCGACCACCGGGCCAACCTGACGCTGTACAGGCTGGACCAGGTGGTGGACGGCGACCTGGACGAGATCATCGACGCCCTCTTCCTCATGGAGCAGGAGGAAAAGATCAGGGCGCTGAACGCGGGGATGTAACCCGGAATAAAAGCAAAAAAGTGAAAACGCATAAAGGAGAGCACTGATGAGAGCGGTGGTCCAGCGGGCGGCATACGCCCGGGTAGAGAGCGAGGGTATCGAAAGCGGAAGGATCGAAAGCGGCCTTGTCGTATTGCTGGGCGTGGAAACGGGCGACACCGAAAAGGACGCGGCCTACATGGCCGCCAAGATACTGAAGCTGCGCATTTTTGACGATCCCGACGGCAAAATGAACCTGAGCGTGAAGGATGTGGGCGGCAGCGTCCTGTGCGTCAGCCAGTTCACCCTGCTGGGCGACGCCCGGGGCCAGAACCGGCCGGCCTATATCCGCGCCGAGCGGCCGGAAAGGGCCGACGAGCTGTATATGCTGGTCTGCGGCCTGATGGTGCAGGAAGGCGTTGCCGTGGAAAAAGGCGTTTTCCGCACCCATATGCGCGTGGAGCTTTGCAACGACGGGCCCGTGACCATTCTGCTGGACAGCCGGAAACAGTTCTGAACCCATTCAATAAGGAGATCACAAAATCATGGAAAAGCTTACGGTGGGAATGCTTGACTGCAACTGCTACCTGATCCCCGGCGACCTGGACCCGGACAGCGTGCTTGTGGTCGACCCGGGCGGGAACGCGGAAGCCATCCTTGCCGCACTGGGGAGCCGGAAGGCCGCCGCGGTGCTTTTGACCCACGGGCACGCGGACCACACCGGCGCCCTGAACGCCTTCAAGGGCACAGAAATATACATCGGATCAAAGGACGCGGACATGCTGTCCGACCCGGAAAAGAGCGTCGGCGCTTACCTGAACGACACTTCGCCCCGCATCCCGGCCACCCGCTTTTTCGACGGCGGGGAGGAGGTATCCTTCCCCGGCTTTTCCGCCCCGGTCAAGGCCATCGCCACCCCCGGACACACCCCCGGAGGCATGAGTTATGTGATCCTGGGCGAGATCTATTCCGGGGACACCCTGTTCCGCCACAGCTGGGGCCGTACCGATTTTCCCGGCGGCAGCGCGTCTGTCCTGGACCGGAGCATTCGTACCCTCCTCGCCCTCCCGGGCAATATGAAGGTCCATCCCGGCCACGACATGGATACGGATCTGAAGTCCGAGCGCGCCTTTTTCGCCCTGGGGTGCGGTCCGTTAACGATGTGACCGCCCCGGGGATGATCGTCGATCCCGCGCGGCATGCGCCGCCCTCCGTTTTACTAGCCCGACTTTTTTATCAGGGACCTTGACCATGCGCATCTGTGTTTTGACCCCAACCGAACAGTTCAGAAACGACATTCTCGATGTCGTCCGCGTCTTTGAAGGCAGCGGGGTGGAGGCCGTGTCCAAAGAGGAAGAAGGCGCGGCCCTGCTTCGGCATACCGAGGAGATCTCCGGAAACACCCGCCGCGTGCGCGTCGAATTCCTTGCGGACGGAACGCGTTTTGAAAGCGCCCGCGAGGGAAAGACCCAGGACGGCCCCCTGGAAGACAAGCGCGTCCACAAGCGGCTGATCAAGCAGAGCGTTTACGACGTGTGCGTATCCTATTACGGCCGGCGCCCGCCCTGGGGCAGCCTGACCGGCATCCGCCCCACCCGCCTTGTTTATATGGCCATGGACAGGGGCCTTGAGATGGAGGAAGCCGCGGAGGAGATGGGCCGGGAATTCGACGTGAGCCCGGAAAAAACCTCCCTCACCCTGGAAACGGTCCGGACCCAGCTTTCCCTGCCCCGTCAGCAGCCGGGAGAGATCGACATCTACGTCGGCATCCCCTTCTGCGTCAGCCGCTGCGCCTACTGTTCCTTCCTTTCGGGCGAGGTGGGCAGGGGAACGCTCATCCGGCCCTATGCCGACGCCCTGAAAAGGGAGATCGAAGGCGCGGTGAAGCTGGTCAGGGAATTCAACCTGACCCCCCGGGCCTTCTATATGGGGGGAGGAACCCCCACCAGCCTGCCCGGGGAGATATTCGAGGAGGTCCTGGAGGCCCTGAGGCCCCTGACCGACCCCTGCCGGGAGCGCACCGTGGAGGCCGGGAGGCCGGATACCCTGGATGAGCAAAAGCTTGCCGCCATGAAAAAAAGCGCCGTCGGGCGCATCTCCATCAATCCCCAGACCTCCCATGACGCCACATTAAAGCTGATCGGCCGCAGGCACACCGCCGCGGACACCGTCCGCGCCTACCAGATGGCCAGGGACATGGGCTTTGGCGACATCAACATGGACCTGATCGCCGCGCTTCCCGGGGAGACCGCGGAAATGTTCCGCGAGACCCTTCTCTGGAGCCGGGAGATGCGTCCAGAGAGCCTCACCGTTCACACCCTGTGCATCAAGCATTCCAGCCTCCTCCACCTGTGGGAGGCAAAGCTGCCGGACGGGGATATGGCCGCCCAAATGGTCTCCGACGGGCGGCGGGAGGCGGAAGCCCGGGGCATGCGCCCCTATTACCTCTACCGCCAGAAATACATGGCGGGCAACCTGGAAAACGTCGGATACGCCTTGCCCGGCATGGAAAGCCTGTACAACGTGGGCATGATGGAGGAGACCGCCGACGTCCTGGCCCTGGGGGCCGGGGCCATATCCAAGCGGGTGAACACCCGCACCGGAAAGATCCTGCGCGCCCCCAACGTATCCGATATCGGGCACTACATCGCGCGGACGGATGAAATGCTGGAACGCAAAAAAACGCTGCTGCTTTCCGAGATCTGACAGGCAGCGGCCATTTACGGAGGAATAAAATTATGGAAAACATGAACAAATACCTCAGCCTGTCCCCCAAAGTCGCCGCGGCGCTGAAGGAGGGCCGTCCGGTCATCGCGCTGGAATCCACCATCATCTCCCACGGCATGCCCTATCCTCAGAACGTGGAGACCGCCCTCCTGTGCGAAAAGACTGCCCGGGAATGCGGCGCCGAGCCCGCCACGGTGGCCATCATCGGCGGCAGGCTCTGCGCCGGCCTCACCGAGGAGCAGATCGACCACCTGGGAAAGGCGGGGACAAAAGTCGCCAAGGCCAGCCGCAGGGACATCCCCATCCTTTGCGCCAGGGGGGACGACGGCGCCACCACCGTGGCCGCCACCATGATCGTGGCCGCTCTGGCCGGCATCCGTGTGTTTGCCACCGGCGGCATCGGCGGCGTGCACCGCGGCGCTGAAAAAACCATGGACATCTCCGCGGACCTGCAGGAGCTGGCACACACCCCCGTGGCGGTGGTGTGCGCCGGGGCCAAGGCCATCCTGGACCTGCCGCTGACCCTGGAATACCTGGAGACCCAGGGCGTGCCGGTGCTGGGCTACGGCACGGAAGAGCTGCCCTGCTTCTACACCCCCCATTCCGGCCTGAACGTCGATTACCGTATGGACAGCCCGGAGGAGATCGCCTCCGCCGTCCGCGCCCAGAGGGACCTGGGCTTCCCCGGCGGCATGCTGATCACCAATCCCATCCCCGAGGAATACGCCATGCCGCAGGACGTCATCGACGCCGCCATCGCCCAGGCGCTTCGTGAGGCCGACGAACAGGGCGTCAGGGGCAAAAAGATCACGCCCTTCCTGCTGGCAAGGGTCTGCGAGCTGACCGGCGGCGACAGCCTGAAGAGCAACATCCAATTGGTGCTCAACAACGTCCGCCTGGCCAGCCGCATCGCCTGCGCGCTGTAAAGATCCGCCGGCCCCATTCCCCCGCCCGCACAGCCGGCATTTCCGATCCTGCCCGGGATATGAAACAAAAAGGGGAATGATCCTGTTTAGACCGATTTTGCCGACTGGAGGTACAGGGCATGTCAATGAACAGCTGCGGCGATCCCGACCCGGATAACGTGCTGACCTGCGACGGTGTACAGGACCTGCTCCGGACCCGGGAGTCCGGAGAAACCTTTACCGTTCCGGAAGGTGTGACAGTCATCGGGCGTGAAGCTTTTCGTGATTTGCAATTGATCAAACGCGTCGTCCTTCCGGCTTCGGTCGCTGTGATAGAAAACAATGCTTTTGATGCGTGCAGTGATCTTGAGGAGATCGCCCTGCCGGACGGACTTATACGCCTGGGGGATTCTGCTTTTGCTCATACCAAAATAAGGAAAGCTATTATCCCGGAAAGCGTGAAGGAGATCGGCGCTTTTGCTTTTTTCAGCTGCAGTTCGCTTGCAGCCGTTTCTTTGCCTTCAGGCCTGAATCGGATCGGGAAAAGCGTTTTCCACGGATGCGGGGAACTGACGGACATTCGCCTGCCTCCCAAACTGAAGAAAATCGGGAAGGCCGCTTTCTTCGGATGCGGGAAACTGAAAAAGATCACCCTGCCGGACAGTATGCAAAGCATTGACGAAACTGCTTTCATCAACTGTCATGAACTTGATCTGACCACGGAAAGCGGCGGGAAAACCCCATATATACGCGCATATCTTCAAACCCTGGAAAAGCAAAAGAACACGGTCATCCTGTCCTGCCCGACCTGCGGGGAGATCGGCGGCGAGCCCCTGCCCGCCTGCTCCGACGGCGAGATCGGGTACGCCTGGTCTGTAAAATGGGGCGATACAAAACCTTCCGAATCCAGTACAGTGGATGTGGAGGCAGAATTCCCTTTCTTTTGCAGAACGGGAGATTATTTCACTTCCGATTTCGGGCGCGACGGCATATTCATCCGGGCCAGACTGACAGAGATCCTGTCCGTCAATGCCTTCAGCGCGGTCATCCGGGTCAGGGTGGAGTCCGTCAGGGATGAGTGCTCCTATGTGAGACGTCTTTCTCAGATAGACCTGGAGGATCTGGACCTGAAGAAAACCTATTATTATGAATATCCCGTCGGCGATTCACCGACTCCCCGGATATCCTGGCCGTCGGATCATATGGTATGCGTTGATAATTCCTTTGGCGGCGGTGATTTAAACTATACCGATTATATATTCACCGATGAAGACGGCCTGGATCATCTGGTGGCGGCTTATTACTCGGATCATCACGAAAACCGGAGCTTCCACGGCGACCGGGTCCTGGGGCTTTGCAAATATCGCCCGTTTTATTGGGAAAACGGTCTCTTGATCGATAATGAAAAAATGACGATCCTGGGTTGTTCGGATGACACGGTGGAGGCAGTCATTCCCGATGGGATCCAGGCGGTCGGCCGTTTCGTTTTCACTGGAAAACAAAACCTGGAAAGCATAACGATCCCGCACAGTGTCCGCATTTTTGAGTTGGCATTTTCCAACTGCCCAAAGGTGAAAACAATCACCCTTTATCGATTGCCCGGACCGGATCATCGCTTAGAGAACGAATTGCGAAGAGCATTTTCTAAAGCGAAGCTTATATTGAAGACCGCGGACCCGCGGAAAGGACAGAAAGCGCCGGAAAAAAAAGCGAACGATCGGGAAAGGCCGCTTTCGGGAACGCTTCCCAACGCATACGAAGACCTGGCGACCGGCCACCGCGGATGGCGCGCCCGGCATATCAGGAGCTGACACAACTGCCCAGTTCCATAAGCTAAAGCGTCACCGCTCCCGCGCAAACAGCGCCTTTACCAGCCCCCGGGGCGTCCCGTCCCGGTCGTTGGGCAGGGGCGGCACCAGGAAAGCCACCGCGGCAAAACGGAGCACCGTGGACAGGGCGATCAGCGCCTTGTAGCGGTCGAAGGCGCCGGCAAACCAGCCGGCGCTTTCCCATGCCTCCAGCAGCGCGCCGCCCGCAAGGCTCCCCAGGGCCATGCCCAGGAGCGCCGTCACGCAGGAATACACCGCGATGTAAATGGGCCGCTCCCCATCGGGAGAAGCGGAAAGCTGCATGCTGTTGGCGGCCAGGTTGCTGCCGCTCCAGAAGGCCGCTCCCAGGGCGTTGCGCAGAAGCACCGGCCACACGGCGCCGGGGGTGCAGAACAGGTAAAAGGCGTTGGCTCCGGCGGCGCCGAGGGCGGCCACCATCATCACGCTGCGGCTGCCGAAGGTATCCAGGGCCCGGCCCCAGCGCCGCATCATCAATATGGTCATCACCGACGCCGCCGCCGAGGAGCATACCGTCATCTGGGTAAAGGTGAGCCCCATCACGTTGATGGAATACCGGCTCAGGTAGGGCTCGCACAGGTTGGCCGTAAAGCACCAGGCCGTCCACATCACCACCAGATGCCTGAAGGCGCGGTTTTTCATCACTCCCGCCGCCGACTTCAGGTTCATGCGCACCGGAGGCGCGGAATAACGCTCCTCGCAGAAACCGAAGCACACCATGTCCAGCATGCCCAGCGTGCCGCCGATGAGGAAAACGATCACATACCTCCTGTCCGGCGGCAGAGTATCCAACAGATGCGCCGTAAGGAACCCGAATGCCAGGTTGGCAACGGCCACCACGGTATCCCGGGTGGAGAGCCAGCGGCCCCGGATACGGGTGGGCGCCAGGTCCGACAGCCATGGGAACCAGCATACGTTGATGGCCGCGGACAGGCAGGAGGACACCCCCAAGAGCGTCACCAGCGTCCACAGGCCCCGGCTGTCGGCCGCCCCGGGGAACAGAAGGGGCAGGAAGCCGAACAGGAGCCACAGGGCCCGGGAAACGAGGCCGAAGGTCAGCATATACTTTTTGCGCCGGTGGGTCCGGCTGACCAGCATCGCGAAGGGGATCTGCAAAAGCATGGCCGCCTGGGGGATGCCGTTCAAAAGGCCGAAGGCCAGGTCTCCCGCCTTAAGCTCATTGGCAAGGCCCACCATGGCCGCCGTGCCGGAGCCGCAGACGATGCCGAACAGGTTCCCGAACAGGTTGGCCAGCATGATCAGATCAAGGCTGCGGCTGACCGCGGGCGACAGATTTTCGGAGGCGTA
>JAFWWK010000224.1 GCA_017523615.1 Clostridia bacterium
CTGGCCTGGTTCGGGTGGAAGAAAGAGAGGGCCGCGGGGTGATCACAGCGCTTCTTATCCTTGCGGGGCTCCTTCTGGCGGCGCTCCTCGCCGCCCTGGCAAGGGCCCTGTGCGTCAAAAGCAAAACGGCGTCCTATAAGGCTCCCCCGGCGGACCAAAGGGCGCAGGAATATGCCGGGAAACTCAGCCGCATGGTCCGCTTCGACACGGTGTCGGTGCCTGAGACGGACCAGCGGGACAAGTTCCTGCCTTTCCATGACCTGCTTCGGGAGCTTTTCCCGCTGGTGTTCTCCCGTCTTCAGAAAACCGAGATCGACGGCAATCTGCTGTTTTACTGGAAAGGCAAAAGCGCCTCACGGCCCCTGGTGCTGATGAGCCACCAGGACGTGGTCCCCGCCGGGGGTGAATGGAAGCACGCGCCCTTTTCCGGGGACATCGCGGAGGGCAAGGTGTGGGGCCGCGGCGCCTCGGACACCAAATGCTCGGTGATGGGCTTTTTCCAGGCGGCGGAGGAGCTGCTGGCGGAGGGGTACGTGCCGCCCACGGACGTATACCTTTCCTCCTCCTGCACAGAGGAATGGGCGGGGGACGGCTGCCCGAAGCTGGTCAGCTTCCTTGAAAAGCAGGGCGTCAGGCCGTACCTTGTGTGCGACGAGGGCGGCGGCATCATCACCGATCCCATCGGCGGCATCCGTGGCAACTTCGCCATGGTCGGCGTGTTCGAAAAAGGCAAGGCTGACGTCAAATTCACCGCCCGCGGCAAGGGCGGCCACGCCAGCGCGCCTGGAAAAAACACCCCGGTGGCCCGGGTGGCGGCTTTCGTTGACCATATGGAAAAGCACCCGCCCTTCGTCAAAAAAATGGAGCCTCCGGTGCAGGCCATGTTCGAAAACCTGGCGCCTTACGCTCCGTTCTATATGAAGCTGCTTTTCAGTAACATGTGGCTGTTCAAACCGCTGCTGGTCCGGGTGCTGCCCATGATCTCCGCCCAGGCGGGGGCCATGCTGAAGACCACCGTCGCCTTTACCCGGCTGAAGGGTTCCGACGCCTACAACGTGCTGCCGGAGGAAGCCTGGGTGGGGGCCAACATGCGCTTCATCCCCCATGAGGGCATGGAAAAAAGCCTGGACAAGATACGGAAAATCAGCCGCAAGTACGGCCTGGAGATGGAGGCGTACCATGCCTCCGACGTTTCCCGCAGCGTGGATATCCATGGGGAGGGCTTCAAAATCGTCGAAAGCGTGATCGGGCGCACCTTCCCCGGCGTTCCCGTCTGCCCCTATGTGATGACCGGCGCCACCGACGCCCGCAATTACGAGCGCATCGCCGAAAACGTGGTCCGCTTCGCCCCGGTCATCTACGGGCCGGAGCAGATGCAGGGCATGCACGGCGTCAACGAGAACATCGAATACAACTGCCTGCCGGGATGCGTCGATTTTTATAAAAACCTGATCGCGGCAATGGAAAACTAAGCGGCAGTACGCAAAAAACCTGCAAAAAAACAGGCCGCACCTTGATGTGCGCCGCCCATATTGATACAATAATCCCGCACTGCAGAAAGGAAGGCTGACGAAGGAC
>JAFWWK010000225.1 GCA_017523615.1 Clostridia bacterium
ATCACCTCCCGCTTCCCGCGGGTGCTGTTTGAAAGCTGCGCCGGCGGCGGCGGCCGGTTCGACCTGGGCATGATGTGCCTGATGCCCCAGGCCTGGACCAGCGACGACACCGACGCCTGGATGCGCTGCGGCATCCAGTACTCCACCTCCCTCGTTTTCCCGCCCTCCTGCATGGGAGCCCACGTCAGCGCAGTGCCCAACCACCAGACCGGCCGCGTATCCCCCCTTTCCGCCCGGGCCGCAGTGGCCATGGGCGGCACATTCGGGTACGAACTGGACCCCACCCGGCTGTCGGATGACGAAAAAGCGGAGATCCGCCGCATAAACGGGCGCGTCCGCGCCTGGCAGGACGTGCTGCTCTACGGTGACTTCCTGCGGCTCAAAAGCCCCTATGACGGCGGCGAATGCGCCTGGATGAGCGTATCGCCGGACAGGGAAAAGGCCGTGGTCACCCACGTGTTCCGGGACGGCACGCCCAACGCGATGCCGGGCCTTTTGAAGCTGCGGGGCCTGGACCCCGACGCAGATTACCGGGACGAGGACACCGGCCGCGTCCTGGGCGGGGACGAAATGATGCTCCATGGCATTCCCGTTCCCCCCGCCCGCGGGGACTACAGCGCCTGCCAGTTTTTCCTGACGAGAGTGTGATCATTTCCCGTCAAGGATCTTTGCGTTTGCCGGCGTTCAGGCATCGCGAAAATACGCCTTTTTTCAGGCTCGACTCTTTTATTGGGAGGACGGAATGAAAAAGATCCTGACCGCCGTCCTGCTCCTCTGCCTTCTCTTTTCCCCCGGCGCCCGGGCGGAGGGGACCCAGGCGGAAGCCTTTGTCTTCGGCCGCAGCGCCATGGGGCGGGACCTTGTCTGCCTGCGGGTGGGGCCGGAGGACGCGGAAAACCGTTTTCTCCTGGTCTTCGGGGTCCACGGCTACGAGGACAGGTTCGTCCGGGACGGCGCGCTTTTGAAGGAGACCGCCGAAAAACTGGCCTCCCTGCTCGCATCCGATACCGATCTCCCGGCGCTCTGCAGCGTGTATATCGTGCCCTGCGCCAATCCCGACGGCCTGTGGGACGGGACCTCCAACGTGTCCTTCGGCCGATTAAACGCCGAGGGCCTGGACATCAACCGGGATTTCCCCGAGGGCTGGATCCGTCGCACCGCCGCCTCCAACCGCACCGGGGATGCGCCCTTCGCCTCCTGCGAGGCCCGGGCCCTCAGGGACCTGGTCCTCTCCGTGTCCCCCCGCTGGGCCGCCGACGTACACGGCTACGTCAACCGGGTCAAGTACGCGTCAAACCGGACCATGGCGGCGTATTTCGCCTCCCGGGACGCCCTTGACATGCCCTTTGAAAAATGGCAGAGCGGCGGCATGCTGTGCGCCTGGCTGGACACCCTGACCGACGGCGCCCTTTTGATCGAGCTTCCGAACCCGCTGAAAAACGGGAACGTCAACGTCCTGAAGGACGGATACACCGCCGATATGGCCCGCCGCCTCTCCCGCGCCGTCTCCGGGTGGCTCAGGGAAAACGCGTTGCCGGCGGAATGACAGGCCTGCTGGCCAAAAAAACAGTCCCGAAAAACGGCGATCGTTTTTCGGGCTTTTTATATACGCTTTACACCGTTGTCAGATCAGCGACAAAAACATCGCTATAGCCTCCGGCAGGATGGCGTCGTTGAAGTCGTAGGCCGCGGTATGCAGCGCCGGCCATTCCTCTCCGCAGCCGATATAAAACATCGCGCCGGGGCATTTAAGGGTATACCGGCCGAAGTCCTCGCTGGCACGCCAGGGCCTGTCGGGCCTGACGACGGGAAAGCCCGCTTTTTCGGCGCAGGCAAGGACCTTTTCGGCAGCGGCGCAGTCGTTGCAGGTCTCGGGGAAAACGTCCCTCTCCTCCGCGCTCACTTTCAGCCCGTCCGCCCCGGCCTGCCGCCGTGCCGTCCGGACGGCAAAGACGCGCATGGCGTCCAGGTCTTCCTGGCGCTCGGCGCGCAGGGTCAGGCTGACCTCGCCCAGACCGGGACTGATGCCGAAATCGCCCTCACCGGCCTTCATTCCCACCACGGTGCACCATACGCCCTCACCCCGGGAGCGGACGAAATCCTCCATGGCAATCACCAGACGGGCCATTGCCGGGACAGGATTCCTGCCCGCCTCACTTTCGCTGGCGTGGGAGGTTTTGCCCTCAAAAAACAGGCGCAGCCCCATGGACGCGCACTGGATCTGCCCGCCCCGGCACGCCACCGCGCCTTCGGGATAGCCCGGGCGGTTATGAAAAGCATACACCTCCGATATGTTTTTCTCACCGATCAGCGCCGCGCACATTTCACCCCCGGCGCCGATCTCCTCCCCCGGCTCCAGGATCAGGTACACATCCCGGGAAAGGGACCGTCCCTCCAGCGCCAGGGCCAGCCCCAGCAGCGCCGCCATGTGCCCGTCGTGCCCGCATTTGTGGGATACGCCGGGATGGGCCGAAGCCCACGGAAGGGGGACTGTCTCGTCAATGGGCAGGGCGTCCAGATCAGCAACGAAGGCAATGGGCCCTTTCTCTCCCGGCACGTCCCTCCCGCGGAAGGCATAGAGCCAGGGCCCCCTGTCCACAACACAAAAGGACGTGTTGTCCCTGAGATACGCCGCCATAAAAGCCCGGGTCTCCGCCTCCCGCATGCTTATTTCGGCCAGGGCATGGAGGGCGTGCCGCGCCTCTTGCGCCTTCAGCGCCGCATCCCGGGAAACAGGAATATCCATACGCTTGTCCCCTTTGTTTTACCTGATGAGCATGTACAAAAGCATCGCCAGCATCATCTGCAGGACCGCGAAGCGCTGGACCACCTGGGTGTCGCTCCAGCCCAGGCGGCGGCGCAGATGGTCGTGAAGGGGCGTAAGCGTGTCCTTGAGCACCGATATTTTAAAGAAGCGCTTCAGGAAGATCTTGACCATCCCGCTGCCGCCGTCCAGGATCATGACCAGGCACAGGACCAGGAAGCTGAAGGGATGGCCGGATTTCATCGCCAGCACCGCAAAGAAAAAGCCCAGCATGCGGGATCCGGCGTCGCCCATCAGCATGGTCGAGGGATAGGAATTGAACCAGAGGTAGGCCAGCACAACGGCGCACAGGATCACGGCGTACCACCGGTAATCCCCCAGGGCATCGCCGAACAGCACCGCGAAGGACATCAGGACCACCGCGCTCTGGCAGGCACACAGACCGTCCACGCCGTCGGAGCAGTTGGTCACATTGATCGAAAGCCAGATCAGCGCCGTGCCCAAAGCGCCGTACACCCAGGGATTCAGCGTGAAGGAGCGGTCGAAAAAGGCGGCCTCGGTGGGATTGAAACGGACGTAGGCCACCATGAAGCCCGCCGCAAGGCACAGGTCGATCAGGCCCTTTTTGTAGTCGCTCCAGGATTTCTTTGACGCGTCGTCCAGGTAACCGGACAGCATCTCCAGAAGGAACACCCCGCAGAGGATCAGGTATTCGGCGCTTACCCCGACAAACAGCAGGGAGCAGATGACATAGCATACCGCCATCACCAGTCCCACCCCGCGGATCTTCCCACGGGATTTTTCCCCGTCCACGGCCAGGGCGCGGCCCTTGTCCTTGGGCAGGAAGGAAAAGCGGCTCTTCAGGGCCGCAAAGGTCAGGATAAAAGCGATGACCGCGCCGCCCATGGCAGGACCGGCGGCGGGAAGGTCCTTAAACAGAGAAGTCAGCATGATCGGCTGCGCGGCTTAGCCGCGCTCTCCTTTCGTACAGATCCGTTCCATGTTATCATAAAGGAAGGGATCAGGCAAGTTTCACTTTGCAAACGCCATGATCTGCGGTATTATGGGAAAAAAGCCCGGAACGCCCGGGCGGTAAAACGAAAGGATAAGCCATGCCGGACAACGAATTGAAGATCCTCGTCCGATATCACGCGGACATCCCGAAAATCGGGAAGATCGACGTAGGTGACTGGATCGACCTGTACGCCGCCGAGGATAAGCACCTTGATAAAGGCGAATGGAAGCTGATCTCCCTGGGGGTCTCCATGAAGCTGCCCGCGGGATACGAGGCCCATGTGGTCCCCCGCTCCTCCACCTTCCGCCGGTGGGGCGTCGTGCAGGTGAACAGCATGGGCATCATCGACGAAAGCTACTGCGGGGATGGGGACATCTGGTATTTCCAGGCGCTGGCCCTCAGGGATACCGACATCCTGAAGGGCGACAGGATCTGCCAGTTCCGCATTTTTCAAAAGATGCCCCCCGTCGTCTTTGAAGAGCGGGAGACCCTTTCGGACCCGGACCGGGGCGGGCTCGGCTCCACCGGAGACAGATAAGGGATCCCGGCCCGTTTTGTTTTCTGTCTGGCAGGCAAAGGAGGAAACATGAAGATCTGCGTTTTCGCGTCAGCCAGCCCCGTGGATAAAAAATACCTGGACGCCGTCGAGGATCTGGGGTATGCATTGGGGAAGGCCGGCCACACCCTGGTCTTCGGCGGCTATGCCGACGGACTGATGAAGGCGGCCGCCGACGGGTTCCTCCGCGCGGGAGCGCGGGTCATCGGCGTCACGGCGGAATTGTTCGAGGATACCCAGGCGAAACAGCCCGGCATGGAGGAAATGATCCTGACACGCGACCTGTCGGAGCGCAAGGCGGAAATGGCCCGCATTTCGGACGCTTTTATCGCCGTGCCCGGCGGCGTGGGGACCATGGACGAAATGTTCTCGGTCCTGTCCCTCAAATCCGTCGGGAAGATCCCGGGCAAGGTGATCTTCTACAACATTTTCGGCTTCTGGGACTTTATACTCGCCGCCATGGAGCGGATGCGTGCCGAGGGCTTCATCCGGGACGACCTGAAGGACGGCTACGCCGCGCTGTCCGCCCCGGAAGAGGTGCTGGGATACCTTTCCTGACGTTATCCGTCCCTCTTTCGCGCGCTGACGTTTTCCGCCGCTTTTTTGTCTGTTTTTTCATCCTTCAAACTTATCTCCCGCGCCTTGCCAAGCGCTCCGCGGCGCTGTATAATAAAATCAGTTTTATACCTATCTTTGGAGGGATGACATATGAAGATCCTGAACGTAACGGACGCCGAATTCGGCCGGTATGGGCGCGTCGCCACGGGGTATCCCCTGGAGGGACTGCTTGCCGCGCTGAAAAAGACGCCCCTGCCCGAGGGCACCGACTATGTGCCGCGGGACGACACGCTGCACTTGGCTCCCGACGCGGAGGCCGTCGGCGAGGCCCTGTTCGGCGGGATGCCCTTCCAGCTGGGCTGGTGCAACGGCCACAACACCCGCCTGAACTGCCTGGAATACCACCGCGACAGTGAATTCAATCTGGGCTGCGAGGATTTTATCCTGCTCCTGGCCAAGCAGGATGAGATCGACGAAAACGGCATGCTGGACACGGCCACAGTCAAGGCGTTCCGTGTCCCGGCGGGCACGCTGGTGGAGGTGTATGCCACCACGCTCCATTACGCCCCCTGTCATACCGACCCAAAGGCCGGCTTCCATGTGATGGTGGCCCTGCCCGCGAAAACCAACACTGACTGGCGTCCCGCCGGCGGCGCCAACACCCTGGACGAGACCCTCTGGGCCCGCAACAAGTGGCTCCTGGCCCACGCGGAATCCTCCGAAGCGGCCCAGGGCGCCAAAGTCCGTCTGAAGGGCGTCAACATCGACATCGCCGGCGACCTGTAAAACCCGTTTCCAAATAAAAAACATATTAAAGGAGTGCATGTACCATGATGACCAATATCCCCGTCGTCAAGCTGGGCATCATCGCCGTCAGCCGCGACTGCTTCCCCATCCAGCTGAGCAAGACCCGCCGCGCCAACATCATGAAGGCCTATAAGGGCGACCTGTACGAGTGCCCGGTGACCGTCGATAACGAAAAGGACATGCTCGAGGCTGTCTGCGAGGTCTAAAAAGCCGGCTGCAACGCCCTGGTGGTGTTCCTGGGCAACTTCGGCCCCGAGACCCCCGAGACCCTGATCGCCAAGAACTTTGACGGCCCCTGCATGTTCGTAGCGGCGGCCGAGGGCGACGGCGACATGATCAAC
>JAFWWK010000226.1 GCA_017523615.1 Clostridia bacterium
CGTCACCTGGTATTTTGTGGACAATAAATATTATTTCGGCCGCAGCTATATCTACGGCATGGGCGGCGACGAATACGAGCGCTACGGATTTTTCTGCCGGTCGGTGCTCAATGCTCTTCCCGTGCTCGGCTTCCAGCCCGAGGTGCTGCACTGCAACGACTGGCAGACCGGCATGATCCCGGCGCTGCTCCGCATCCAGTACAGCCACCTGCCCTTCTTCTCCCCCATCAAGACCGTTTACACCATCCATAACCTGCAGTACCAGGGCATTTTCGGCATCAAGCAGGTGCAGGAGGTCCTGACGCTGGGCGACGAGTATTTCACCAGCGACAAGCTGGAATGCTACGGCTGCGCCAATTATATGAAAGCCGGCCTGGTCTATGCCGACGAGATCACCACCGTCTCCCCCTCCTACGCCGAGGAGATCCAGACCGCCTATTACGGCGAGAGGATGGACGGGCTGCTCAAAGCGCGGCGCGCCCAGCTCACCGGCGTGCTCAACGGCATCGATGTGAACGACTGGGATCCGGCGACGGACAGCCGCATCACCCGTACCTACACCGTGGACGACCTTTCCGGCAAGGCGGAGTGCAAAAAAGCCCTGCAGGAGGAGCTTTGCCTGGAGCAGCGCCCCGACGTGCCCATCGTCGCCATCGTGGGCCGCCTCTCCAGCCAGAAGGGCCTGGACCTGGTGGAACGGGTGCTCACCGAGCTGATGCAGGACGACATCCAGTTCGTGGTGCTGGGCATGGGCGAGGCCAAGTACGTGGACCTGTTCTCCTGGGCGGAGCAGCGCTGGCCCGGGAAGATTTCGGCCCGCTTCCGTATGGACATCAACCTCAGCCACCGCATCTACGCCGGCGCAGACATCTTCCTGATGCCCTCCCAGTTCGAGCCCTGCGGCCTGAGCCAGATGATCTCCCTGCGCTACGGCACCATCCCGGTGGTCCGGGAGACCGGCGGCCTCAGGGACACCGTGCTTTCCTATAACGAGCAGAGCGGCAGCGGCAACGGCTTTTCCTTCTTCAATTATAATGCCCACGACATGATGTTCACCGTGCGCAGGGCCGTCAATTACTACCAGAACCGCAAGGAGATCTGGAATACCCTGATCCGGCGGGGCATGACCGGCGATTATTCCTGGAACCACAGCGCCCAGGTGTACCTGGACCTGTACCGCAACCTCCTCGGCCAGGCCGATACCATCCGCGGCAGCGAGGAGAAAGCTGCGGACACAGAAGGCATTTTCCCCGAAGATCCCGCCTGACGATTTTGAAAGGAGGCGCCTATGCTCTACTGTACGCGCTGCAGGATGCTTTTTGACGGGAATACCTGCCCCGAGTGTTCCAGCCTGGGGCGCAACCCGGCGCCCGGGGATTTCTGCCTGCTGACTCAGCAGCCGGGCATCTTTGCCAGGATGCTCCTGGACGTGCTTGAGCAGAACGGCATCGAGGCCGTCTCCCAGGCCACCCAGGGTGCCACGGGCATTTTCAGCAACATGAACATGGAGATCCACAAGATCTACGTTCCCCTGGAGCGTTTCAAACAGGCCGAGGAACTCCGGGACGAGCTTTTCAGCCCCGAAAGCGTTGCCGAAGACGGCGATGACGGCGGAACTGAAGAAAACGAAGAAGAGGAAGAACCGTAAATACAGATGAAAGCCGCTCCGGCTTAGGATGAGGAGGAAAAGCTATGCAATATCAGGCGCCTGACCAGGCGGAACGGGACCGCTTCCATCAGGGGACTTCCGACAATGCTTTCCGTTATTTCGGCGCCCATCCCGTGGATGAAAACGGCGTCGCCAGGTGGCAGTTCACCGTATGGGCGCCCAACGCCCGCAGCGTCAGCGTGACCGGCGAATTCTGCGACTGGGACCGCGGCCGCCACCCGATGGTCAAGCAGTTCGACGGCACATGGGAATTGCGCCTGGACGCTTCGCTGTTCTCGGTGGAGCGCGACAGGTACAAATACGGCTATCCCGAGGCGGCCGAACGGCTCACCGCCTACAAGTACGCCGTGGAGGGGGCCGACGGCAGCGTCGTCCTGAAGGCGGACCCCTTCGCCTTCCAAAGCGAAAAGCGCCCCAACAGCGCCAGCCGGATCCATTCCCTGGACGGCTTTGTCTGGCACGACGCCAAATGGATGGAAAAGCGCCGCACCTGGGATGCCCTGCACAGCCCCGTCAACATCTATGAGATGCACCTGGGCACCTGGAAGCGGGGCGAGGACGGCCGCGTGCTGCGCTACGGTGAGATCGCGGATCTCCTGATCCCCTACATCAAGGACATGAACTACACCCACGTGGAGCTGCTCCCGGTGATGGAGCATCCCCTGGACGGCTCCTGGGGCTACCAGGTAACGGGCTACTATTCCGTCACCTCGCGCTACGGCACGCCCGAGGAATTCATGGATTTCGTGGACCGCCTGCACCAGAACGGGATCGGCGTGATCCTGGACTGGGTCCCCGCCCATTTCCCAAGGGACGAATTCGGCCTGCGGCGCTTTGACGGTTCGCCCTGCTACGAGCATCCCGATCCCCGGCGCAGCGACATGGACCAGTGGGGCACCTGTATGTTCGATTTCAGCCGCGGCGAGGTCCGCTCTTTCCTGAAGAGCAACGCCGCCTTCTGGGCCGAGTATTTCCATGTGGACGGGCTCAGGTGCGACGCGGTCAGCGCCATGCTGTACCTCGACTTCTGCAGGCAGGAGGGGCAGTGGCTGCCCAACAAGTACGGGAACCACGACAACCTGGATGCCATCAGCTTCATCCAGGAGCTCAACACCCTGATGTATTGGCGCTTCCCCGGCATCATGATGATCGCCGAGGAATCCAGCGCCTGGCCCAAGGTCACGGGCCGGGTGGACGAGGGCGGCCTGGGCTTCGGCTTCAAATGGAACATGGGCTGGATGAACGACACCCTGTCCTACATCAAGATGGACCCTGTCTACCGCAAATACCATCACGACAAGGTCACCTTCTCCATGATGTACGCCTTCTCCGAAAACTTCATCCTGGCTTTCAGCCACGACGAGGTGGTCCACGGGAAACAGTCCCTGCTGGACAAGAATCCCGGGGACGTATGGCGCAAGTTCGCGGGACTGAGGGCCCTGTACGGCTATATGACCGGGCATCCCGGCAAAAAGCTTTTGTTCATGGGCGGCGAGTTCGGCCAGTTCATCGAATGGAAGGACACGGACCAGTTGGACTGGTTCCTGCTGATGTATGAAAAGCATCCCCAGCTGCAGGCCTTCGTACGGGAACTGAACCGCCTCTATCTGACCATGCCCGCCCTCCACGCGGTGGACGACAGCTGGGAAGGCTTCCAGTGGCTGTCCGTCAACGACAAGGACCGTTCCTGCCTCGCCTTCATGCGCTCGGCCGGGCGGCATACCCGGGTGGTGGTGTGTGTCAACTTTACACCGGTGGTGTACAAGGATTACCGCATCGGCCTGCCCTTCAACTGCGAGCTCACCGAGATCCTGTGCTCCGATCGCGAGGAATACGCCGGAAGCGGCCTGTACAACGGCCTGCCCATCAAGGCCGAGAACGTTCCCTGCTGCGATCTGCCCGCCTCGGCCTGCGTGCTGCTGCCCCCGCTGAGCTGCGTTTACTTTACCGTCAAAAAACTCAGGCCCTTCCCCAAACGCCCGGCCAAATCCGAGGGGCTCTCCATCGCGGAGCGCCTGAAGGACGAGGACGGCAAACTCCGCAGCGGCACCTGATCCCCCGGCGCGCATCCTTCCGTTCCCCCAGGCATTGCCTTATCATACGATCACACAAGAAAGGGGTTTTTCCAATGCTTCGCAAAAAGCGCTGTGTAGCCATGCTCCTGGCCGGCGGCCAGGGCAGCCGTCTGGGCATCCTGACGAAAAGCATGGCCAAGCCCGCCGTGCCTTACGGCGGCAA
>JAFWWK010000227.1 GCA_017523615.1 Clostridia bacterium
CGTGCGGCGTTGGCCCTGACGGGTATGATGCATTTTGCGAACCCGACAAAAAAAAGGCAGGCCATGGCGGAATAGATCACCACATCGAGCCAATGTCCGCTGATCCAGTTAATCATTCGTCTTCTCCTCCCGGCGGAACATGATGTCAACCTGTATTTTAACGCATACCAAACACAATTGCAATAAGATTGTAACAATTCAAGAAAATGATACAATTCCTTCAACGATGCGATCCCTCCCTGCGGAGGTTTCCGGCGGGCGTTATTGACTTTTCTTCCCGCAGAATGTATCATTCTGTTATCAAAGCAGCGAGGTATGTTTATGGGTCATCTGAAGCGGCTGTGCGCCTGTCTCATCTTCCTTTCCCTCCTTCTCATCCATGGCGCCGCCCTGGGTGAAAACAAAGAGATCGTAGTCACCTTTGTGGGGGACTGCACCCTCGGGTCGGAAGAGCACGAGCGCGCCAAGACCACTTCCTTTGACAGCTACGTCCTCAATTACGGCTTCGATTATCCCTTCTCCGGGGTCTATTCCGTCATCGCGGCGGACGACCTCACGGTAGCCAACCTGGAAGGCGTTTTCTATAACTACGAGGCCAACAAGGTCAAAAAGACCTATAATTTCCGCGCCCCCACCGAATTTGCCCAGATCCTGCCCCTCAGCTCCGTGGAAGTCGTTTCCCTGGCCAACAACCACACCGAGGACTACGGCGCCGCGGGCATCCGCTCCACGGTGGAAGCCCTCGCGGAGGTGGGCACTCCCTGGTTTGCCACCACAGAATACGCCGACGACGTGTATATTTACGAAAAGGACGGCCGCAGGATCGGCTTTGTCGCGGTGTACGCGACCTACTGGTACACCCACCTCGAGCAGCTTCGCTCCGACATCGGCCGTCTCAAAAGCGCCGGCTGCGACGTACTGGTGGGCGTGATGCACGCCGGCACCGAATACAGCGCCTTTCACGATTCCGGCCAGGAAAAGCTGGCCAATTACCTGATCTCAAACGGCTGCAGCGTGGTCATCGGACATCATCCCCATGTGATCCAGGGCGTATACGTATACAACAACGCCACCGTGGTCTGGAGCCTGGGCAATTTCGTTTTCGGGGGCAACAAGGCCATGCGGGCCCAGTATTCCATGCTTGCCCAGTTTACCTTCACCTTCGGAGAGGACGGAAAATACCTCGGCCACACCCTCAACATCATCCCTGCCCAGTATTCCGGCTACACGGATTACAACAACTACTGCCCCATCCTGGTGGAGGGCGAAGACGCCGAGATCTGCATGGGCATGATCCAGAGGGATTCCAACATCCGTCTGGCGCCGTATGTCTCCGGCGTGGGTGCCGTACAGCAGTTCGTGCCCGCCGGCAAATGATCTGTGTCTGAAAAAAAACAATATAAATGATCTGTTCTTAGGAAGGGGTGGTCCGTATCCTGATCAATGCCGTCGACTTTATCCAGGCGCTGTCCCTGAAGGAGTTCACGCACTCCACCCGGAAGCAGTGGGATCTGCATTCCGCCGACCTGAACCGCCCGGGCATGCAGTTCGTGGGATTTTACGAATATTTTGCCTACGAGCGGCCCCAGGTGGTGGGGCTTGTGGAGATGAGTTACCTGAAATCCCTTCCGGAAGACGTTCTGCGCACCCGCCTGGAAGCTTATTTCGCCTATCCCATTCCCTGCGTCGTGGTGTGCCGCGGCATGGCGCCGCCCGACATCATGCTGGAGCTGGCTGAAAAGCACAACGTCAGCGTCCTGGGCACCGGCACCGAAACGACCCGCTTCTCGGTGTCGGCCATCACCTATCTGTCCACCTGCCTGGCACCCCGCTCCAGGATGCACGGCGTGCTTCTGGACGTATACGGTGTCGGGGTGCTGATCACCGGCAGCAGCGGCGTTGGGAAAAGCGAAGCCGCCCTGGAGCTGATCAAGCGCGGCCACCAGCTGGTGGCTGACGATGTGGTGGAGGTCTGCAAGGTGAGCGATACCCGCCTCACGGGCGAAGCCCCTGAGACCATCCGCCATTTCATGGAGATCCGCGGTATCGGCATCATCGACATCAAGGCAATGTTCGGCATCGGCGCCGTCGCTACCACCAAATCCATCGACCTGGTGATCCATCTGGAAAACTGGGACGAACGGAAAGCCTACGACCGGCTGGGGCTTTCGGAGGAATACACCAGCATCATGGACGTGCGTATCCCGGAGCTGCTCCTCCCCGTCCGTCCCGGGCGCAACCTGGCCATCATCATCGAGGTAGCCGCCAGGAATTTCAGCCTCAAAAAAACCGGTTATTCCGCCGCCAAGGAAATGGACAACCGTGTCAACGAAATGATGACGTCAAAATAACATCCGGAGGAAAAACATATGATCTACGCTGGCATCGACCTGGGAGGCACATTTATCAAGACTGGGATCGTTTCCCCGGACGGAAAGATCCTGGGTGAAAGCAGCATGCCCACCGGCGTGGGCCGTTCCTTTGAGGACATCGCCCACGACATGGTCCTGGGTGTGATGGAAGCCCTCAAAAAGGCCGAAAAGGACCAGAGCGAGCTGGCTGCCATCGGCGTTGGCATCCCCGGCATCGCCGACCAGAACACCGGCCGCATCGTTTTCTGCCCCAACCTGGGCTGGCGGGACATCCCGCTGAAGGAAGAGATCCAGAAATACCTGGACCTGCCCGTCTATATCGACAATGACGCCACCGTAGCCGGCCTGGCCGAGGACTTTTCCGGCGTTTCCCGCCACTGCTCCTCCAGCGTTTTCATCACCCTGGGGACCGGCGTAGGCGCCGGCATCATCCTCAACGGCAAGCCCTGGAGCGGCGCGCACGGGGTCGGCAGCGAGCTGGGACATATGACCCTGCTTGCCGACGGCGTCCCCTGCACCTGCGGCAACAACGGCTGTGTGGAAAGGTATTGCAGCGCCACCGCCCTGGCCCGCATGGGCCGCCAGGCCGCCATGGCTTATCCCGACAGCCAGATCAATACCATTGCCGGCAGCATCGACAATATCGACGCCCGGGCGGTCATCGACGCCGCCAAGGCGGGCGACCGGATCGCCTCCCGGGTCTTCGACCGCTACGTCTCCTATCTCGCCATGACCATCAACAACATCACCGCTTTCCTCGATCCCGAGATGGTGGTCCTGGGCGGAGGGGTCAGCCACGCCGGAAGCTTCCTTCTTGATGCCGTCCGCAGCCAGCTTCCCCGCTTCCTCCTCTACAAAGGCCTTCCCTCCCCCAGGGTGGAACTGGCGCAGCTGGGCAACGAAGCCGGCATGATCGGCGCCGCAGCCCTATGCCGGGTCAACGCCGCCGGCTGATCCCCGTACGGTCTTCCCGAAACAGCCCGAAAAACGGTCGCGGAAAATGATCCGCGGCCGTTTTGTCCTAAGATAAAAAACCGGGCATGCAGGCTTAAACGTCCCTGCCCATCAGGACGGGAAAGGATCGGTCCTTCATTCCGTCGTTGGTATAACCCATCAGGTCGAATCCGATGACCTTCATGCCCATTTCGGTCAGGAAGGAATACGCTCCCCAGTTGGCGGACTGGATCTCCGCCACCAGTGCGCGGCGCTTCTGCTCCCGGGCGATATCCAGAGCACGGGTCACCAGCATCCTGCCCACACCCTGCCGCCGGTATTTTTCATCCACATACAAACTGGTGATCCGCAGCCGGTCCCTGAGCCTTTCCGGGGTCACCTCCATCAGTGCTGTCATATTCGCGCCGTCCCAGACACCGTATACGTGAGGATCGTCCCAGCAGTCCCTGAAAAGGCGCTCGGTCCATTCCATGTGATGGCGCGGGCAGGCCGTCCTGATCAGTTCATAGGTCACCATGGTCCCGCCCCCGCGCTCGCGAAGACTGTAATAACAGGACGTATCGCAGGACACCACCAATTCGAAGCCCTGATAGCTTTTCCGGTCCAATTCGGCGATCTTCATTTTCTGATCCGAACCTCCTTGCTTGCAATGCGCCGCGAAGCGCGCGCTCCGTATTTTCAATGTCCGGTACCCTTCCCCGGCGCTTTTCAGCCGGGTTTTTTGTACGCTTCCAGGGCAGCCGCCCGGCCGTCCGCAAGGAGGATCTTTTCCTCCAGGTCAGGATACGTCCCTTTCCCGTCCCCGACGAGCCGTACATGGATAAAAAATTCCCTGGTACCCGCGTTCCCGGTCACCGGGCTGTGGGTCACGTTGGCACACACCGTGCCAGGAAGGGCGTTCAGGTCCGATACCAGCTGCCTGAGGAGCGGCGCGTACCGGTCCGGTGCGATCACGCCGGTGCGGCGGCTTTCCGCGTCGTCGATCTCAAAAAGCGGCTTCACCAGGCACACAAGATCCCCCCGGCCGTGCAGGATCCGCGAAAAATACGGCACGGCTTTCCTGAGGCTCAGATACGAGACGTCCACGGTCCCAAAGTCCGGCCCGGGGGACAGGGAAAGCAGGCTTTCGTCGGATATATTTGTCTTTTCGCAGTTGACCACCCGTGCGTCCTGGCGCAGGCGTCCCACCAGCTGTCCCCATCCTACATCCACCGCGTACACCCGTGCCGCGCCGAAATGCAGAAGGCAGTCGGTAAAGCCGCCGGTAGAAGCCCCTGCGTCGATGCACACGCGGCCTGCCGGGGACAGGCCGAAATCCTTCAGTGCTCCTTCCAGCTTCAGCCCGCCCTTCCCGGCATAGGGTATTTCCCGGCCCCTCACGGTAATGACCGCGTCGGCGGGCACCTTCATGCCTCCCCGGAGGCGGACGCTGTCAAGATATACGTTTCCCTCCATCAGGGCGGCGGAAGCGGCCTTTTCGTTTTCAAACAGACCGTCCGACATTAGTTTTTCCATCAGCGGGATCTTTTTCGCCTTCATCCTTTTCCTCCGGAGGCCGAATCGTTTTCAAAGGGGCAGGGCGCCGTAAAGACCATCCTTCCCCCGGTCTTCGGGTGATCAAAGGCGATGGAAAACGCGTGCAGCATCAGCCGGCCGGCGTCCTTCACGTGGGTCTTTCCGTAGATCGGATCGCCCAGTACCGGATGCCCCAGGGAAGCCATATGCACCCGGATCTGGTGGGTGCGCCCGGTCAGGATCCGGACGTCCAACAGCGTGGAGCGGGGATATTCCTCCAGGACGCGCCACAGCGTCACCGCTTCCCTGCCCGCGGGGTCCACCGCCATTTTTTTCCTGTCCGTCTTCGAACGGGCAATGGGCTTGTCGATCCGCCCTTCCCTTTCCTTCATGTGTCCCCATACCACCGCCCGGTAGTGTTTTTCCACGGTATGCTCCGCCCACTGGGCGGACAGCGACAGGTGCGCCTCATCGCATTTGGCCACTAGCATCACACCGCTGGTGTCCTTGTCCAGCCGGTGAACGATGCCGGGCCGCGCTTCACCGCCGATGCCCGACAGATTGTCCAGGTGATACAGGAGGGCATTGACCAAAGTTCCGTCCGGATTCCCCGCCGCGGGATGGACCACCATTCCAGCGGGCTTGACCACCACGGCGAGGTAATCGTCCTGGTACAGCACCTGAAGGGGCAGGTCCTGGGGCAGGTTGGCGTCGGGACGGGGCGCGGGGAGCACGCAGTCCACCCTGTCCCCGGTTTTCACACGAAAGCCGCTTTTTGTTGTCGGCGCGCCGTTGACCCTTACCAGCCCCTCCTGGATCAGTCCCGCCGCCCTCGAACGCGAAGGGACGCGGCCGCCGGAGAGGGAAAAAAGCACACTGTCCAGCCTGTCCCCGGCATCAGCGTCGGAAACCGAAAAGGAGACCTGTTCCTGCCCTCCCGCGTCAGCGGTCTTGAGGCTGTCCTGGGTCATTTGATCCGTCATCTGCTTTTTCCCTTTCCTCTCCCCCGTCTTTTCCCAAAAGCGCCGCCGCGGCGCAGGCGATACAGCCGACGACGATGGCTGCGTCGGCCAGGTTGAAAACATAAAAGCGGACGAACACTGTTTCAAACAGGTCTGCAACATATCCGCGAAACATCCTGTCCAAGAGGTTTCCCAAAGCGCCGCCGGCTACGAGGCCCAGAAACACCTTCAACGTCCCGGAAGGGCGCCGGACGACCACATAACCTGTGATGGCCGCCACCGCAAGGACCGCGGCAGCGAAATGCAGCCAGGGCGGCATAAACGAAAGGACATTCATCGCGGTGCCGGTATTTTTGATGTTGGCGATATTCATCACCCCGGGGATCAGGATGCCCTCCCTGCCCCATAAAAGCGTTTTGGTAAGCTGGTCCAGGGCCAGGACCGAAAAAAGCGCCGTAAAAAAAGTGACCATACCCTTCTCCCTTCCGGGAGGCATTATATCATATTATCCCGCCGCGGACAATCCAAACAGCCCGCCTGGAGATTGACATTATCCATTCCAGCAAGTAAAATAGCATGGTATCGATGAGGAGGTATTTTTTTCATGATCGTCTGCAAGTTCGGCGGCAGTTCCCTCGCGGACGCCGGCCAGTTCAAAAAGGTCCATGACATCGTCAAAGCCAATCCGGACCGGCATTATGTGGTCCCCAGCGCTCCGGGCCGGCGTTTCGCCAACGACGAAAAGGTGACCGACCTGCTTTATTCCTGTCAACGCGCCGCTTCCGCCGGGGCGGATTTTTCCGGCATCCTTCTTCGGGTCCAGGAACGCTACGACGCCATCATCCGGGACCTGGGCCTCAAGCTTTCCCTCAGCAGGGAATTCGACACCATCGCCCGGCAGATCCGCGACGGCGCCGGGAGCGAATATTGCGCCAGCCGGGGCGAATACCTCAACGGCATCCTGCTGGCAGCCTACCTGGGGTTTGACTTTGTGGACGCCGCCGGCGTGGTCCGTTTCGACAAAAACGGCCTGCTGATGGAGGACGAGACCCTGCGCCTCCTTTCGGACGAGCTCAAAAACCACACCCGTGCCGTGATCCCCGGCTTTTACGGCGCCGAGGACGACGGGACGGTCCGCACCTTCTCCCGGGGCGGCAGCGATATCTCCGGTGCTCTGGTCGCCAGCAGCGTCAATGCCGACGTCTATGAAAACTGGACCGACGTGCCCGGCTTCTGCATCGCGGATCCGCGCATCGTCCCCGATGCCAAATACATCCCCTCCATCACCTACAAGGAACTGCGGGAGCTCAGCTATATGGGCGCCACCGTCCTGCATGAGGACGCCGTTTTCCCGGTGCGTAAATGCGGTATCCCCACCAACATCCGCTCCACCAACGATCCCCAGCATCCCGGCACCATGATCTCGGTCTCGGCCGGTCTGGACAGCGTGCAGCACACCATCACCGGGATCGCCGGGCAAAAGGGCTTCTCCATCGTCCACATCGAAAAAGACATGATGAACAGCGAACTCGGCTTTGGCCGCCGGGTCCTGCAGGCTTTTGAAGAATACGCCGTCAACTTCGAACACCTTCCCACCGGGATCGATACCATGAGCGTCGTCGTCAGGGAAAGCGAACTGAACCGCCACCGGGACGAGGTGATCGCCAGGATCGAGGAACTGGTCCATCCGGACCAGATCAACGTTGCGGACAACATCGCACTGATCGCCACCGTCGGCCGCGGCATGGTCCGCATGTTCGGCACGGCGGCACGGCTGTTTACCGCCATTTCCTCCCGCGGGATCTCCATCCGTACCATTGACCAGGGCTCCAGTGAGATCTCCATCATCGTCGGCGTGGACGCCGCGGACTTCAACTCCGCCATCGAAGCCATTTACGATGCTTTTGTGCGCACCTGAGGCCACTGAACTATCGGCCGCCGCCCCATCCGGCGCGCGGTTCTTTTTTGTCCCTTTTTGTATAGGAACACAGGCTTGACGGCCCAGCCGGTCTTTTGCTAAAATAGTGCTGTTGCCGGTTTTTCCGCACTGTCCGGCCCGGGTCAAAAATTATTCCGTTTTCTGTCCCCGCTGCGGCTTTTTGCGTTTTTCATTTTTTGACCATGCTTTGATCAAAACGCCGTGCGCGGTCCGGCAGGGCTTTGAATCGGCGCATATTTTTATTTTTTTATATTAGGGGGATCAACTCAAAATGTACTTTACCGGACGAACTGTCCTCGTCTATCTGGAGGAGGACAATATTCAGCGGGCTTATTTTCGTGTGCGCCCGCTGCTGACAGACCAGGGGCCCGTGGAACGGGACCTGAATGCCCAGTACCCGGACGAAGGTTTTCTTCGCATCGTTCCCGACAAAAACGAGCAGCATACATTCAAGGAAAGGATGCGCACCCTCGGCACCATCTGCCTGATGGATCTTTCAGCCCTCCAGAACGATAACCAGAAGATCCGCACCAACAAAAATTATTCCCCCGCCAAGGGCGAAAAAAACCAGTTTATCGTGTATTCCGACGCCGTCAGGCCCCTTGACGGCCGGCTGTTCTTCCACGTCGTCAGCGAAGACCGAAAGGACAGCGCGATCACGCCGGCATATTATACCCGCTCCGGCGCGAATATCCAGGGCCCCTATTTCAAGGACAGGGAAACTTCCCCCGAAGATCTCAAAAAGATCCTGCCCGACGATCCTCATCTGTATACCGCGAACCTTCCCGACGGCACCGGCCTGCTGATCTATGTCGACGCGCCTGCCGTGTCGGAACCGGCCCCGGAAAAAACGGAAAACGCCGTGACCGCGCCTTCCCCGGCCCCCTCCGCCGCCGAACAAACCCCAAAGGCGGAAAACGCTCCCGCACCCCAGGAAAGCGCCTGGCAGCGCCAGCTGAACGCTATCCTCACCGGCAAGGAAAGCCTCGCCTCCTCCAAAGGCGCTGCTCCCCGCGGCGACAAGGCCCCCTCAGCCCGCAGTGAAAAGGCCCCGGCACCAACGCCGGCGGCGCCCCAGCGCAGCGATAAACCTGCTCCGGTACGCCCCGAAAAAGCTTCGCCGGCGCCCCAGCGTCCTTCCGCTCCCGCGCAGGAGGCGGATACCGCCTACAACAGGATCCAGACCCTCAACGGCTCCCTCAGCGTCGCCTCCCAGCGCCTTAGGGAGGAGAGCCGCGTCTATCCCCTCCGTCCGGCCGAAGACCCCCTGTCTTCAGGCGCAACCAAACTGTACCGTCCCGGTACGGACCGCCGGGTGAATATGCGCGCCCGCAATTCCCTGGCCGAAGCGGTGGAACAGCAGCGTTCACTTTCACGGTATGAGACCCGGAACGAGGCTCCCGGCGCCCAGATCAGCGACCCCGGAAGTCTCGGGAACGTACCGAATCCGGTGGAACAGTTCAAATCCGCCCTGCGCCGCACCTGGATGCTTCCCGATACCCATCGCCAGGTGGCGGACTGCATCCTTGCCACTTCCGGCATGCGGCAGGTGTTGAACAACGTCCTGACCGACGGCAAGATCAGCCTGACCATCCGCGCTATGCAGGCGCAGCTGCAGGATCTGGAAGCCGAAAGGCTGATGACCCTGATGCAGCTGGATGACGCAAAAAAGAACCTCCAGGCCGCCCGGGAGACCGCTCTGGCCCAGGACGAGAAAAAATGCAGGGAACGTTCCGAGTCACTCGACAGGATACTTGCCGAAAAGAAAGCCCTTGTCGAAAAAATGAAAGCCGGTCAGGAAGCCCTCAGGGCCGAATGTGAAAAGGCAGCCGGCATCCTTTCCTCCCTGCCGCGCGGCAACGCAGCCGCGGCCCCCGTCGCTCAGGAAGCGCCGGACCGCGAGACCCTCGTCGCCCGTGTGGCCACCGCCATGAAAGCGGCAGGCTTTGACTGCAGTGAAGACGCCGCCCTGGCCTTCCTGATCCTGTTCGCGCAGAACGCCCCCACCGGGCATATGGGAATTGCTTCGGAGAGCCCCGCAGACGCGCTTTCCGCCGCGGAATGCGCCGCAGCCGCCCTTGGCGCCGCGCACCTGCGTACCCACAACGACATTGGCAAGCCCAGGCCCGTGAGGGTCATACCCGGCGGCGACGGGCCGGTGGTCATCACGGATACCTGCCCGGATCCCGTACCCGTCGAAGGCGCCGTCCACATGACCTGTTTCTCCTCGGACGACGTTTATCTTTCCCGCTTCACCGACCGCATGATCGACCAGTACCGGGCGGATCCCTTCCCCGTATGGTGGACCCGTCAAAACCCCGAAGTGATCCCCTGTGCCGCCGTTTCCTGCCCCGCTGTATCCGCCCGGGTCCTCGCAGACACGCTGCTTGTCACCGAGGGCGACCTTGACAGCAATTCCGCTGCGCTGATCCGCAGCATCCGTTTGGTCCTGCAAAGCGCCGGCGCGCCGCTGCCCGGGAAGACAGCCGCCGCCATGCGCACCTTTATCCTGTCTGCCGCGCCGTTCATGAAAGGCGGTATTGCCGCTGCCCTTGACTGGGCTGCGCTTTGCTACATCGTCCCCCATCTCCGCTTCAGCGGCGTGGACGGCAGCATCCTCACCGAAGCGGCCGCGACCCTGCCCCACACGCTCATGGAACTGAGCAAATAAAAAATGATCTTTGAGATCACAAGCCTCAAAAACCCAAAAGTCAAAGCATGGAAGGACATGCTGAAGGACCGGTCCCTGCGTCAAAAGCAGGGACTGTTTCCCGTTGACGGGGAGCATATGGTCCTTGAAGCGCTGAGTGCCGGGTGTCTAAAGGAGCTTGTCGTCGCTTCTGACAAAGCGGACAGGTACCGTTCTCTGACCGATAACTGCGGTCATGTCTATCTGGTGCCGCCTCATGTTCTCGCCTCCCTTTCGGACACCGTGACCCCTCAGGGCGTCATGGGCTTCTGCTCGTTCCCGAAAAGCTGGCCTCCCCCGATCCACCCCGGGATGTGGGTGGCCCTCAACGCGGTCCAGGATCCCGGTAACGTCGGCACCATCATCCGCACCATGGACGCCGCGGGGCTTGATACCCTGCTGATCGACGCAAAAACGGCCGATCCCTTTTCCCCAAAGTGCGTTAGGGCCACCATGGGAGGGATCTTCAGGGTGCGCGTTGAAAGAACTGATTCTCTGTCCGGCGCCCTCACGGCCCTGCGGTCAAAAGGCTTCTGCCTGGCAGCCGGCGTCCTGGATGGGACGGAGCTGCCGTCCCGTCCTTCGGTCCGCGGCGATCTGTGCGTCATGATCGGGAACGAAGGTCAGGGACTGGAAAAGGAGCTTTCCGCCATGGCGGACATGCGGGTCCGCATCCCGATGCCCGGCCGCGCCGAATCTCTCAACGCGTCGGTCTCCGCAGCCCTGCTGATATATGATTTTCTCCGGGAACGGCTCTGATTTTTCCCCGGACGTCCCGCAGCCGATGTTCTTTTGCGTCCCGGCTTGCCGGCACGACGGAACAGAGGCTTTCCCACACTGTGAAAACCAATAACGAAAGGCGCATATATGATCGATATTCTTGATTTCAAGGGCGTTCGTGTCCACATGATCGGCATCGGGGGCAGCAGCATGTCGGGCCTGGCCGAGATGCTCCTTCACGAAGGCTATACCCTCACCGGCTCCGACAACACCCATTCCCACGCTGTGGAACGTCTGGAAAAAGAAGGCATCCATATCGAGATCGGGCATCGGCCCGAAAATGTCCGCGGCGCGGCACTCGTCATTTTCTCCGCCGCCATCCTGCCCGACAATCCGGAAAGGCAGGAAGCCGCCCGCCTGGGCATTCCCGAAATGGAGCGTTCCGTACTTCTGGGCCAGCTGATGCGCTTCCATAAACACGCGGTGTGCGTTTCCGGCGCCCATGGCAAGACCACCACCTCCGCCATGATCGCCCAAATCCTTCTTGACTGCGGGCTGGACCCCACCGTGTCCATCGGCGGACGGCTGGACGCCATCGGCGGCGGTTCCAGGGACGGCGGCAGGGAGATCTTTGTCGCTGAGGCCTGCGAATACCATTCCAGCTTTCTGGAGATGCACCCCACCCTCGCCGTGGTCCTCAATATCGACGAAGACCATCTGGATTACTATGGTGACATCGAGCACATCGAAAAAGCGTTTGGGGATTTTCTTTCCCTGGTCCCCTCGACCGGCACGGCCCTGGGCTGGGGTGATGACCCGCGTGTCCGGAGGCTTTTCAAAAACCTCGGATGCCGCGCCATGTTCTTTGGCGACGGCAAGGGCTGCGACTTCCGCACCGTAAACGTAAATCAGGGCGAACACGGAAACGCATCCTTCGACATCTCCTTCCAAGGGAGGATCCTTGGGCACGTGGACCTGAAGGTGGTCGGCGACAAAAACCGCCTGGATGCACTGGCCGCCTTTGCTTCAGCCTACCTGTGCGGCGCCGACGCGAGCGGCGCCTGCGCCTCCCTGACAGCCTTTGCCGGTGCCCACCGCCGTTTTGAAAAGACCGGGGTCATCGACGGCGTCAGCCTGTATCACGATTACGGTCACAACCCGGCGGAAATGCGCACAGCGGTCCACAACGCTGTCATGCAGCACCCGCACGCCGTCTGGGCCGTTGTGCAGCCCCACACCTACTCCCGGGTCATCACCCTTTTTGACGCATACCTTACCTGCACCGAGGAAGCGGACCATACCTTGGTTACGGATATCTGCGCCGCCCGGGAAAAAGATCCCGGCACCATCAATTCCGCCATGCTGGTGGACGGGATGCGAAAAAACGGTGTCGACGCTTATCTGACCCCCTCCTTCGACGACTGTGAGCAATACCTCCGCTCCCACTGGCAGCCCGGCGATTTGGTGATCACCATGGGCTGCGGCGATATCAACCTGCTCAATGAGCAGATGCACGCCCACGGGGATACAAAATAAAAACCCCGGACAGAAAAACAGAGTGTTCAGCCGCCGCATTCCGCAGCGGGCTTTGAACACTCTGTTTTTTTCCTCTGCCGGTCACCGCCGGTAATAAAACACGGGATTGTTCCTGTCATACAGATCTCATTTTAAAACAGCCAATGCTGTTTTAACAGCGTCGAAGGCGCGTATGAGATCGTATGGGACGTCATGCAGCGCGTTTCGCTGCATGGAGCGCGGGCAGCACGCGGTATCTCAAATTGGCTAAACCAATTTGAGATGTGTATCAGATTATCTTCTTAAGGTCGAGCCTGCGCAGGGGGATAAGAAGAACGACGCCGATCACGAGGGCTGCCACCTCGCCGACGGCAACCTCCAGCATGGTAATGGCCAGCGGCAGGTTCAGGGTGAAATGGAGCACCAGGCCGACAATGACCCCGTTGGCGATCACCGGGCATAGAGCGGAAAGCCACGGGATCTCCAGCTTGGTGACAGTCACAGACCTGAAAAAACGGGTGCCCAGAGCCGCGATCAAAGTTGCCAGGGTACCGAATACCACGTCCCATACCGTCGCCGATCCGAAGAGATTGGCGATCAGGCAGCCCACGGCAAGGCCTGGGATGGCCTCCGGCAGCAGCACCGGCAGGATGGTCAGGGCCTCGGACACGCGGCACTGGATAGCCCCATAGGAGATCGGTGCCAATGCCACCGTCAGTACAGCGTACAGCGCAGTGATGGTGGCGCTGACGCACAGGGAACGGACAGATAACAGATCCTTTTTACTCTTCATACTTCCAGGCTTTCCTCCGTGGCTGTTTGGGCCGGGCGGCCCGGAGCCGCCTTATAGCGTCGATCGATATGCATCCCGTCACACAGACGGCATGCAAACCAAAGTCTGCGCTAAAAAATGAAAATCCCGCCGCCTTTGCGATGGGATCTTCTTTCTGGTGCGCCATCAGGGACTCGAACCCGGGACACCCTGATTAAGAGTCAGGTGCTCTACCAACTGAGCTAATGGCGCTTGTAAAATTGGTGCGCCATCAGGGACTCGAACCCGGGACACCCTGATTAAGAGTCAGGTGCTCTACCAACTGAGCTAATGGCGCACGCAGCATCCGCCTTGCGGCTTTCGCTGACGAAGAATATTTTACTCTTATTTCAGATGAATGTCAAGGCGGTTTTTGAAAAAAAACCGGCGGGCCGGATCAGTTATTCTTCGTCATTCTCCGATCCCGCCGCGTTTTATTTGAAGCGGTGACCCGCGTCGGTCAGCGCCTTCATGGCCATCCCCAGGTCTCGTTCCTTCACCAGGATATAATCCGTATCATAAGTTGAAACAGCAAACAGGCCTATCCCCTTTTCCGCAAGCGTTGTCGAAAGGCTTGAAAGTATGCCCACCAGGGAAAATTCCAGCGTTCCCGCAACGCGAAAAGCCCGCCAGCCGACCTCACGTACATATGCGCCTTCCGGCACATCCGCCTCGGGACATACCAGGGAGATCTCATCCCCGGTATTCGCAAGGAAGAATAACCCCCCGGACGGAACGTGATCCGTCAGTTTGCGCAGCTTGCATACGCTCAGGCTGTATGGCAGCAGTTCCAGGTCCATATTCCTCATCCTCTCAAGCGTGGAACGATCCCGCGCGGCCGCCTTCCCTTCCCCTGCCTTTTCGTATGCAGAAGCGGAAATATGGCCGCGCAGGACCCTCCCCGCGATTATACGCTCAGTTTCCTTTCCATGATCTGCGCGGTCAGGAAGTACATGACCGCGGCAAAACCCAGCGCGATCCCGCCGTCCGCCAGGAAGACCGTCTGTATACCGGAGATACCCACGGTCGCCTTCCCCTGAACAAAGCCCACCAGCCACATCAGGGCAATAAACGCCAGGAAGGATACCAGGCCGTTGAATCGTTTGCCGTTAAGCAGGGCGGTAGAGATCACATCCCCCAGATAGGCCGCGCATACGGTACAGATCCAGGTGACCAGCAGATTGAAAGTCAGGGCCAGCAGGGTGGATGTATCCATGGTGATCCTTTCGTCGAACGACTGAAGGAAATCCTTTAACCAGTTCCAGAGATCGGCAAGCCGTCCCTCATGGGCAAATAGCAGGGTGATATCCAGCGCTGCCAGAGCGAAGTAGAAAGCCCCCGTTAGAAGGATGGAGATCCCGTTCTCAAGTACCTTGGCCCCAAGGATACTGTAGCTGCTGTTGGGAGTCATGAACAGCATATAGCTCTGTTTGGTGTTCATATCCCGGTGGAGGATCACCACGCTGGCGACACCGATGATCATGACCCCACCGAAGGCCAGCATCGCAAGAAGCCCGACGCCGATCCCCATCATGCGGTTTTTGTCCGCCCATAAACCGATCAGGAAAACGATCTCCGCCAGGGCCGTAGCCCCCAGGATCATCAGCTTGATGGCCAGTGTTTTCCTGAGCTCATACTTCATCAGGTTTATCATGCCTGCACCCCCTCATGTCCGTAGATCTCGCGGTAGCGGTCCGCCATGGAAACGCCCTTCTCGTTCCGCATCTCTTCAACATCGCATTCATCGGCTTTCCGACCGTTTTTGATAAAGACCGCGCGGTCGGCGATGGCCTCCATCTCCTCCACCAGGTGGCTGGACAGGAGCAGCACCTTGTTTTCGGCCGCATGCTCCAGAATGCTTTCCCTGATCTCGTCTCGGGCCAGCAGGTCGATCCCGTTGAAGGGCTCATCCAACATGTAGATCTCGGCGTCACGGGCCAGGGTGACCGCGATCTTCAGTTTGGCCATCATGCCCGAAGAAAGGGCGCGGATCTTCAGATCCTCCGTCAGTTCCATCCGCTTGATGAGTCCCATGAAGCTGTCGTAGGAGAAATCCTCAAAGAAATCCTGGTAGTACCTGCCCACATCTTTCACCGTCATCCAGGAGTAAAAATACGGTTCGGTGGACATATAAGCGATACGCTTCCGGCTTTCGATGCCCACAGGGCTGCCCTTAAACAGCATCTCGCCCTCCGTTGGCTTGATCAGTCCGGCCGCCATCTTCATCCATGTGGTCTTGCCGGAGCCGTTGGGTCCCAGCATCGCATATACGTGACCGGGTTCCAGGGTCAGAGACAGCTGTTCCACCGCCGGTTTGGAGCCGAATTTTTTGGTTACAGACCTGCTTTCAAGCATGATCATTTTCCTCCTCGTTTCGAATCATTTCAGCGGCCTCTTCGGGTGAGATGCCCAGCCGCAGCATCCTTCCCAGGAATTCTCTGACTGCTTCACCGGCCATTTCCGCCCGCAGGTCAGCGATCCTCGCCGCGTCCTCAGTGACAAAGGTGCCCAGGCCCCGCCGGGTCTCACAAAGGCCTTCCTTCTCCAGTTCCTGGTAAACCCGGGCCGCCGTGTTGGGATTGATGCCGTAGATCAGCGCCAGATCCCTTCCCCCGGGAAGCTTGGATCCCGGGGGCTTGTCCCCGGTCACGATATCATTCCGGATATCCGCCATCACCTGCAGCCAGATCGGGCGGTTGGGATCAAATTTCATGGCGTGACCTCCTAAATGAATTAGTGCACTATGGATATAATACACTAATACGCCCAGTCAGTCAAGAGTTTTTTAAATTTTTTTCGATCCTCGGTCCGGCATTTCATGAGGATGGTATTTGTTGAATCCGCGGTCCTTCTTGTGTTAAAATCAAAACGCTCCTTCTATCAGGGCATCCTCCGCGGGAGGATCGGACCCGAGACCCTTTGGAACAGGCAGGGAGGTGAACGCCGTGCCGGATCCGTTTCTGCATATACGCGGCCTCAGCATCAACTGGAACAGGATCAGCCGCGACAGCTACTTAAGGGAAATAGAAGCCCTCAGAGGCTGGGAGTCCCTGGATCTTCACGTTCCCGTTACTTTTTTCGTCGGTGAAAACGGCAGCGGAAAATCCACCCTTCTCGAAGCCATCGCGGTGGCCGCCGGTTTCAATCCCGAGGGCGGAACGAAAAACTACCGTTTCTCCACCCGGGATTCCCATTCGGAATTACACGATGCCCTGCGCCTGATCCGCGGGACGAATGGGATCCGCTGGGGTTATTTCCTCCGGGCGGAGAGTTTTTACAACGTGGCCACCGCCGAAGAGGAATACGCCAGCATGGGCGGTACGCCCCACTGCTACCATTCAAGGTCCCACGGGGAAAGCTTTCTTGCCATCGCCCAGGACAATTTCAGAGGCGGCGGACTGTATATCCTGGACGAACCAGAAGCAGCCCTGTCCCCCAGGCGGCAGCTGACTCTGATGCTGGAGATCATCCGCTGCGCAAAGGAACACGCCCAGTTCATTATCGTCACACACTCCCCCATCCTCCTGGCCATCCCGGGGGCGGAGATCCTGTCCTTCGACAACGGATCGATCCGCACGGTCGATTATGAGGATACCGACAGCTTCATCGTCACCGAAATGTTCATACGGGACCGCGCTCTTGTGCTCAAACACCTGCTGGAAGGCGAAGAATGATCGTTAAAAATACCGGCCACCCTATACGGATGACCGGCGTCTTTTTGTTATTCTCTTTCCCCGGCAGGAACATTTTCCGTTCTTCCCGGAGGGGATCATATCCCTCGTCTGTGGAGGAATCGGTCCAATTCGGCTCACACCGGCATGGTGCCGTTAGCCTTGTTGAAGGTGGTGGGGTCCGCTTTCATCTGCTGGGCCTGGCGCCACTCAAAGTACTTGCCGGCCACCTGGGGGAACAGCGCGTAGGACAGCACGTCCTCGTCCTGCTGGATCCACTTGGCCGCTTCGGCGCGGTACTTTTCCAGCTCGGGTTCGATATCGTCCGCGGGGCGATGGGTGATGACTTTTTCGTTTCCGATGCACTTTTTACGTACTTCCTCATTCACAGGAGCGAGCAGGCGGCCGTATTCGCCCTTCAGCAGGCCCTTGCTCTCCTTGGTCACCATCTTATAGCGCTC
>JAFWWK010000228.1 GCA_017523615.1 Clostridia bacterium
ACATAGTACAGGTACAGCTGAATGGGGAACAGTTCTTCCTTCTTGACGTACAGCAGCGCGTCGGAGAAGCCGTTCCAGCGGCCCACCGCGTAGAACAGGGCCAGGGTGGCGATGACCGGCAGGCTCAGGGGCAGGTATACCTTGAACAGGGTCCGGATGGGGCCGGCGCCGTCGATCTCCGCCGCTTCCCTCAGGCTCTCGGGGATGCCGTAGAAGAAGGAGCGCATGACGATCATGTTGTAAACGCTGATGCAGGAGGGGATCACCATGCACCAGACGGTGTCCAGCATGTTCAGGTTCTTCATCAGAAGGTAATGGGGAATGGTGCCGGCGCTGAAATACATGGTGAAGAGGATCAGCATATTCATGACCTTGCCGCCCTTGAGCTGGTCATAGGTCAGGGGATAGGCGCAGCAGATGGTCATGAACAGGCTCAGCAGCGTGCATCCCACGGTGAGGATGGCGGTGAACCACAGGGAATGGATGTATTTCGCGTTGCCGAGGATCGTCTGGTAGGCGACCAGGTTCCACCCCTTGGGCCACAGGAAAACCTCGTTGCGCATCAGGCTTTCCGCGGAGGACAGGGACCGTGCCAGCACGTTCAGCATGGGCAGCAGGCAGACGAACATGACGATGAAACAGACGAGAGCGATGATCCAGTCCCCCACCCGGGTGGCGCCGGAACGGATCATGCCGCCGGATTCCTTGATCTCCTTGCTTCTGGAGGCTTCCTTGATAACAGACATGTCGGCACCCCCTTACATTATGCCGCGCTCGCCGATCCGCTTGGCCAGCGCATTGGTCCCAAGGATGAAGATGACGGCGACGACGCTCTGGAAAAGGCCCACGGCCGTCGTCAGCGAATACTTGAGGCCTTGGATGCCCTGTTCGTAAACAAAGATGGAGATCAATTGCGACACGTCCGTAACCAGCTTATTGGACATGGCCAAAGGACGGTCGAATTCGCTGCCCAGGATGTAGCCCATGCGCATGATCAGCAGGGTAATGATGGTGGGACGCAGCCCGGGAAGGGTCACATGCCACATGCGGCTGAAACGGCCGGCGCCGTCCACCGCGGCGGCTTCGTACAATTCGGGGCTGATGTTGGTCAGGGCGGCCAGGTAGATGATGGTGCCCCAGCCGGCTTCCTTCCAGATGCCCAGTACGATGTAGGTCCACCGCCAGTACTGGGGGTTGCTCAGGAAGGGGATATATGCGCTGGGACTCCCCTTCATCTGCTTGTACACCAGGTTCAGAAGGCCGTCGTTGTCCGCCAGCAGGCGGGTGGCCAGGCCCGAGATGATGATCCAGCTGAGGAAGTGCGGCAGGTAGAGGATGGTCTGGGTCAGCTTCTTGAAGCGCTTGAAGGTCAGTTCGTTCAAAAGGAGCGCCAGGATGATCGGGGCCGGGAAGCCGCACACCAGGTCCATCAGGTTCAGGACCAGGGTGTTCCTCAGGGCGGTGATGAAGGCCTTGGTCTTGAAGGCTTTCTCAAACCATTCGAACCCCACCCACGGCACGCTCCACAGCGGCTGGATGATGTTGTTCTTCTTGAAGGCCAGGGCGATCCACTGCATGGGATAGTAGCGGAAGATCAGGAAAAAAGCCACCGGCAGAAGCAGCAGGATGTACAGTGTCCCGTACCTGCGCATGTAGGTTTCGAAAGACATCTTCCGCAGCTTGACCGGAGGCGTTCCGGTTTGAGTAATTGATTTCTGGGTCAATTCGGTTCCCCCCTGTCTGTGAAATGCCCGTTTTCCGGGCTTCCCCCTTGTGCTTTTGAGCGAATTTGCAAAAAAAGTATCATTAAAAACTAATGATATTTTACAGGATAAACACTTCGGCGTCTTATCAGAAAAAGCCGAATACTGCTCAGATATTGCGATTTATCACTTCCTGCGTTTCCTGACGGTGGCTCTGACGCATACGGCGGTACTCCGTGGGCGAAACGTTTTCCACCTGTCTGAAGACCCGGTTGAAGGTGGCGATGGACCCAAAGCCCGTCCTGAGGGCCACCTCGGTCACCGAAAGGGACTTGTCCCCCAAGAGGTCCCTGCACACCTGGATCCGCTGGCGCATATAATATGTATAAAAACTGACGCCGGTGTAATCCTTGAAGATGCGGGCAAAATGGTACTTGCTGTACCCGGCGTAATCGGCCACGCTCTCAAGCGTCAGCTTTTCCGTGCAGTGGAGGGTGATGTAATCCGTGGCCGCGATCAGGGCGTCGGAATCCCGGCGGCCGATGCCCGGATTCCCGCTCTCCCTGAGGTCAAGAAGCGTGCGTGAAAGCAGGATAAAGATCCGCCGGATGCAGTTGACCACCATGGAGGCGCTCAGGAGCCTGCCCTCCGCGTCCTCGCGCACAGCCTGCCACAGAAGGCCGATCACCTGGGACCGGATCCCCTCCTCCCCGTCGTTCTTCATATGCACATACGGATAAAACGCCTGCTCCACCGGGCTGAAGCCCTCCATGTTGTACAGGACGCGGTGGTCCACCAGGAACAGGTAGCGCATGCCGTCGTCGGGCGCCAGGATCTCGTGCACCATCCCCGAAGGGATGATCAGCACCTCCCCGGGCATCAGGACGCAGGTCCCGCTGCCTACGACGACGGTATAACTGTTCCTGACCGGCATGATCAGTTCATAGGAACGGTGCCAGTGGGCCGGATAGTCATCGGCCTCGGTATTTTCATAGATGCGCACCGCGTCGTCCCCGTGATGATCGATCTGGCGCAGGCTGGAAAAGCTGTCCTTTTTCCCCACGTTCTTTTTCGCCCCTTCCCGAGATCACTCGACCCTTTCCACCGAAAAGCCCATGCCCTCCAGCAGGCGGAGGATGCCGTCGTCGCCGTAAAGGTGGGCGCAGCCGACGGCAGCAATCACTCTGCGGCCGGATAAGATCTCCTCGGCGCACCGCCGGGCAAAGGCACGGTTCCTTTGGACGTACATGATCTCATACATCTCCCCGGCGCCGTCGCCGTCGTCCTCGGCGATGGCATGGACATAAGCCCCCAGGGCCTCCTCGTCCCCGTTCAGCCACAGGGTATGCAGCCCTTCGATCTCCCGCCGCATCGCCGCACAATCGTCCAGCCAGGCACGGACCGCTTCCAGGACATAGGCGTCTGTGAAGGACAGCGCCGCGTCCATCTGGACGGAGACCTCCTCCATGCCCTTGTTCCCGATCCCCATTTCCTTCGCGTGGGCGTACAGCAGCCGGTCCGTGCCCCAATCGGACTCAAGGCCCGCCTCCGAGGCGGACACCACCTCCAGATACGACATCGCCCAGGCGGGGGCATAGCGGTCCAGGGCCGCCTTGGGGAACCCGGTCGCCTCCGCGACGGCGCGGACGGTCTCCGCGCCCAGATGGGCGCTCATGCTGTCCCAGGGGGGCAGCAGCAGGCGGGACGCCTGGGCCAGGAAGGCGATGTCGATCCCATTCAGGCGGGACATATCCACCTCGGTCAGCAATTCGCCGCATCCGTCCATGGCCGCAAAGACCTTTTCCAGGGCCTCCCCGTCCTTTTCCGTCCCCACGTGGATGGTGCCGAAAACGTAGCATACGCCCCCGCCCTCCCCCGTTGCACGGTACAGGGCGGGCTCGGCTGCGGCTCCCGCGCAGCGCGCAGCACAGAGCAGGGCAAGGGTAAAAAGGATCATCTTCCTCATTTTAATCCATACACCTCCCGGGTGTTGTTCAGCGTGATCTCGGCCATCTCCTCCACGGTGCGGCCCCGCAGCAGGGCCATTTTCTCCAGCACCTTCACGGCGTAGGCCGGTTCGTTCCTCTGCCCCCGGAAGGGCACCGGGGCCATGTAGGGGCTGTCGGTCTCCACCAGCAGCCTGTCCTCGGGCACCAGGACGCAGGCCCTCTCCAGGTTGGGGGCCTTTTTGAAGGTCAGCGGCCCCGCGAAGGAAATATAGAAGCCCATCCGGACATATTCCATGGCGGTCTCGGCGCTTCCGGAGAAGCAGTGGATCACTCCCCGGGGACGCTTTGCCGTCTTCCTGAAGATATCGATCATGTCGCCGTGGGCGTCCCGGATATGGAACACGGCGGGCTTGTCCATCTCCACAGCCAGGGCCATCTGGTCTATCAGGACCTTTTTCTGCTTATCACGCCAGGCGCTGTCATAGTAATAATCCAGGCCGATCTCCCCCAGGGCGACGGCCGCGGGATCCTTCAGCAGGCCGCACAGCTCCTGCATGGTGCCGTCGTCCGCCTTTTCGCTTTCGTGGGGATGGATCCCGCAGGCGGCGTGGACGATCCCCGGATATTCCCGCGCCAGCTTCAGCGCCCTCCGGGAGCTTTCGATATCGCTGCCGCAGTCCACGCAGCCGACGACTCCCGCCTCCAGCATCCTGCGCACCGTCTCCGCCCTGTCAGCGTCGAATTTCGCGTCCTCCAGGTGGCAGTGCTGGTCCATGAATCCAAACATAGTTCCTCCGCAAAAAAACGGAGCAGAGGGGTTTTGCCCCGTCGCTCCGCATATCCGGCGCGTCCGCCGGTTTATTTCCCGTATCCGTCCGGGTTGTTTTTCTGCCAGTTCCAGGAATCCCGGCACATATCCTCCAGGCTCCTGCGGGCGTGCCAGCCGAGCAGCTTTTCGGCCTTGGACGGGTCCGCGTAGCAGACGGCGATGTCGCCGGGGCGGCGGGGCGCGATGGTATAGGGAAGCGTCAGTCCGTTGGCCTTTTCAAAGGTATGCACGATGTCCAGAACGCTGTAGCCAATGCCGGTGCCCAGGTTGACGATCTCGGTGCCGGGATGGTCCGCGGCGTATTCCAGCGCGGCCAGGTGGCCCTCGGCCAGGTCGCACACATGGATGTAATCCCTCACGCCGGTGCCGTCGGGAGTCGGATAATCGTTGCCGAAGACGTTCAGGCGCTCCAGCTTGCCCGAGGCCACCTGACAGATGAAGGGCATCAGGTTATTGGGGATCCCCGAAGGATCCTCGCCGATCATGCCGCTCTCATGGGCGCCGATGGGGTTGAAATACCTCAGGAGCACCACGTTCAGCCCCATCGCCTTCGCGCAGTCGGTCAGGACCCTTTCGTTCATCCACTTGGTCCAGCCGTAGGGGTTGGTGCAGCCCGTCGGGAAATCCTCCCTCAGCGGCATTTCCTGGTTGGTGCCGTAGACCGTAGCCGACGAGGAGAACACCACCGTGCGGCAATCGTACTTCTGCATCACCCGAAGGAGGGTAAAGGTGGAATCCAGGTTGTTCTGGTAATAATCCAGCGGCTTGGACACCGATTCGCCCACGGCCTTGAGCCCGGCAAAATGGATGACGGCGTCGATGGGCGCATACTCGCGGAACACCCTTTCCACGTCCGCCTCCACAGTGCAGTCCCCCACGCACAGCGGCGCGGGTCTCCCGGTGATCTGCGACACCCGCTTCAGGCTTTCCGCCGAAGAATTGGACAAATTGTCCAGGGAGATCGCCTCATGTCCCGCTTCCAGCAGCTTCAGGGCAGTATGGGAACCGATGAAACCGGCGCCGCCCGTCAATAGTACCCGCATTTTCTTTTTTCCCCCTTTTCGTTCGGCCCTTTACGCGGCCGGAGACCCTTTTGTTTTTCTCAACTTATTATATATTGCGTTGTTTTGCCTGTCAACGCCGTCCGGTCGGCAAATCTCCTCCGTTATTCCCGGCCTCCTCCCGCCTTAGAGCGTATTTCGCTTCCGGCCCGAATTCTCCCGGACGGTAATACACGGTGCCGACCATATCGTCGGGCATGTACTGCTGGGGGACGAAGTGTCCCGGAAAATCGTGGGGGTACAGATAATCCCTGCCCGTGGTGACCCCCAGGCGTTCGTTCCCGGCATAATGGGAATCCCGCAGATGGGGAGGCACCTCCCCCCACCGCCCGGCCTCGGCGTCCTTCCTCGCAGCCTCCATGGCCGCTGATACGCTGTTGGATTTGGGGCTCTCCGCCACGGCGATGACCGCCTGGGCCAGGGCGACCCGGGCCTCGGGCATCCCCACCGTTTCAAGGGCTGCGGCCGCGGCCGCGGCCTGGAGCATGGCGGCGGGATTGGCCAGGCCCACGTCCTCGCTGGCATGGACGATGATCCTTCTTACGATCAGGCGCGGATCCGCCCCGGCGTACAGGAGCCTGGAAAACCACAAAAGGGCCGCGTCGCTGTCCCCGCCCCGCATGGACTTGCAGAAAGCGGAAAGCATGTCGTAATATTCGGTCTCCCCGCAGCGCAGTTGAGGCTTCTGGATGCTCTCCTCTGCGGCGGCCAGGTCCACGCGGATGCGCCCGTTCTTGACCGGGGTGGTCAGCGCCGCCAGCTCCAGGGCGTTCAGGGCGCTCCTGACGTCGCCCCCGGCCATGGCGGCAATGTGGCAAAGCGCTTCCTCGTCGGCGTCCACATTCATGTCCGCAAGGCCCTTTTTCCTGTCGGCCAGGGCCCGGCGCAGGATGTCCAGGACCTCCTTTTCCGTAAGCGGACGGAAGGCGAACACACGGCAGCGGGACACGATGGCGGGCGTCATGGAAACCATCGGGTTTTCGGTGGTGGAACCGATCAGGCGGATGCTGCCGTCCTCCATGGCGGGCAGGATGGAATCGCTCTGGGCTTTGGACCAGCGGTGGCACTCGTCCAGGAGAAGATAGGTGGCCTGGGCGTACATCTTCCTCCTGTCCCGGGCCCGGCGGATCTCCTCGCGCACCTCGGCGACGCCGGTCGTCACGGCGTTCAGCCTGACAAATGCCGCCGAGGTGGTGTGAGCGATGATGGATGCCAGGGTGGTCTTGCCGCACCCCGGCGGCCCGTAAAAGATGCAGCTGGTCATCCTGTCCGCTTCGATGGCCCGGCGGAGCAGCCGTCCCTTCCCGACGATATGCTCCTGGCCGAAGAATTCGTCCAGGGTCTCCGGGCGCATCCTGTCGGCCAGGGGCGTAAGATCCCTGCCGCCGTCGTCGTTCATATGGTCAAATAGGCTCATTGATACCCTCCCTGGGCAGTTTTCAAAGGCATTTTAGCATTCCCCGCCCGGCTTTTCAACCCGGTACGCGCCTTCTTTTGCCTTCCCTCCGCCTTGCGTTTGCCGCCGGCCTATATTATAATGCCCTTTGGAAAAGGCACCGCTCTTTGACATGGAGGAATGCTTCGTAATGAAAAAAAACTTTCCCCGCTCCATCGGGTCGATCCTTCTGATCCTGTGCTTATCCCTCGCCCTGTCCGGCTGTTCCTCCGCCCCGAAGGACGGAGGAGGCCCGACGGCGGCCCCCGCGTCAACATCCGAAAACCGGGCCGCCTACTCGGGCATGAAGGCCGCCTGGCTCCTTGACAGTCCCGTCTACGCCGCCCTGAACGGGCGCTGCACCGCCTCCTATATGTGGACGGTGCCCCGGGACGTCCTGTCCCAGGGCGCCCTGGACTTGACGGGAGTTGCGGGCACGGCGGAAGGCGGCCTTGTCAGGTACGACGTCCGCGTCTCCTCCGTCGCCGCCTATACCGCCACCGGCATGGACCAGGCGGTGCTGGACGCCGCAGCGGAAGCGGACGCGGGCGGCGAAGAAGACGAAAGCGGCGACGGGGCCATGGTCACCGACCTGATGGGCGATTTTTCCCGGGAAGGCGGCGGGGAATACGTGCGCGGCGCCGTCTGGCGGCTCAGCGAGGACTATTCCCTGGGCACGGCGGTTTTCTCCCTGGACCTCAACGGGGAGGAAAGCGGATCGGAACGCTTCGCCTTCACGGTGCGCGGGGACGTCCTGTATTTTTATGACGTTACCGAAAATGCCACGCTGTTCAACGACGAGGGCGGGGACGTAAGCGAACCCAACTGGCTGGTCACCCGCGGCTATGTAGGCCGGGACAAGGCGCGGATCGTCGAATACACCGACCTTTCCGACGCCCTGCCGGACCCGGAAAGCCTGCCCTCCATGGCCGTGGAGGCCGAAAACGCGGGCATGACGCTGCTGGTATACGAAGACGGCAAGGGCACCGTCACCCGCGGAGGAAAGGTGCTGCAGGAATTCTCCGTCCCGTGATCCGTGGGACGGAACGCGCCCCCGGGAGGACCGGATCCCTCCCAGGGGCGCGTTTCTTTGCATTTCTTTGCGTTTCTTTGCGTTTCTTTTTTGCGTTTTATGCTGTTTTCCGTTTTTTATGTTTTTTATTCTCCGGTTTCCCGAGCGGTCAGGAGCGACGCCAGTTCGCTGCTGCGGCGCAGGAAGTTCCTCAGATCGTCGCTCTCCAGCGGACGGGAAGAAAGCCTCGCCAGGTCGTAGAGCTGCAGGCAGATCTTGTCCCTTAGGTCGCCCTCGGGCATCCCGGCCAGGTTCTTCACCGTTTCACACGCTTGGTTCAGCACCAGGGTATACTTGGCGGGGATCGAGAAATCCTGCCCGTAGATGGCGCTCATTTCCTTGTAGCGGCGCATCTGCTCGTCCTCAAGGAGCATCAGCGGGAGATCGGCGTCCTTTAGGGCTTCCAGCTTGACCTCCAGCTTCTCGTCCTTCAGGGCGGCGCGGAACATCTTCTGCATATTCTCGGCGTTCAGGCCGCTGTCGGCGGCGTTCTCGTCGGTCAGGCCGTCGATGGCCGCGTCCACCCGCACGAAAGTCCACCCGTCCATGCCGCCGGAATACTCCATAAAGGACATGAAGTTCAGGTCGATCAGCGTATCCATCACAGCCACGTCGATCTCCCGGTCGGTGTACAGTTTCACGGCGGCGGCCTGGCGGTTCATTTCCGTGGTGTAGCAGATCTTCTTGTCCACCTTGCCGCCGTTGCGGCTGCGGTATTCCTCAAGGGTCAGGTATTTGCCGTCGGTGGTCTTGAAGAGCAGGATGTCCTTGATCATCTCATGGAACTTCAGGTCCTTCATGCAGCCGTACTTGACGAAGGGCGAGATGTCGTCCCAGTAGCCTTCATACTGCTCCCGGTTTTCCTTGAAGAGGGAATTGAGCTTGTCCGCCACCTTTTTGGTGATGTGGGCGCTGAGCTTGCGGACGGTCCCGTCGTTCTGCAGGAAGGAACGGGACACGTTCAGGGGCAGGTCGGGGCAGTCGATGACGCCCTTGAGGAGCATCAGCCACTCGGGGATGACCTCCTTGATGTTGTCGGCCACAAACACCTGACGGTTGAACAATTTGATCTGGCCTTCCTGGCCCCCCATGTCCCTGCGCAGGCGCGGGAAGTACAGGATGCCCTTCAGGTTGAAAGGATAGTCCACGTTCAGGTGGATCCAGAACAGCGGCTCCTCGAAGGTATGGAACAGCTTGCGGTAAACGTCCTTGTATTCCTCGTCCTTGCATTCGGAGGGCTTCTTCAGCCACAGGGGATGGGTGTCGTTGATCGGCTTGGGCTCCGGCGGGGTGACGTCCTTCACCTCCGGCTCCCTGCCCTCGTCCTCTTTTTCCTCGGCTTCGTGCTTTTCCTTTTCCTCCGCCTTTTCCTTTTCGGAGGAAAGGTCCTCCAAATAGATCGGCACGTTCATGTAGCCGCAGTATTTTTCAAGGATCTGGCGCACCTTCCAGGCGTCCAGGAATTCCTTTTCGTCCTCCATGATGTGCAGGATCACGGTGGTGCCGCGCTCGGATCTTCCGCCCTCGGTCATCCGGAAGGTCATGCCGTCCTCGCTCTGCCACACCACGGGCTTTGCGCCTTCCTGATAAGACAGGGTGTCGATGGTCACCTTGTCCGCCGTCATGAACGCGCTGTAGAAGCCCAGGCCGAAATGCCCGATGATCCCGCCCTTGTCGTCGCCGGTATAGTTCTTCAAAAAGTCCTCGGCTCCCGAGAAGGCCACCTGGTGGATGTATTTTTCCACTTCCTCAGCCGTCATGCCGATGCCGTTGTCGGTGAAGCGGAGCTCGCCCGCTTCCTTGTCGACAGTGACGGTCACTTTAAGGCCTTCCTCGCCGGCGCCGGTCGCCATACGGTATTTGGTGATGGCGTCGCAGCCGTTGGATACCATTTCCCTGATAAAAATATCCTTGTCGGAATACAGCCAGCGCTTGATCACCGGCATGATGTTCTGCGCGTGGATGGAAATGCTGCCCTG
>JAFWWK010000229.1 GCA_017523615.1 Clostridia bacterium
AGCGCTACGGCGCGCTGCGCGGGTCATGGCTCGCCGCCAGGCGTCTGGCGCGCTGCACCCCACTGAGCAAGGGGGGTTACGATCCTGTACCTGAAGAATCCCCCGAAGGCCATATTAGGAGGGACGAAAATCCTTGAACGCATTCTTCGTATCGATCCTCAACGCGATTCATTCCGTTGTAAATAACTACGGATGGACCATCGTGGTGTTCACGGTGCTGATCCGTCTGGTGCTGATGCCCCTGGATTACAAAAGCCGCAAGGGCATGAGGAAAATGAGCGCGCTTTCCGTCAAGCAGGCGGAGCTGCAGCGCAAGTACGGCAACGACAAGGAAAAACTCAACAGAAAGCTGGGCGAACTGTACAAAAAGGAAGGGGTCACCCCCTTGTCCGGGTGCGTCCCGATGCTGATCCAGTGGCCCATCCTGATCATCATGTTCGGCGCCATGAGGGAGATGACCAACACCCAGACGGTCAATCAGGTGTTCCAGTACCTGATCCATCCCGACGTGGTGCCCGCCATGGATTCCTGGCTGTGGATCAAGAACGTATGGCAGCCGGATTCCATGTTCCAGTCCGTCGTCCCCTCTGCCCAGAACCTCCAGATCATCGACCTGAACGTGTGGAGGACTGTGTTCGAGGGCCTGGCGCCGGAAGCGCAGAACGCCATCACTTCCCTGGTCAACGGGAGCGGCGGGGCGCTGGATTTCGCCAGCAAGGATACCATCCAGGCGATCATCAGCGCGCTGCGGCAAACGGCGGCCTACGATTCCTGTATGGCGACCGTTCCAGGGTGGACCGACGTGCGGGCGCTCTTCATCTCTTTCAGCGTTTATCAGCAGTGGAACGGCCTGCTGATCCTGCCCGCCCTGGCGGCCGGCACCCAGATCCTGATGAACAAACTCAATCCCTCCCAGAACGGGGCGCCCGCCGTGCCTGCCTCCTCCGACCAGCAGCAGGCGCCTAACACCGGGAAGATCATGATGATCATCTTCCCGCTGATGAGCGTGTACTTCTGCCTGATCTCCAATGCAGGTTTTGCCATTTACTGGGTCACGAGCAACATTGTCATGGGTATCATGACCGTCGCGATGAACAAATATCTGGAAAAGAAGGACGCCCAGGATCCCAATTGGGACAAAAACAAGAGGGTGTCGTCGGAAGGGTCGGTTAAATAAATATGAGCAACAGCCGTGAATTTACGGGAAAAACAACGGAAGAGGCCATTGAAAAAGGCCTTCGAGAAATGAACGTTTCCTTTTCTGACGTACGCATCGAGACCCTCCAGGAGGGAAGCAAGGGCCTGTTCGGCCTGTTCGGGAGCCGCCCGGCCAAGGTCCGGATCACCCTGAACGAGGAATCCACCGACGTCAAGGATCTGGTACACGATATGTTCACTTCCTCCCAGAAGGCGCCCAAACAGGATACGCCCAGGGAGAAGAAAGAGCCCGCCCCCGTAAAACCTGCCGACAAACCCAAGGAAATCGCGGAAAAAGCCGCGGAAAAAGCAGAAAAGCCCGCGGAAACGGCGGCGCCGCTGCCCGCTGCGGATGAAAAAACCGCCGAAAAGAAGCCCGAGGGCAGGAAAAAGTCCGCTGAGGGCGCAAAGAAGCCCGAAGGCCGGAAAAACGCCCAGGACGGAGAAAAGAAGGGCGAACAGCGCAAAAAGAATCAGGGCGAGGGGAAGAAGAAGGCCCCCAAGGCACAGGAGCCCAAGGCTCCCCGGGCGCCCGTTGAACAGCTTGACCCTGCCACCAAGGCCGGCCAGGCACAGGTCTTCCTCCAGGAGCTGACCCGCCTGATGGGCGTGGACGTCAGCGTGGAGGTATCCACAGATGAAGAAGGCAATATCCGCGTCAATATGGAAGGGGACACCCTGGGCATCCTGATCGGGCGCCGCGGAGAGACCCTGGACGCCCTGCAGTACCTGACCAGCCTGAAGGTGAACAAGGGGCAGAACGAATATACGCGCGTCACCCTTGATACCGAGCATTACCGTGCCAAGAGGGAAGAAGCCCTGGTCCGCCTGGCCAACCGGATGGCCAACCGCGTGCAGAAGACAGGCCGCAAGGTGAGCATGGAGCCCATGAACCCCTATGAGCGCCGCATTCTTCACAGCGCCCTGCAGAACAACGAATTTGTGACCACCCATTCCGAGGGAGAAGAGCCCAACCGCCATGTGGTGATCACCCCCAAGAAAGCGGAAAAAGGGGAAAAGGCCGCCAAGCCCGCCAAAGCCAGGGCAGGATCTCCCGCTGTGGAGAATGCCGTCGATGCGGCGGAAGCGGATGTGACGAAGGAAGAGGGTTCCCAGACCATGGAAGCCGCTGCCGAGATCACGGAGACTGCCGTTGAAAATACGGAAGCAGCCGCCGAAAACATGTGATATGAGGGGCCGTCCTTTTACAGGGCGGCTCTTTTTTCAGGAGGAAAGCGATGGCAAAAGTGATCCTGACCTGCGGGCTTGTCTGCGCGGGGAAAACGACTTACGCAAGGCAGCTGTGCGCCGGCATGCCCGCGGCTTTCCTGTCCGCTGACGAGATCATGCTGGCCCTTTTCGGACCGGACGCGGGGGATAAGCACGATATGTATTTTGCCCGTGTCAGGGATTACCTGTACGAAAAAGCGGCGGCCCTGGCCCGGGACGGGATCGATACGGTGGCGGACCTGGGCATGTGGTCCCGGAAAGAGCGGGACAGGGCCAGGCGTTTCTTTAAGGACCGGGGGGTCGATATGGAGATCCGCTACCTTAAGATCAGCGAGGAGGAATGGATGCGGCGTATTCGCTGCCGCAGCCGGGACATCGCCCGGGGGTTTTCCGGAGCATACGAGGTGGACGACGGGCTGAAGAAAAAGTGCTTGCCGCCTTTGAAGAACCGGAGGGCGAGGAAGGCGTGACGGTACTCAGGGCGGAGGACCTGTCATTCCGGACCGGGGAATAAAAAACCAAAAAAATGCGGGGCGCGTGTAAGTATGATCCACGCGCCCCGCACTTTATATCTTTGTTTTAAAGTTCATTGAATCCTTCGCCCAAAGCTTCGTGGGTGTCGCAGGTGAAGACGAAGGCGGAGGGATCCCCGGATTTGACGATGCGCTTCAGGGTGACGGTCTCCCGGCTGGAGACCACGCACAGAAGAAGCCGCTTTTCCGATCCGGAATACTCGCCGATCACCTTCCAGCCGGTCACGCCCCGCTCCATGGCGGTCAGGATCTGTGTTTTGATCCATTCGGGCTGCGAGGTGATAATAAAGCAGGCCTTGGAGGAATCCATGCCTGTCATCACCAGATCCAGGGCCTTGTCGGACACATAGATGCAGATCATGCTGTACAGGGCCAGGTTGGCGTTCATGGTGAAGGCCGCGGCCAGGACCACCGCGCAGTCGATGAGGAACAGCAGCGTTCCGACCGAGATGAAGGAAAACCTCCGGTGGATCATGCGGGCGATCATGTCGGTGCCGCCGGTGGTGGCGCCGCCGCGCAGGATGAGCCCCAGCCCCAGGCCCAGGAGCACGCCCCCGAAGACCGCGTTGAGCAGCAGGTCATCGGAAATGCGGGGCAGGGGGAGCAGGTCGATGCTGAGGGAAAAAAGGAGCGTAGCTGCCAGGGACAGGAAAAAGAACCGCCGGCCCATGGTCTTCCAGGAAAGGATGAACAGCGGCAGGTTCATGATCAGGGAAGCCGTGCCCACCGGAAAACCGAAAAGGTGGTTGAAGATGGTGGCGACGCCGGTCAGGCCGCCGGGGGCGATGGAGGACGGGGTCAGGAACAGGGGATAGGCCGAACCGCCGAGGACGCACCCGACGATGATCATCAGCCAGCTGTCGATATCTTTCCGAGTGGGGGGGAATAAGCCGGACTGCAAGGGGAGGACCTGCCTTTCGTTTTTATTGCGGGGCGGGAAAGGCGCGGGCACGGGGCTGTGCCCAATGCCCGCGCGGAGAGGGTATCATCTGTCTGAGGAGGGGATCAGTCGCCGAAGGTGATGCCCATGTGCCGGGCCAGGTCCACCATCTGGTCGTCCGGGGAGACCAGCTTGGGGATGCCGGCGACGTCGCTGAGCTTGTTGTGGACCACCTGGTTGCCCTGGAGGGCCACGGTATAGCCGTAGGTCTTGTCCCGGATCAGCGTGGCCGCGTGTACGCCGAATTGAGTGGAGAGCACGCGGTCGTAGGCGCTGGGAGAACCGCCCCTCTGCATATGGCCGGGGATGACGGCCCGGGCTTCCACGCCCACCAGGGCCGACAGTTCCTTGGCCATCCGGGTGGAGATGTTGGTAAAACCGGTCTCAAGGCGATAGGTTTCCCGTTCCTTGCGTTTCATTTTGGCTTCCTTCCGGTCCATGGCCCCTTCGGCCACGGCGATGATGGAAAAAGCCTTTTTGGACCGCGCGCGCTTTTCAACGGCTTCGGCGATCTTTTCGATATCGTAGGGGATCTCGGGGAGGACCAGTACGTCGGCTCCGCCGGCCAGGCCGGAGTACAGCGTCAGCCAGCCGGCCTTGTTGCCCATGATCTCGATCACCATGCACCGGCCGTGGCTGGCAGCGGTGGTGTGGATGCGGTCGATGACGTCGGTGGCGATATCCACGGCGGTATGGAAGCCGAAGGCGAAATCGGTGCCGTAGATGTCGTTGTCGATGGTCTTGGGAAGGCCGATGACGTTGAGGCCCTCTTCGCTGAGCAGGTTGGCGGTCTTGTGGGTGCCGTTGCCGCCCAGGGTGACCAGGCAGTCCAGCTTCAGCTTTTCATAGGTCTCCTTCATGGACTTGACCTTGTCCACGTTGTCGTCTTCGATGACGCGCATGTTCCTGAAAGGCGTGCGGCTGGTCCCCAGGATGGTGCCGCCCAGGGTCAGGATGCCGGAAAACTGGCTGCGCTTCATTTCGCTCATATCGCCGTCTATAAGCCCGCGGTAGCCGTCGTGGAAGCCGACGATCTCGGTCTCGTCGAACATTTCATACGCCGCTTTGGCCACGCCGCGGATGGCCGCGTTCAGTCCGGGGCAGTCGCCGCCGGCGGTAAGGATGCCGATTCTGCGCTTCATGCTTCAAGTCCTCCTGTAATGAAATATGTTCGGGTCGTATAATAGGGAGCCGCTTCTGTCATGCTAAAGAGCTTCGCCGGGCGGAGGCGTATCGGGGAGGCCGCCTTCAGCGGCGCTTTTTCCGCCCGAGGCCCAGGGTGTCCAGCAGGCCCCGGGTGAGGGTGCTTCCCAGGGTGCGCCCGGCGGAATTGAGCGCCGAGCGGGCGAAGGAATCGATGGCGCTGCCGGAGGAACGCGCGCGGGGCGTCGAAACGCGAACCGTCGAGCGGGGCTGCACCGGCCGGTGCGCGGGTGGAGCGCTCCGGGGCAGGGAAGGGGGAACGTAAGATGGCGGAGCGGTGTACGTCGCCGGGGCGGCGTATTCGGGCGCGGGGGCGGGGAGCATCTCCCTTTCCACATAGGCGCCGGTCACGGGATCGTATACCTTGAACACCGTGGGTACGGGAACGGGGGCCGCCGCCGCTCCGGCGCCGGGCAGGGGCTGCAGCGTGCCGTATTCCGCCTCCCGCATTCCTTCGGCCAGGATCTCGTAAGCGCTTTCACGGTCGAATACCGCGTCGTATTTCAGCCCGATGGCGTCGCTGCCCATGCACTCCAGCCGTTCCTCGTCAGTGATGGTGCCGATACGGCTTTCGGGGGGCAGCACCGTGACACGCTGCACCGGGGAAGGCGCGCCGGAAGCGTCAAGGAAGCTGACCAGCGCTTCGCCCGTGCCCAGCCGCCCGAGGACTTCCTGGGTATCGAACCGGGGATTTTTCCGGAAGGTGTCGGCAGCGGCCTTCACCGTTTTCATCTCGGCTGGGGTATAGGCGCGCAGGGCGTGCTGCACCCGGTTGTTGAGCTGGGCCAGGACGGAGGACGGCACGTCCGAAGGGGATTGGGTGACAAAATAGACGCCCACGCCCTTGGAGCGGATCAGCTTGACGGTCTGCTCCAGTTTGTCGGTCAGGGCTTTGGAGCAGTCCCGGAACAGAAGGTGCGCCTCGTCAAAGAAAAAGACCAGCCTGGGCCTGTCCGCGTCCCCCACCTCGGGCAGGGTCTCGTAAAGCACGGAAAGGAGCCACAGGAGGAAGGTGGAATACATCACCGGGTTCAGGTACAGCTTCTGGGCCTGAAGCACGTTGATGACGCCCCGGTCCAGGGAGTCCCTGCAGAAGAAGTCGCCGATATCCAGGGCCGGTTCGCCGAAGAAAAGGTCTCCTCCCTGGTCCTCCAGAACGGCCACGGCCCTTTGAAGGACGCCGACGGAAGCCTTGGTGATGTTGCCGTATTCCACGGTGTAGCGGGAGGCGTTTTCCCCGACATAATTCAAAACGGCCTTCAGGTCCTTCAGGTCGATCAGAAGGAGCCCCTCCCGGTCGGCGATGCGGAAGATGAGGTACAATACCCCGCTCTGGGTCTCGTTGAGGCCCAGGAGCCGGGAGAGGAGCAGCGGGCCCATTTCGGTGACCGTCGCGCGGACGGGGTGGCCCGTTTGGCCGTACACGTCCCAGAATACCGTGGGGAACGCCGTCGGCGCGTACCGCCCCGCGGCGCCGCAGGTATCCAGCCGGGACTGGATCTTGCTCCCGACGGAGGCGCCCTGGCTGATGCCGCCGAGATCGCCCTTGACGTCGGCCAGGAACACCGGGACGCCCAGGGCGGAGAAGCTTTCCGCCAGGACCTGCAGCGTGACGGTCTTGCCGGTGCCGGTGGCGCCGGAGATCAGGCCGTGGCGGTTGGCGTTCTGCGGGAGAAGGGTCACGGCCCCTTCATCGCCGGTGCCGACCCAAATACCGTTGTTCAGGATCATTTCGCTCATCCTCCTCACAGGTCACTTTTTCTGCATTTCATCCGGCGGGCAAACAGCGGAAGGAGCCCCCATGTCCGCAGGCGCGCCTCTCATAACAGGCATTCTTCAAGGGTGGCCGCGGCGTGGGCGCTGATGCCCTCTCCCCGGCCTTCGTAGCCCATGTGCTCCGTGGTGGTGGCCTTGACGGAGACCCGGGAGACTTCGATCTCAAGGCACGCGGCGATCCGGGCGCGCATTTCCGGGATGAAGGGGGCCAGCTTGGGCCTCTGGCATACGATGGTCACGTCGCAATTGACGATCTCAAAACCCGCCGCGCGGACCCTTTCCGCGGCCCTGCCGAGAAGCAGCAGGGAAGAAATGCCCGCGTATTGTTCGTCGGTGTCCGGGAACATCTGCCCGATGTCGCCCAGGGCCGCGGCCCCCAGCAGGGCGTCGGTCAGGGCGTGCAGGGCCGCGTCGGCATCGCTGTGGCCAAGCAGGCCTTTTTCATAAGGTATTTCCACCCCGCACAGGATAAGACGGCGGCCTTCTGTCAGACGGTGTGCGTCCAGGCCGAAGCCGGTGCGGGTCACGCGGCGCAGAAGACGTTCTGCCATGGCCAGATCCTCCGGAGTCGTCAGTTTGATGTTCGCGCTGTCGCCGGGACAGAGCGTTACGGGAAAGCCGGCGTTCTCCATCAGGGAGGCTTCGTCGGTGCAGCCTTCGCCCCCCCGGGCGAAGGCCTTCCTCAGGTCCCGGGCATAAAAACACTGGGGCGTCTGCACCCGGTACATGTCCGTGCGGTCCACCGTCGCAGTCACGCGGCCGTCGGCGCCGGCTTTCTTGAGGGTGTCCGCCACCTTCAGGGCGGGCACCGCGCCGGAATGCTCCCGGGCGCAGGATACGCACCGGCTTATCAGGTCGGGGGTCACCAGCGGCCGGGCTCCGTCGTGCACCAGGACGAGGGCGTCCTCGTCCTCCACCCGGGCAAGGCCGTTTTTGACGCTTTCGCTCCTTTCCCTGCCGCCGGGGACCAGCAGCGCCTCGACGCCGTATTTTTTCAGCGCTTCCTCAAAGGGCTTTTCGCCCCCTGGCGGCGTCACCAGGATCAGGCGGCAGCCCGCGCGGCGGAAGGCCAGGGCACAGCGCACGGCGGAGGGGACCCCGCCTACGGGAAGAAGGGTCTTGCTGACGGGGAGCGAGCCCATGCGCGTGCCGCTGCCGCCGCAGACGATAATGGCGTATTCCATGCTTATCCTTTCCCTAAAGCCTCGAAAAGGAGGCGGTAGATGTCCCCGGCTTTTTCCCGCCAATGGGAGGCCAGGCGCTTTGCCATTTCCTCATTCGGCAGGGAGAGGGTGATCCGCAGCATATCCATGTCCTTTTCGCAGATGCCCATGCTGAGGGCGTATTCCCCCCGTCCCGTCTGGCGCCAGGAAACGGGGTATGCCTGGGAAAAACGCACCTCCGAAAGCCAGGCGGGCATGTTTTCGTCAAGGCGGGAGCGGGTGCTGGCGGGAATGTCCCTGCGGAACATTTCCACCGCTTCCTTCCCGGCGGGGGTGATCGTATACATGTTGCTTCCCAGGGCTTCGGTGCGGGTGCACTGCCCCTGGGCGCAAAGGTCGGAGAGGGTCATCATCATATCGAAATAGTTCATCAGGCCGTTGTCGGACAGCAGCTGCAGAAGCTGCATGTCGCTGATGCGGTCCGCGGCGTTGAGGATATAAAGAAGGATCAGGCGCTTTTCGCTGTCCGGCGCTCTGCGTTCGGTATCCTGGGCCATTGAGACCTCCGAAGGTGATGGTTTCGTTTCGAGTTTATACCATTTGATACAGTATACCGCAAAAAAACAAAGTTGAAAAGCAAATTCGCCAAAATATGCGCATGTCGGCGGGAGGGGCCCTTTTGACATATGGAACGCACTTTGGTATAATATTGCGCGGCAGGTTTTCCTGCCCTGACCGGGTCCCGGACATCATGCATGGATCGCTGTTTCCGGGCGCTCCCTTCCGGGCTGGAAAAAGCGGGCACCCTCCGGGGCCCGACACCTGACTAATCCGCTCAACGCGCGTCGGGCATCCTCAGGGAGCCCGAACGGAGGCAAAAATGAAACGATTCGGTTCAAAGGGTTCGCTTACCTACAAGCTGACGCTGTACGCTGTTCTGACCGCCATTGAGATCGTCCTGGCCGTGGTCAATATCCCGATGCCGGCCGGGCTTTCCATCACTTTCAACATGATCCCCGTCGCGGTGGCGGGCATTGCCATGGGGCCCGTGGGCGGCATGGTGATGGGCGGCATTTTCGGCCTGATCAGTTTTCTGCAGTGCTTCGGCCTGCTGGGGTACAGCGGTATGGGCGCGGCGCTGGTGCAGATCAGCCCGGTGTTGACATTTGTCCAGCGCTTCGGCTCCAGGCTGCTGATGGGCCTGATCGCCGCGCTGATCTACCGGCTGCTGAGCAAAAAGACCAATGTTTACGTCAGCAGCGCCGTGACGGGCTTTTCGTCGGCTTTTTTCAATACCCTGTTTTTCATGGGCAGCCTGGTCCTTTTGTTCGGCAGCTCCGATTATATGCAAAACAGCATGGCCGGCAGGGGCTTTTTCGCTTACATCGTCGCCGCCGTGGGAGTAAACGGCCTGGTGGAGATGATCGTGGCGACGGCCGTGACCGGCGCCGTCGGCGCCGCGCTGCGCAAAGCGCGCCTCATCTGACCGTAATTAACGCCATAAGGAGAATTCCCTATGCTTCTGACCTTGGATATCGGCAACACCAACATCAAGGCCGGACTGTTTGACGGCGAGGAACTGAAGCAGTACTGGCGCCTGAGCACCCGCAGGAACTACACCAGCGACGAGATGGGCGTGTTCTTCATAAACCTTTTGGGCCACGCGGGGCTGACCACCGGGGATGTGGACGGCATCCTGATCTCCTCGGTGGTCCCCACGGTCAACTTCACCGTGGAGCATATGTGCAGGGACTATTTCCGCCGGGACCCGGTCCTGGTGCAGCCCGGCATACGCACCGGCATCGACCTGAAATACGAAAACCCCAGGGAATTGGGAAGCGACCGGATATGCAACGCTGTCGCCGCCTATTACCTCTACGGCGGCCCCTGTGTCTTTATCGATTTCGGCACGGCGACCGCCCTGGGGGCCATGGACGCGAAGGCCGCTTTCCTGGGCGGCAGCATCCTTCCGGGCGTCAAGCTCGCCAGCGAGGCCCTGGTATCGGGTACGGCCAAGCTCCCGCATTTTGAACTGACCATGCCGGAAAAGGCCATCGGCCGCACCACGGTCACCAACCTGCAGAGCGGTATCATCTTTGGCTACGTGGGGCAGGTGGATTACCTGGTCCGGCAGTTCCGCAGGGAGATGGACGCGCCCAACTGCCGGGTGGTGGCCACCGGCGGCATGGCCCGCCTGATCGCATCCCGGAGCGAGACCATCACAGACATCGACGGCCTCCTGACGCTCAAGGGAATGCGCCTCATTTGGGAACGCAACAGGAAGGACTGATGCGCATGAAGGAAAAAAGGGGCCTGTCCTTCGGTTCATGGGCGGCCATCGCGCTGACCGCGGCCGTGATCGTCGGCATGACCGTTTTTTTCCTGATGCTCGGCCGCTGAAGCAGCCGGGAACGATATCAACCGGCCGCCTTCGGGGCGGCGGATAGAAAGGTGAAACCTGAATGAAAAAGATCGAGATCGGTTTTCTCGGATGCGGAAACATCGGCGGCGGCGTATGGCGGATGCTTTGTGACATGCACCGGGAGATCGAAAACCGGGACGGCCTCAGCATCCATGTAAAACGGGTCCTGGTGAAGGACGTGGCCGAAGCCCTGGCGCTGAACGCGTCCAAGGGGCTTGAGGTGCCGGAGGAGGTCCTGACGGAAAATGCCGCGGACGTGACCGACGATAAGGATATCGGCATCGTCTGCGAATTCATGGGCGGCGAACAGCCGGCGGCCCGGTTCATGACGCGGGCTCTGGAAAACGGCAAGACCGTGATCACCGCCAACAAGGTGGCCCTGGCGCTCAACTGGGCCCAATTGCAGGCGGCGGCTGAAAAGAGCGGCGCCGGCTTGTGGTACGAGGCCAGCGTGGGCGGCGTGATCCCGGTGATCCGCGTGCTTACCACCAACCTGGAGGCCGACCGGATCAACCGGGTGATGGGCATCATCAACGGCACCACCAACTATATCCTGACCAGGATGACCAAGGAAGGCAAGGATTATGCCGAGGTGCTTTCCGAGGCCCAGCGTCTTGGCCTGGCGGAGCCCAATCCCGAGGCCGACGTCGAAGGCATGGACGCCGGCTATAAGCTGTCCATCCTGGCATCCCTGGCCTTCCACGGGAGGGTCACCTACCAGAGGATCTACCGGGAGGGCATCACCGACGTCAGCGCCACCGACATCGCCTTCGGCCGGGAGATGGGCTACACCCTGAAGCTCCTTGCCATCGCCAAGAAGGACGGGAACGTGGTGGAGTGCCGCGTGCACCCGACGTTTCTGCCCAGCGATCACCCCCTGGCCATGGTGGACGGCTCCCTGAACGCTATCTTCATCCACGGGGATTACTGCAGGGATATGATGCTGCAGGGCCGTGGCGCCGGCGAAAAGCCCACTTCCAGCGCCATCTGCGGGGATATCGTTTCCGCGGCGCTTTCCCTGAAGCCCCGATACCCGTCCTTTAAAAACACCCCCGAGGATTGTGAAAGCTTCGAATTTACCGACAACTGGCAGACCAGCGCCTATATCCGCCTTTCCGCCAGGGACGAAAAAGGCGTCCTGACCAGGGTGGCCGGATTCTTTGCCCAGGAGGACGTTTCCATCGCTTCGATGATGCAGAAGAACGCCTCCGAAGACGGGCGCGTGCAGCTGATCTTTATCACCCATCCCGCGCCGGAACAGGCGATCCGCCGGGCCATCGCCCATTTTGACGGCGACATCTGCCGCCTGGAGACCATGATCCGCGTGGAGGAGTGAGCGGTCCGCGCATTTGACCGAAAACCCCTTTTGTGATATACTTGTTTATCCTGAAAGCAAGCCTTAAAAGGCGATATCCCATGTAGGTAAAGGCAGGAAAACCTGAGCTGGGAGGAAGAGAAAATGCTGAACAACCGGATCCTTGCGCAGCTGGAGCAGGTCTTTTCGGGATTGAACTCATCGGTCATGCTTCTGGACGCGGCCGGCAACAGCCTGATCCCGGCGGAGGACATCCGCTTTTCCCTTCCGGACCTGCCGTCCCCCGGCAAGCCCGTGAACCATGAAGGCCGTCTGTACCAGAAATGCCTGTCCTCCCCGGACGCGGTGCTGATGACGCCCGAGCAGGACAGCCGGGCCATCAGGGACGCGTTCCTCCTGGCGGATACCATGATCGGCGCGATCATCCGCGCGGAGTCCGTCTCCAGCGACCTGAACAGCGCCTGGCAGCGGCTGCTTGAAAACCACCTGACAGCCACGGAACTGAACGCGGTGGCCGACGAATACCAGATCCCCGTCCGCACCGCCAGGTGCGTGCTGCTGATCCACCTTGTGCAGGTCCAGTCGTCCAGCGGACTGGACATCATGGAAGAGGTGACCCCCAAAGGGCAGGGCGACGTGCTGGTGGCGATGGACCGCCATACGGTGGCCCTGGTCAAGGACACCGCGGGAATGGACGGGCTGGAGGACGTGAAGGAGTTCGCCGAGGCGCTGGAAGAAACGCTGATGGGCGAGACGGCCATGGATCTGACGGTGGGCATCGGGGATATCGTGGATTCCCTAGAGGAGATGCATTCCTCCTACAGGCAGGCCCGGCGCGCGATCGAGATCGGCAGCCAGTACGCACCGAACAGCCATATCCACGTTTACCGCAGCATGCATCTGGAAAGGTTTTTATCCGAGCTGAGCCCCGAGCTGGCGGCCCATTATCACGGCCTTCTTTTCAACCGTTCCACCAGCCGGCTGTTCAGCGAGGAAATGCTGAACACCATCGACATGTTCTTTAAAAAGGACCTGAACCTGTCGGATACGGCCCGGCAGCTTTACATCCACCGCAACACCCTGGTCTACAGGCTGGACAAAGTGCAGCGGCTGGTGGGGCTGGACCTGAGGCGTTTTGACGACGCGGTCACTTTTAAGCTGCTTTATGATATGCGCAAATGCGTGACCAACGGCAAAAAGACCCATTAACGGACGGAGGACAAAAATGAAACGCAATGCCAAGATCGCTGTGACACTGACCTGCGCGGCAGCGCTGGCGACCGGCGCCGTCATCGGCGGACATGCCAGCGGCCTTCTGGATTTCTTCAACAGGGGAAAGACCGGCGAGGTGACCATCACCGCCGAGGAATACGAGCGCCTGAAGCAGTTTGAAAAGCTGGCCACCGTCAAGGAATACATCGAGACGTATTACTACCAGGATGTGGACAATGACAAGATGCTGGAATACGCCATGCAGGGCATGCTTTCCAGCCTGGAGGACCCGTACACCTTCTATTATAATGAAGAGGCGTGGGCCGACATGTGGGAGGACGATACCGGCGTATACGGCGGGGTCGGCCTGCAGCTGCTGGGCAATTACGAGACCAATATCGTCACCGTGACCCAGGTATTCAAGGGCACGCCGGCCGAAGGCGCCGGGGTCCATAAGGGTGACCAGCTGATCCGCGTAGACGATATCGAGGTGGACGCCACCACCCTGGACGCCGCCGTCAAACGTATGCGCGGGGAAAGCGATTCCCTGGTGGAACTGGAAGTCATCCGGAAGGGTGAAAATATCGTTTTCACCATGTACCGGGCGGAGATCCATGTCAACCGCGTGGAATATACCATGCTGAAGGACAATGTGGGCTACATCGTCCTGTACCAGTTTGCCGGGGAGAGCGATGCCGAGGTCAAGGCCGCCATGGACGACCTGACATCCCAGGGCGCCAGGAGCATCGTTCTGGACCTGAGGGATAACCCGGGCGGCTGGGTGAGCCACGCGGTGGAGGTGGCGGACCTGTTCCTGGACAAGGAGCTGCTGGTCTATGCGGAATACCGTGACGGAAGCCGGGACGAAAACTGGACCAAGGCAGGCAAGACCGATATCCCGCTGGTGATCCTGATCAACGAAAATTCCGCTTCCTCCAGCGAGATCCTCGCCGGCGGCCTGCAGAACCTTGGAAGGGCCACCCTGGTCGGTACCACCAGTTACGGCAAGGGCATCATCCAGTACGTCCTGCCGGTGGACAACACCGAAAAGGACGGTTTCCAGTTCACCGTGGCTCAGTATTACCTGAACGACGGCACGGCCGTGCATAAGATCGGCATCAGCCCGGACGTCACCGTGGAAATGCCTGAGGATCTGGTCGGCACCTATTTCGAACTGGGCGATATGGACGACCCGCAGCTCGAATGCGCCTGGGAGATCGCCAGGGAAGCTCAGTAATAACGGACAAACACCGCGCCGCGCCCGTTTGGCGGGCGCGGCGCTTTTTTCGTATTCTTTTTTCGCGTCCGCGATGTCATTCCACCGTGTTTTCCAGAACACCGATCCCGTCCGCTTCGCAGCGGACCGTATCCCCGGGTTTCAGGTACTTTGGCGGTGAGGATCCCATCCCCACGCCGGCGGGTGTCCCCATGGAGATGACGGTGCCGCTTTTCAGCGTCATGCCCCGACTGAGCTCGCACAGGACGTCTGCGATGGAAAAGACCCAATGGCGCGTGCTGCCGTCCTGCCGTTTTTCCCCGTTGACATAACAGCGGATGGGAATATCGGGCGGATACGAAAACTCGTCTGCGGTGACGATGCAGGGCCCCATCGGCGTAAAGCCGTCCAGGCTTTTGCCGAAGTAGAACTGCTTGTGCGCGGTCTGCAGGTCCCTGGCGCTGACGTCGTTCAGGATGGTATAGCCGAAGACGCACTCCCGCGCCTCGTCCGGGGACACGTTGGCGGCGTCCCGTCCGAGGACGAAGGCGATCTCGGCCTCGTAGTCCAGCATTTGGGTCAGGTCCCGGTGGGAAGGGATCTTCCCGCCCGGCGGTGTCGCTTCCACGGTCCGCTTGGAAAAATAGACGGCCTTGTTCTCCCTTTTCATAACGGGGTCGAACCGGGCGGCTTCGACCGTGTGATCCCGGAAGTTCATGCCCAGGCAGATGATGTCCCCTTCCGGCCGGGGGATGGGGGCGAGCAGGCGAACATCTTCCAGGGACAGGGATCCTCCGGCAAAGGGAGGAAGGGCACCGGATCTGATCACCGACAGAAGGGACGGGTCGCCCTGAAAGGGACGGATGGTTTTGCCTGAAAGGACGCCGGTGCGTTCCTTCCCGGAATGCAGAAAAGTGACCAGCTTCATGCGGATCCTCCTGGTTGAGAGTCGGGCGTGGCGGGAAAGCAGGTTTTTCCCGGTATGATGGAAAAAATGAGAAACCGGATTTTGAGTTCCTGCTGTTCTGTTCGATGCCCGGGCGCGTTTTCCTGCCGCCGGGCGTGAAAAGGGCCCTTCAGATCCGCGACCGCCTGCAAACTGAGCCGGGCCGCATCGTCCCAGGCGGCCGTTCCATGCACGATCCTCTTTGGGCAAGTTGATAAATATGACGCGATATGGTAGGCTTGTGATATCGAACAGCCACGCGGAAGCGACGCCGCCGGACGGACCGGAGGCTTTGAAAGAGAAGAGGACAGGAGTGAAGATCAGATGGACAACATCGAACGCCGGGACCGGCAGATCCTGTATATCGCGGATGATGCGGTGATCGGGGAAATGAAAAAATGCCGGGCGATCCTGCAGAAACTGAATTTCATGGACCGCGCTGACCTGGATGGGATCGCCGCCGTGGTGAAAGAGCTGTTCGGCGCATCCGACGGGGCTTTTGTGAACCCGCCCTTCTACTGTGATTACGGCAGCCACATCCATGTGGGAAAGAATTTTTTTGCCAACTACAACTGCACCATTATCGACGTGGCCCCCGTCGTCATCGGCGACAACTGCCAGATGGCCCCCAATGTATCGATCTACACGGCGGGCCATCCCGTGCATCCCGCGGCCAGGAATACAGCCTATGAGTACGGCATCGGCGTGACCATCGGAAACAACGTATGGATCGGCGGCAATTCCGTGATCCTGCCGGGAGCGCGTATCGGGGACAACACGGTGATCGGTGCGGGCAGCGTGGTGACGAAGGATATCCCCGCCTGGTGCGTCGCCGCCGGCAATCCCTGCAGGGTGATCCGCAGGATCACCGAGGCGGACCGGGAAACCTATTTCCGGCACCTGCCCGCCGATACGGAAGCGCTGGAGCATATGCGGCGGATGTGGGAGGAAAGCGGCGATCCCGTCAAATATCCCATCGCCCCGGAAGAATGAGAGAACGGGGGAACGCGATCTGACAGGAATGTAAATGGCTTGGAGATCCCGGTCCAGAGTAACTTGATCGGCCGGGAAGCAAGCTGAAGTGAAACTGCTTGGTCCGATCGGGATCTTGTTGAAGTATCCGGTCAAACAAAATCACTCAGGATCAATTCGGAGACGGACTTTTATTTATTTTATAGCATACCCGGAAATGCTGATTCCGCTGGTCATACCTTGACATGGAAAATCAAATTTGTTATTGTTGTGTACGAACGTTTTTTGGTTTGGAGGAGCGCTGCCCATGATAAAGCGCGCTTTGAAGGGAGCCGCGGCTCTCATGACTGTATTGGTTTTGATCCTTTCCGCCGCGGCGGCGGAAGGGTATATGATGGTTTTCGGATCGCTGAAGGTCTATGGGGACAGGGAGCTGACCGTCCTCCTGGGGGAGATCGGCGACGCATCGATCGTCTATGCCGACGCCACGGAAGAGATGGAATACGGTACGGTGGTGACCGTCATTTTCGGCGACAACTGGATCCTGCGTACGGGGTATGTTTCCGGCGGCGCTCTGATGCCGCTTCTGCCCGCCGAGGCCGAGGCTTATGCCAGGGAAGCCGCGGACGGCATGCTGTATACCGGTGGGATCAGGCTGTTGAACGTGAACTTTATTCCTGCCCGGGAGGATGAACCGGTGTCTGAAACGGCTGCCGCGGCTGACTGGAGCCCGGCGGCGGAAGCGGCGGTCCCCTGGGGAAATACTGAAGCCCCGGAGGCGCCGGCCGCGCCGGTATCGACGCCTGTCCCGGAGGAGGCGCCGGAATTTGAGGTGGCGGAGGAGGAGACCCCTCGGGCGACCCCATCGCCCATCCCTACGGTGACGCCCGTTGTGACGGCAGCGCCGGTCACGTTGCCTCCCACGCCCACCAAACCCCCGTCCTCCTGCGTGGAGATCGTCGTGCCGCCGACCGACGTTAGCGGCTACAGCGGGGAGGAAGTGGTCCTGGCCGTAGGCGCGACAGGCGCGCTGTCCTATATGTGGCAGTACTTTGACGGCCGGGCCTGGGTGGATTCCAGCATGGAACAAGCCACATCCCCGGCCATGAAGCTGGTGGTCTTCGAGGGCGGCAGGGAGAGGATCTACCGCTGCGTGATCACGGGCACGGACAGGACGAAGGTATACACCGAACCCGTGCGGATCATCGTTCAGAGATAAGACGGGCGGCCAGGGAAAAGCGCTTCCGATAAAAAACGCGGGCCCGGAGGGATCCGGCGCCCGGAAAGAAGAGATAAAAATGAAAATAACAGGGCTTGCGGCCGCTCTTCTGGCGTCGCTGATGCTTATTATCCCCTTTTCGGCGGCGATGGCCCCCGCGTACGGGCTTTACCTCCTTGAAAACGAAACGGCGGTCTATACCGACGCGTCCATGGAGACCCTTTTCGGTATCCTTGCGCCCGGACAGACGGTCTATGCCGAGGAAGAGGACGGCGAAGGCGTCCTGCGGATCGTTTTTGTGTATCCCCTCCTGCCCGCGGAAGGGTGGATCGACGGCGCCGCGGCCCTCCCGCTGGAGGACGAGGCGCTGGAGGACTACCTGTACAGGGCCGGAGAGGACGGCATGAGGTATAAAAACCTGCCGCTGCTGCCGGCTGTCTTTGTGCCGGCGAATGCCGACGCGGCGCCGCAAGGTCCGCAGGGGTTCCCCGGTGAAAGCATCGGGGAAACAGCGGGGGAAGACCTGCGGGTGATCCCCGCGGCGGTTATCCTGCGTCAGCCCGAGGACCAGCAGGGCCGGGTGGGCGGCAGTGTGACCTTCACCGTCGAGGCGGAGAACGTGGCGTCTTACTGCTGGCAGTTCCACAACGGACGCGTATGGAAGGACGCCACCATGCAGGGCTGCGACGGCCCCGCGATGACGGTGGAGGTGTCCCAGAAAAGGTTCGGATATATGTACCGGTGCGTCCTGACCTTTGCCGACGGAACGGTGCTGTTTTCCGACGAGGCAAGGATCATCCATTGACGATCCGTCACAAAGCAATAAAACACGGCGGCGAAAGGCAATCTCCCTTCGCCGCGTTTTTTCTTCTGTGCTGTTATTCCTTTTTCTTTTGCGGCAGGAAGATCTTGACCGGCTCCTTTGCCGCCCTGTCCAGTTCCCCGACTTGCCCGTCATTGATCACCAGTTCGATATAGCGGGGATTGATGACGATGCCGGAGGAAACGGACCCGTCGCTGTTGACGTTCCCGATGTGATGCTTCATTTCGGGCCAGGTAAGGACGGCGATGCGCTTGTGCATCGGGAAAACGGCCTTCAGGGCTGCGACATCGGTGAATCCGCAAAGGAAGGTGTTCCCCCCGCCCTTGACGGTGGAGAACATCATGGGCCGGCCCAGGGCGGCCTGGGCGGGGTCCGCCAGGGTGCAGTCCCCGCCGCCGAAGAACATGTCCCGGTCGTAGATGTTCATGGCGGCGGTGGCGGTCCGGCCGAGCTCGGCGACCTCGTTCGGTTTCAGCCTGCGGCCAAGGGAGCGCTCCAGCGCCTTGATCTTCAGCAGCCTCGCGGAAGCCGCGGTGACATGCAGGGAGGGATCGTTCACAAAAACGTCCTCTTTATAGTTGAATGGGACCAGGAAAAGGGTGCCGGGCAGTACGTGGGCGATCATGTTCCAGCAGGTGGAGGCGGCGGCCTGGGCGGCGGGATCGTCCTTTGCCCGGGCGTTCTGCCGGAACCGGAGGGTCAGGCGGTTCAGGGCGGCGCCTTCGTAGCCCAGCGGGGAAGAGGTGGTTTTGAGGTAATCGTCGCACAGGATCTCGCAGGGATGATCGCGGGTGCCCATGTTGACCCGGAAGGAAAGGACGCCCATCGGCGCGAGGGACGCGACGAAGGTCCTGAAGTCCGCGGCGGACATCTCCCTGGCCTTCAGGTCGAAGGAGGCGTTGCTTTTGACGGCGGCTGCCGCGTGCTCCCCGGAGGAGCATACCCAGGCGCAGAAATTGGCGTCGAGCATAGGAAAGCGTTCGCCGGTGGCCCTGGATGTGATCACCCAGAACTTTTCAAGGCTTGAGTAGCGTTCGGCGGCGATGGGGGAGCGCCAGCGGACCAGCTTCCGGTTATCCATGGTGATGCATTTGGGCTTAACGGGGGAGGGAGTCAGGCGGCGGGTGGCGCTGTCGATGATCCCGGCGGCGATCAGCCGGTCCTGGGGCATTTTTTCCAGGAGCGAAGAGATGAATTCGTTCACCCTGGGGCGGCTTCCGTCCTCCAGCGCCTCGTCCTTCAGGGCAAACTCATCCTTTGTGATCCCGAAGGAAAGGAGGGCGATCTGCCCTTCGGCGGGTTTGCCCACCTGGGGCAGCTTTCCCTCGCGGTCGTGCAGCTCGATCAGGTAGTTCCAGTCCTCTTCCTGGGCCTGCATCACATATTCGACGCCGTCAGGCGTTTTGCCCACGGCCCGCGTCCGCTCAAGGAAGGGAATGTCCTCCTTTTCCAGGCGGCCCCACAGGGTCCTGGTCAGGATGCGACGGCCCCGGATAAAAGGCGACGGGTCGGCTTTGGCGGTGGCGGCGGCATAATAATCCAGAAGGATCCAGGCGTTTTTCAGATCGTCGGTCTCCACGTCGTTGAAATGCTTCAGGGCTGGATGATACTTGACTGCCCCCATGGCCTTGGCCGCCGCCTGGATCGTTTCAGCGAAGGCCCTGTTCGCTTCTTCCTGGCTCATGTCTTCACGCAGCGAGTTTTCCGGGGCGAACATGCTGACCGCGGGATAGGTTTCCCGAAGGCTGTCCAGAAGGGTAATGTGGTTCTTCAATCCGCGCAGAAGAGGCGCGCGGTCGGCGCACAGCAGTCTGATCTGGCGGAGGGTATCCTCATCCTCCGCCGGGATATCCTCGTCGGAAGGGGCAAAGGCGTTCCCCGGTGTGAAAGTCATCCCATCTTCTTCCTCAGCTTCCCCCGCGTCCGCGGGGGCGGCAGGCACGGTGTCCGCCGTTTCCTCCGATGCGGGGTCCGGGGCCAAAGCGTCCGTCCCTTCGCGGTCTTCCTCAGGCCGGGTGCGGCCGTCGGTTTCGTTTTTCTTTTTAAACAGATCAAAAAGTCCCATAGTTCCTCCAAAGATCGGTTTGTCCGTTTGACGGAAACAGTATACCATATGGCGGCGCGAAATACAAACGGGGGGCGCGGCGGAAAAGGCTGTTCCGGTTCCACAGCGCGGACCTTATGGAGGGCTGCGCCTGGAAACGCTTTTTTCCCGCCGGAAATGGGAAATGATCCCGCCAACAGCTTGATTTTGATCTCCCGCGGGCATAGAATAGAAACTGATCCGAACCAGAAAGGAACGCGAATGAAAAAGATCGCTTCGGCCATTGTCCGCTTCCGGTATCTCCTGTCGGCGCTGATGCTCCTTCTGTGCGTCCCCGCCGCGCTGAATATCGGAGGGACCGGGATCAACTACGACCTGACCGCCTACCTTGCCCCCGACACGATGACGGCCCGGGGGCTGAAGATCATGGAGGCGGAATTCGAAAACACCGCCTCCCTTTCCCTGGTGCTTGTCGGGGGCGGGGACGAGGAGGCTTTTTCCTTTGCGGAAAAGATCTCCAACATGGAGGGCGTCATCAGCGCGTCCTACGACCCGGCGACGGGCCTGAAGGAAAAGGATGGGGAAGAATGGCGGCTGATCGGCGTCATATCCGACGCCGCGTCGGCGGAAAAGGTCTATGACGGCGTCGAGGCGCTCCTGAAGGATACTCCCCATATGATCTCCGGCGCAGTGAGGGACGGCCGCATCATCAGGAAATCCATGAGCGACGAGATCCCGCTGGTGATGCTCATATCCTGCCTGATCGTGCTCTTGGTGCTGCTTTTGATGAGCAGGTCCCCTGTGGAACCGGTGATGTTCTTTATGTGCATCGGGGTGTCCATCGTACTGAACATGGGCACCAATAACATGTTCGGGAGCATCTCCTTCATCACTTTTGCGGTGGCCGCCATATTGCAGCTGGCCCTGGCCATGGATTATTCCATCATGCTGATCAACGCCTACGACCGGATGCTGGAAAGCGGCCTGGATCGCCCTGAGGCCATGGCTGCGGCGCTGGAAATGTCCTTCCTGCCGGTCTCTTCCTCGGCGCTTACCACGGTGGCCGGGATGCTGTCCCTGGTGTTCATGAGCTTTACCATCGGCTTTGATATCGGTATGGTCCTGGCGAAGGGGATCGTGATCAGCATGCTGACGGTCTTCCTGATGCTGCCGGGCTTTTTGACGCTTTTTACCCCGCTGATGCTCAGGACCGCCCACCGGCCCCTGCACCTGAGCGGGAAGCGCCTGAGCGCCCTGATACAGAAAAGCCGCGGAACGATCGCGGCGGCGCTGATATTGCTGATCGTTGCCGGCGCCGCCCTTCAGACGCGGAACGCCTACACCTATACGGTCCGGGACATGGACGGGGAGAGCGCCGGGATATCCGAGGCCTTCGGGCGGTCTGACCCGGTCGCGCTCCTGATCCCGCTGTGCCGAACCGACGGGGATTACGATGAGGAAAGCGCAGCGCTCCGGGAGATCGGGGAGCTTGAGATCGGCGGGAGGAAAGCGGTCACGTCGGTATACGCCATGCCTGTGACGGGGGAAGCCGCCCTGAAGACCGTCGACGCGGATACCGCTGCTGATATGATGGGGATGGACAGGGGGCTGATGCGCACTTTTTTCGCGCTGCTCGGGATCGACAGGCCCATTCGGGGAGGGGAGCTGGTCAAAAAGGCGGAGGCATTCCTTCAGACTCCCGGCGGATGGCTGGTGCCGGCCGACACAAGGAAACAGATCACGGAGCTTTCGGAGATCCTTTCCCTGGCAGAGGGGACCTTCAACGGCAGGGAATGGTCCCGGGCCATCCTTTTCCTGGATATGAGCTATATGGATCCGGGGGCCCGGGAGGTCCTTGACGGCATCCGGGAGATCATGACCGCCCATTACGGGGACAGGTGGGCCATGACCGGAGGCATCATGGCCACCGACGACATCGGCACCTCGTTTTCCGGGGATCTGAGGCGGGTGGGCCTGATCACCGTCGCGGCCGTTTTTCTGATCATCCTGCTGTCCTTCAAAAACGCGGCCGTCCCGGTGACGCTGGTGTGCGTCATCCAGGGGGCCGTGTGGGTGAACATGGCGTATTCGGGCCTGAAGGACGGCAGCGTGTTCTTTATGTGCTACCTGATCTGCATGGCGCTGCAGATGGGGGCTACCATCGATTACGGCATCCTGCTGACAGAGAATTACCGCCGCTGCAGGGCGTCGACGGCCCCCTGGGACGCGGCGGCGGCCGCTCTGGACAGGAGCATGCAGACCGTCCTGACATCGGGTCTCGCGCTTGTCACGGCGGGATTCGCGGTGGGGAAGATATCCAGCGTGTTCTATATCTCGTCCATCGGCACCATGCTGGGGCGCGGGGCCGTGGTGTCGGTGCTGCTGGTCCTTCTGCTGCTGCCCCAGATGCTGGTGTGGCTGGACAGGCTGATCATCAGGGGACAGAACGCAATAAACGCCGCTGGAAAACAGGGACCGGCTGATCGAAAATCAGCGGACGCAAAAAACGCTATGACATGAAAAAACAAAAAGCGCAGGGAGGAAAAAAATGATGAAAGAACCGATGGAGCTTTTGAAGGAACTGACCCTGGAGGAGAAGGCTTCCCTCCTTTCCGGGGACGATTTCTGGCATACCAAGGCAGTGGAGCGTCTGGGCATCCCCAGGGTGATGGTGTCCGACGGCCCCCATGGCCTGCGCAAGCAGGACGACAAGGCGGACCACCTGGGGGTCAACGACAGCATCAAGGCCGTATGCTTTCCGGCAGCCTGCGCCCTGGCGGCGTCCTTTGACCGGTCCCTGATGCGGAAGATGGGAGAGGCCATCGGCGACGAGTGTCAGCACGAACAGGTTGCCGTGGATCTGGGCCCGGCCATCAACATCAAGCGGTCCCCCCTGTGCGGGCGCAATTTTGAGTATTTCAGCGAGGATCCGTACCTGGCCGGAGAACTGTCCGCGGAGCTGGTCCGGGGGATCCAGAGCCGGGACGTAGGCACGTCGGTAAAGCATTTTGCCCTGAACAGCCAGGAACACCGGCGCATGTCCTCGGACAGCGTGGCGGACGAAAGGACCCTCCGGGAGATCTACCTGCCGGCTTTTGAGATGGTGGTCAAGAAAGCGGCGCCCTGGACGATCATGTGCTCCTATAACAAGGTGAACGGGGAGTTCGCTTCCCAGAACAAAAGGCTTCTGACGGACATCCTCAGGGACGAATGGGGTTTTGAGGGCCTGGTGATGAGCGACTGGGGCGCGGTGAGCGACAGGGTGAAGGGCGTACAGGCCGGACTGGACCTGGAGATGCCCGCCTCCGGCGGCGTGAACGACCGGGAGATCGTCCGCGCGGTCCGGGAAGGGCGGCTGGATGAAAAGGACGTGGACAGGTGCTGCCTGCGCGTCCTGGAAATGGTAAAGCGCTTTACGGACAACGCCCGGAAGGAGACCCCCTGGGACATGGAGGCCCATCACGCCCTGTCGGGGAGCATCGCCGAAGAATGCATGGTGCTCCTTAAAAACGAGGACGGCGTGCTGCCCCTGAAAAAGGGCGAAAAGGTCGCCCTGATCGGCGAAATGGCGGAAAAGCCCCGCTTCCAGGGCGGCGGATCCAGCCACATCAACAGCTTCCGCGTCACATCCCTCCTGGACGTTATGGGCGGGGAGGAAAACGTGGCCTATGTTCCGGGGTACCGCGGCACCGGGGAGGACGCCGGGCTTTTGAAGGAAGCCGCGGAAGCCGCAGCCGCGGCGGACAAGGCCGTGGTGGTGGCCGGGCTGCCGGATTCCTTTGAAAGCGAGGGATACGACCGCACGCATCTTGCCATCCCGGAAAACCAGGTGCGCCTGATCAGGACCGTAGCCGCGGCCAACCCGAACACGGTGGTGCTGCTTTACAACGGGTCCCCGGTGGAAATGCCCTGGCTGGGACAGGTGAAGGGCGTCATCGAGGGGTACCTGGGCGGCCAGGACCTGGGGGAAGCGGGCAAAAGGATCCTGTACGGCGAGACAAATCCCTCCGGCCGCCTGCCGGAGAGCTTCCCCATCCGCCTGGAGGATACCTCCTGCTACCTGACCTACGGCGGCGAGGGCAACCGGGCGGTCTACAGCGAGGGGATCTATGTCGGCTACCGCTATTACAACACAAAGAAAACGCCCCTCCTGTTCCCCTTCGGCTACGGCCTTTCCTACACGTCCTTTGAAGTCACGGACCCGAGGATCTCCGCGGACCGGATCCGGGACGACGAGACCCTTCAGGTGCGGGTGGACGTCACGAACACCGGAAGCAGGGACGGGAAGGAGACGGTGCAATTGTATGTCGCCCCGCCTGAGTGCGGCGTTTTCCGCCCGGTGCGGGAACTGAAGGGCTTTGAAAAAGTCTTCCTGCGGGCGGGGGAGAAAAAGACCGTGGAGTTCACCCTGGACAAGCGCTCCTTTGCCCGGTGGAATGAGGAGATCGGCGGCTGGTACGCCGACAGCGGCGAATACCGCGTGCAGATCTGCAGGAACGCCGAGGAAGTCCTTCTTGAGGCCAGGGTCGCGGTGGAGAGCACCCAAACGGTCCCCGTGGCCTTTGACGAGGATTCCATCATGATGGATATCGCCGCATGTCCCGCGGCGGCGGAGGTCGTCATGGCTTCCATGCGCAAACCGGATTGGGAAAGCGAAGAGGAGGGCAGCGCCGCCTCGGAGGCGGTGACCGCGGAAATGAGCAGCGCCATGATGCGCTATATGCCCCTGAGGGGACAGATCTCCTTCTCCGGCGGACAGGTGACCCATGAGGATCTGAAGAAGCTGATCGAAAAGATGAACGCGGCGGCGAAAGAAAACAGGAACGGAAAGTGATCATGAAAAAATATCTTTACGAGACCCATATGCACACCTGCCAGGCTTCCGCCTGTTCGGATTCCCCGGGAAGGGACTATATCCAAAGGTACATGGATATGGGGTACGACGGCATCATCGTCACCGATCATTTTTTCCGCGGCAACAGCGCGATAGACCGGTCCCTGCCTTGGCGGGAGAGGATCAACATATTCTGCTCCGGGTATGAAGACGCCCTGAACGAAGGACTGAAGCGGGGCTTTCCTGTCTTCTTTGCCTGGGAGGAAAACTTTGAAGGGGACGAATACCTGGTTTACGGGCTGGACAAAGCCTGGCTCCTTGAGCATCCGGAAATGGAACACTGGACCCGCAGGGAGCAGTTCGACGAGGTGCACCGCTATGGCGGCTGCGTCATCCAGGCCCATCCCTTCCGGGCCCGGAACTATATATCCGTCATTCACCTGGCACCGTACCTGTGCGATGGCATCGAGGTTTTGAATACCGGCAACGAAAAGGAATGGGATGCCCAGGCGGCGAGGTACGCCCGCTTCCTGGGCAGGCCGGCGACGGCGGGATCGGATAACCATCACGCCGAGAGGATGGACAGGGACAGGAACATGGCCGGGGTCCTTCTGGATGAAAAACTGACGAATATCCGCGACTGGGTGAAGGTGGTCCTGGAGAACAGACCCATCGGCCTGTGGGCGCCCCGGGAAGGGACGCCCTGGCGGGCGGACCTGCCCATCACCAGGCCCGTTGAGGTCCTGGATCAGAACGGCTCTCCTTTTGAATGCGACATCCGGCAGTTCCTTGAGAACGGGCAGTGGAGGTGACGGGAACCATGCTTTCTTTCTCCGCCCGTTCGGACGTTCTCAATACCGAGTATCTTTCTTTAGAGGACCAGGGACTGACGGCGGCATGCGCCGTTATGCGGGGGGACGGAAAAGCGGATTCCCCGTTTATGCATCAGGTGACGATCCGCAATGAGGGAAGAGTTCCTTGGAGCGGCGTGATCAAAGCGGATCTATCCTTCGAAGCGGGATCCCCCCGCTTTTTCATGCCGGGTTTCCTGTACGGGACCAACCGGGGAGAAGCGCCGCTGCAGACAAACAGCAAAGCGCCGAGGCTCAGGACGGGAGACGGGAACTTCCCCGCGTCATCCTGGTGGATGACCCGCAGCGACAGGCTGTCCCACCCGGGGGTGTTTGCCTTTGACGGGAAAAGGATCGTGGGACTTTGTGCGCCGCCCTATTTCCTGAAAACGGACGGCAGGATCGTTCCGTGGGCTCCGGGCGCGGGGGGCGAATGGCTGCAGTACGCCGGCTTCGGCTGCGATCTTGACGGAAAACGGATCAGCTATACCCTCGGTTATGAAAACGCCCCATGGTTTTTCCTGGATTCCCATCATTATTCCCCACGTGCGCCGCTGTCCGGCAACCGTTTCCGCCTGGCGCCGGGAGAGGAAGTCTGTTTCACGATCGCGGAGTTCAGCTATCCGGCAGCGAACGAAACCGGCCTGAATGCCGCCATCCGAAAGGTCTACAGCCTGTATCACGAGTCCCCCCGCCGGTGCCAGTCCCCGGGGACGGCCGTCCGGAGGATCGCGGAAGCCGTCGGGAGCGCGGCGTGGCTGCCCGGGTACAAGGCCTATGCCGGGTTTGTGTTCGACAAACCCGACAGCCATGAAGTGCGCCTGCTGCCTTCCATCTCCTGGACCAACGGGCTGGCTGCCGCCGTTCCGATGCTGGAGGCGTCCCTGCGCCTGCATCGGGCGGATCTCAGGGACCAGGCGCTGAAGTGCATCGGACATATTGTTAAAACAAGCTTGAATCCCCGGAACGGCCTTCCTTTCACGGCGGAGGTCGACGGCGTATGGTGCAACCGGGGGTGGTGGTATGACACGCAGCCCGTGCCCGGACATGCCGCATACCTGGTCGGCCAGGCCGTTTATCTGATCCTGAAGGGATATATTTTCGAAGAACGGCTTGCCGGGGAAAGGCATGAGGACTGGCTCGAATACGCCCGAAAAGTGCTTCTTGTGACGGAGGGGAGCCGGAGGGGAGATGGGGAATACCCGTATATCTTTTCCGAGGAAACCGGCGCGGGAGCGTGCTATGATTCCCTCTCCGGCGCATGGTGTATGGTGGCGGCGGCCCTGTACTGCGCGCTGAGCGGAGAGAGAGGGCTGATCGGGGACCTGATGCGCAGCGAGCGGTATTATTACCGTGCTTTTATCTCCCGTATGGAATGTTACGGAGGTCCCCTGGATATCGATAAGCAAACGGACTCGGAGGGGGTCCTGGCCTATATCCGTGCGGTCCGCTGGCTCCATGAGATCACGCGGGATGAGGAACTGCTGGACCACCTGAGGGACGCGCTGGAATATGAGTTCACGTTCAAGTTCTGCTATAATTCCCCGATCAAGGTCCCGCCGCTCAGCAGGATCAACTGGTCCAGCTGCGGCGGGAGCATCACCTCCGTGTGCAATCCCCATATCCATCCCATGTCCAGTTCGGTCATTGACGAGCTGAAGTACTATACGGAGCGGAGAGAAGATGATTATATCCGCTCAAGGCTGGAGGATACCGTGCTTTGGAGCTGCCAGGTGAGCAGCACCCGGGACGGGGAATATGATTACGGCAAAACTGGATGGATGAGCGAGCGCTTCTGCCACAGCGAAGGCCTCCTTACCGAAACCTACCCGGACGGAACACCCTCAAGCACATGGTTCGCCCTGATGCCCTGGGCCTGCGGATGCATCCTTGAGGGACTTGCGGGAGAATACTGGGAAACAGCGGTCTGCGCCGGCACTGAATGACCTGCCGGCAAACCGGGATCCTGCGGAGGCTTAATGAAAACGCTGATACTGAACGGCTCCCCGAGGAAAAACGGCGACACGGCCGGCCTGATCAGGGAAGTGGCGGGAAAACTGACCGGGGAATGCAAAATCATCGACGCGTATACCTGCGGTATTTCACCCTGCATCGACTGCCGGTACTGCTGGAAACACAGCGGCTGCGCGATCAACGATGAAATGCAGCAGGTGTATGGATACATCCGGGAATGCGACAACATCGTCATCGCATCGCCTGTGTATTTTTCGGAACTGACGGGAAAACTGCTGGACCTGGGAAGCAGACTGCAGACGTTTTACTGCGCGTCCGCTTTCCGGAAGGAGAAGCCCGCCGTCAAGCCGAAGAAAGGCGCGGTCATACTGGTCGGAGGCGGCGACGGCCGTATGGACAAGGCTTACGGCACGGCATGCATTCTTTTACGCCAGATGAACTGCCGCCTGATCCATCCTCCGGTATGCAGCCACAATACAAATACGCTGCCGGCGTCTGAAGACAGGAACGCGATCCTCGGAACGCGGAGCATCGTCCGATTCTTTGAGGAAGGGGGCCCTGAGGACGCTGAAAAAAGCGGGGTTGGGCCTGCGGCAGGCCGAACACCCGGCGGGGATCAGCCGCGGGACCGTTCAAAAGGCATAAACGAATGACGGACAAAACAGGACCGAAGACTCACTTGCTCGAACATCAACGGTGAAAGCTTCGTCAGCACCGTGAAATAAAGGAGGCAGCAAACCATGTCTGGATTCATTTCCGCATTGATCAAACAGCGCAAGGACGCCAAAAAGGCCCAGCCGGATACCAACGGCAGGCTCAGGGAGATCATCGGGATCATCAGGAAACAGAATTTCGACAACGGGATCACGCCGGAGGTCGTCGTGAACCTCCTGGAGGACCTGGGACCGACCTATGTCAAGATCGGGCAGATCGCTTCGCAGCAGGCGGAATACATTCCCGCCGACTACTGCAACGCCCTGGCAGGGCTGCGTTCGAAGGTGGCGCCTATGGACATCGCCACCGTCCGCGGGCAGATCGAAAAGTACCTGGGCAAGCCGGTGGAGGAGCTATTCGCCTCCTTCGATGAAAAGCCATTGGGTTCTGCGTCCATCGCGCAGGTACACCGCGCGACCCTGTTCGACGGCACCGTGGTCGCGGTCAAGGTACGCCGCCCCGGCATTGTCGATACCGTCGCCAGGGATTTCGCGCTCATCGAAAAGGTGCTCGATACATTCTTCAAGAAGGACGCGGGCGGGTTTGATATCAAGAGCCTGATCGTGGAATTGGAGAACACCTCGAAGGCTGAGCTCGACCTGACCAATGAGGCGGAGAATCTGGACCGTTTCTGGCGGAACAATACCGGCCGCGAGAAGGTGGAAAGCCCGAAATGTTACCGGGAACTCACATGCGAGGCCGTCCTGACCGAGAGCTTTGTCACGGGCAGGGAGGTCAGCGACACAGCCTACCTGGACACGCTGGACGAGGATGAGCGCGAACGCCTGGCCGCGCTGGTCGCGGACAACTTCGCCGATCAGGTGCTGAAGGACGGCTTCTATCATGCCGACCCGCACTCCGGAAACGTGCTGATCAAGAAAGCTTCCGGCAAGGCTGCCGCGGACGACGAAGCCGCGGAGGATGGGGGCAAAGTGCCGCTGCCCGAGCACGCCATCGAATGGATCGATTTCGGTATGATGGGCACGCTCTCCACGAAGCAGCGCCAGCTGCTCATCGACATCGTGACCAACGTGGTGATGAAGGATGCCTACGGCCTCAAGCGCACAGTGCTGCAGATAGCGCAGCCCCAGGGCGAGATCGACCATGGCGCGATGCTGGAGATGTGCGAGAACATGTGCGGGCAGGTCAGCGGCGGCGACTTCGGTGATTTTGACCTGGGGGACCTCATGGGTACCATCCTGGGCGGCCTGCAGGAGGAAAACTACAAGGTAGACCCGTTCCTGACCAACCTCGCCCGCGGTATTGTCGCGGTGGAGGGCACCGTCAAGACCCTGAGCCCGAAGGTCAACATCCTCAACTACTTCACCGACAAGGTCGGCGGAGCAATGAATTTCAGCCTGAACCTCGAGCATCCGGAGGAAATGAACCCGGAGATCGCAATGAAGCTGATCCAGCTTGCCAACGGACTGACAAATTCCGCGATCAAGACAGCGGATACCCTCGACATGCTGGAAAAGGGACAGATCAAGGTCCGCACCGATATGGGTTTCGAGGAGAAGGCGCTCGACAGCATCAACCGGATCGTGAACTACCTTGTCCGGACCATGATCATTGTGGCCGTCCTTATCGGCTCCTGCCTATTGTGCACTGCCTCGGCCCTCAGCGGCGATGGCGTGGCTGCGATGACGATCGTTTTCCGGGGCATCGGTTTTGTCGGCATCGTCGTCAGCCTTTTCCTTGCGCAGCGACTGTTCCGTGAGATGAAAAAGGGTAAATAAACGATAAGCGAAGAATGATCAAACCGGGGGACGGCGACGGAAAACGGACGGCGCGTGGAACACGGGCACGCAGGCGCTGCCCCCCGGGATCGACCTGCTATAAAAAAGAAAAACCGTATGCAGGAGTGAAGGGATGCTGCGGTAGGAGCGCAGGCGAATACCTTCGGGGTTTCATGCAGATCAAGGTGTGCGAGGATACCGCTATATGGTGACAAAGCATGTGATCGTCCTTCCTTATGACGAACAATGGGAACGGGATTTCCTGAAAATAAAGGATGAGATCCGGGACGCTCTGGGACAGCTGGCTATTTCGATCGAGCATGTCGGCAGCACGTCTGTGCGCGGCTTGTCCGCCAAGCCGATCATCGATATAGATGTCGTCATTGACGGTTCCGCCCTGGATCCCGTCATAGCTTCCCTGGAAAGGATCGGTTATCGGCATGAAGGCGACCTTGGCATCCCCGGCCGGGAGGCATTCAAGTATGAGGGCAAGGACCACCTGCGGAAGCATCATCTGTATGTGTGTCCCGGGGATTCCGCCGAACTGAAAAGGCATATCGCTTTCAGGGATTACCTGCGCTGCCACCCTGAGGCTGTGCGTGAGTACAGCCTGGTGAAAGAAGAAGGCGCAAAGCTCTATCCATACGACATTGAGAAGTATATCGAACACAAAACGCCCTTCATCGAAAAGGTCTATATGGAGATCGGCATATGACGTATTCCTGTCGATGATAAGCGGGACCATGCGCCTGCATTTCCAGACGGCTATGCCCCGGCCATTGATCGGGGTGCGGGCAGTACCCATGCCGCGTCCTTTTCAGGGGCCGCGGAGGCCCCTGAGCGCTCTGAACTGCCGTATACCATAAGGTCATACTGTCCGCCGCGGCAGGCAAAAACACCGGGGATCTCTCCCCGGCGGATCGCTTTGCGCACGCGGTTCCTGTCATGCTTTTCCCGCTCGCGGACATTGTGTTCCCACTGACGGGTGTATTTGTGTTCCTTCCAACCGGTGCCGCGGCGGGCCCTATGTTCAAACCAGTCCCAGTCGCTTACATCTCTCGCGGTGGTTTTGAGTTTTCCCCGGGGTTCCCATTTTGCGATGAAGCTGCCCTCATCGTCGTACAGATCCTCAGGGACGATGCCGTGGATATAGAAGCCGACGCGGCCGCCCCGGTGTCCGCGGTGCTTCCTGCGCCCGGGGCTGAAGAAGAACCGCGGCGCGCTCTGAACGTCCCCCGTGTCCCCGTGCAGCACCGCCGCCGTTACATCGGGAAGGAAAAGGCGCGCATCCACGGTACTTCCACCAGCGTCATGAAACCACCAATCCCAGGTTTCCTCGATCCTGCCGTACCAGTGCGCATCCTTCACGGAATACCAGCCCTCCATGGCCACCCAGGTGCGGGCAGGACGTCCTATGGCTGCCTGACGGTCAATGACGCTGTTGACCCACCGGGCCGGGTCGGCATATCCGAAGGTCTTGGTATGGCGAGCCAGAAACTTTACCAGCTCGCCGCTGTCTTCAAACACCCGTTCCTTTCCGTCGGGGGCGATCCTCCAGGCCCGGGTGGTCCTGTCATATTCCGTCACAGGGGTCATGAAGATGCGCAGGTCTTCCTGTACAATGAACATTGTCGTGATCGGGTCCCCTCCGGTGAGGCGGCTTTGCGGGGGACCGGCTCCCCAAATTATTGAGCCTCACGATCGGCCGCAGGTATAAAACGCGGTCCTGAACATGACTCAAACGTCCTTTCAGTCTGACCGAACGGCTTTCCGGGACAGTCTCAGTATAACAGGATCCCGTGTAAAAACACATTAAACCGATGGTTTAATCATCCGGGCATTTCGCGGGAGGATAAGATCGGGGTGCAGGGGCAACGCCCCATATGCACTAACTTAAAATACAAGTCATTTGTAATGGTCGCGCTTTTCGACGTTTTTCAACACATAATCCTTTAAGCATTCGCAGCAACGCCATCCGTGAATCAGTCAAATTTGTTACAAGCAGCAAGCTGACCATTTTCATTTCCCTC
>JAFWWK010000230.1 GCA_017523615.1 Clostridia bacterium
GAGGGAAATGAAAATGGTCAGCTTGCTGCTTGTAACAAATTTGACTGATTCACGGATGGCGTTGCTGCGAATGCTTAAAGGATTATGTGTTGAAAAACGTCGAAAAGCGCGACCATTACAAATGACTTGTATTTTAAGTTAATGCATATGAGGCGTTGCCCCTGCACCCCGATCAGGAAGCGGGATAGCGCGGATACCGGAAGGAAGCGACAAGAGTACAGCTGAACACGGTGACCGCTTCCCGCATTTCCTCAGAACAATATTTTACCCCCATAAACGCAAATGGGGCTGTGAAACCGGTCATCCCTGTGATGACGTCGTTTCACAGCCCCTTTATCCGCCGTCCGCAGTATCAGCGGAAGTCGACGGAATAACCGTACTCCTTCTTTTCACCTTTCTCAAGGCTCTGTATGGCCTTTTTCTCATTGATCGTTCCCCGGAAGCCCTCGTCGTCGGTGCGCCCGAACCAGGGCTCCAGGCAGATGAAGGGCCCGGCGGGGTTCGCCCACACCGCCAGCATGGGGAAGGCGGCGCAGTGCAGCGTCACATAGGGTTTCCCGTCCGGCAGCAGGATCCCGACCTCTTTGACCTGCCCGTCCTCAAAGATCCAGGTGTCCGGGACATCCTTCCCGTAAGGGGCGGAGCCTCCCTCAAGGGACAGCGTCTTCAAATCCGGCAGGGCGAAGCCGGCCTTGCTTGCGTTCCTGTAACAAAGGGACTCTGCGCCCGGAAAGGCAATGCGGCAGTCCTCTTTTTTTACGCCCTCGGGCATAAGGAAGCCGGGATGTCCGCCGATGGCGAAATACATCCTTTCGCCGCCTTTGTTTTCCACGAGCCACGAAACCGAAAGCCGCTTTCCCTCCAGCCGGTGGGTGACCGTTAGGCTGAATTCAAACGGGTAGCGCTCCCGGGTCCAGTCCGACGCGCTCAGTCGGTGGGATACAGAATCCGGCGTTTCCCCCACGCATTCAAAATCCATATCCCTTGCGAACCCGTGCTGCGTCTTCATGGGATATTCCCTGTCCCCCACGCGGTATTTCCCCTCCGTCACCTTTCCCACGAAGGGGAAAAGGATGGGGTCGTGGCGGTTCCACACGGCCGGATCCGCGGTCCAGATTCGCTCCAGGTTCCGCTCCCTGTCGATCACGCTGCAAAGCTCCGCGCCGGCGTCTGACACCGTCGCCCGCAGAAGATCGTTTTCAATGATATGCTCCTTCATATTCATGGCCTCCCTGCCTTACCGTAGGGGCCTAAGCCCCGTTCACGGATATGATACCACATTACCGGGCAGGATGGCCATACCCCATCTTCCAACAGGCGGAAACCCTCACAGGAAAGTCCGGCACCCCATCGCCGGATCGGGGTGAAGGGGCAACGCCCATTCCGCGGGGACCGGGGCCGCGCAGGCCCCGGAACACCGCACCGCGCACTTCCCGATAATGAAAACGCCCCGCGGCTCATTCCTCCGCGGGGCGATGCCATAGCCTTGAGGATATTTTAATCCGACTGCAGGGCGTCGTACCCTTCCTCGCCCGTGCGGACGCGCACCACGTTGTCCACCTCCTGCACGAAGATCTTGCCGTCGCCGATATGGCCTGTATGCAGGACGGACCTGGCCGTATCGATCACCTGACGCACGGGCACCTTGCTGACCACGATATCCACCTGCACCTTGGGCAGGAGCGTCGTCTCGACCGGCGTGCCGCGGTAATACTCCGGCTTGCCCTTCTGGGCGCCGTAGCCCATCACGTTGGTCACCGTCATGCCGGTGATGCCGATCTTGTTCATGGCCGTCTTCAGGCCCTCCAGGCTGCCGGGCCGGCAGATGATCTGCACGCGGGTGTAGACCGGCCCCTCCGGGGCCTTCTCCTTCGGAGTCCGCGGCGCAGCAGCGGGAGCGGCTTCGTATTCGGGCAGCGGCGCGGCTTCCTCCATAAGGCTCCCGTCCGGCAGGACGGCAAAGCCCGCGTAGGCCGTCGTCAGGCCGTGTTCGGAACGGTCAAGGCCCATGACCTCGTCCGCGGCGTCCGCCCTGAGGCCCATGGTCTTTTTGATCGCGAGGAACACCAGGGTGATCACGGCCGCCGTCCAGGCGATGGTCGAAACCACGCCCAGAGCCTGCACACCGAGGAAGCGGAAGCCCCCGCCGTAGAACAGGCCCTTTTCCGTGGAAACGCCGGTTGCGAAAAGGCCGGTCAGGACCGTTCCAAGGGCGCCGCACACCCCGTGCACGGAGATGGCGCCCACCGGGTCGTCGATCTTTGCGACCTTATCGAAAAAGCCGATGGCCAGCGACATCGCAAGGCCGCAGACGATGCCGATCACCGCCGCGCCGAAGGGATCCACCGCGTCGCAGCCGGCGGTGATGCCCACAAGGCCCGCCAGGGCGGCGTTGAAGGTCATGGA
>JAFWWK010000231.1 GCA_017523615.1 Clostridia bacterium
TCCCAACATCCACGTGGTGTACACCTCCGTGGGCAGCTATGACGACGTGCGCGACCAGGTGTCCACCGAGATCACCGTCGGCACCCAGCCCAACATCGCCTACTGCTATCCGGACCATGTGGCGCTGTACAACCTGGCCCGCGCCGTGAAGACCCTGGACGGCTACATCGATTCCACCGCCGTGGTCACCCGCGCCGACGGCACCACCGAGACCCTTGGCCTGACTCCCGAGCAGAAGGCCGACTTCATCGAGGGCTATTACATGGAAGGCGCCCAGTTCGGCGACGGCCTGATGTACACCATGCCCCTCTCCAAGTCCACCGAGGTGCTTTACTACAACAAGACCTTCTTTGACCAGAACGGCATCAACGTGCCCACCACCTGGGACGAGATGGAAGACGTCTGCGCGAAGATCGTTGAGATCGATCCCTACTCCATCCCCCTGGGCTACGACAGCGAGAGCAACTGGTTCATCACCATGTGCGAGCAGTACGGCTCTCCCTACACCAGCGCCACCGGCGACCATTTCCTGTTTGACAACGAGCAGAACCGCGCCTTCATCGCCCGCTTCCGCGAGTGGAAACAGGAAGAATTCGTGACCACCCAGAAGATCTACGGCGCCTATACCTCCGGCCTGTTCGTTTCCACCGACCAGACCAGGAGCTACATGTCCATCGGCTCTTCCGCCGGCGCCACCTACCAGCGTCCCGCCAAGGGTGCGGACGGCTCCTATCCCTTCGAGGTGGGCATCGCCACCATCCCCCAGGTGGATCCCGACCATCCCAGGGTCATCTCCCAGGGCCCCAGCCTGTGCATCTTCCGCAAGGACAACGAGCAGGAAATGATCGCTTCCTGGCTGTTTGTCAAATTCCTGACCACCAACGTGGAATTCCAGGCGGAATTCTCCATGGCCTCCGGTTATGTCCCGGTCATCCGCAGCGTGGCGGACAATCCCGTGTACGCCGAATTCCTGAATAAGGCCGACGGCGGCGACTACGTCTCCGCCCTGAGCGCCAAGGTCTGCCTTTCCCAGGAGAAGGCCTATTACACCTCTCCCGCCTTCGTCGGCAGCTCTGTCGCCCGCGACGCGGTGGGCTCGCTCCTGATCAAGTGCCTGACCATCGCCGACGGCACCGACGTGGACGCTGAGATCGGCAAGGCCTTTGAGGAGGCCGTTGAAAAATGCAGGTACGCCATCGAATGATCCGCATCCTATTGTCCCTGTTCCTCGCCGCCCTGCTTGCGGGCGGCGGGGCCGCGGGGGCGGGGGAGTCGGCGCAGGGCGTCGACTTTGCAGCGTCCGTCGCCCTGGATATGTCATCGGAGACTGTCAAGGCCGAGGCGCGGGTCCACATCTTTGTGGACGGGGACACCACCCATTTCAATGTGTCGGACGGCGCGTTTCCCTATGGGATCCTCAAAGCCCGCTACATCGGTGTCAACACCCCGGAATCCACCGGAAAGGTGGAGCCCTGGGGAAAGCAGGCCGCCAGGTTCACCAGGGAAAAGCTTGAAGGCGCCGCGGGCATCATCGTCGAATCGGACACAGGGGAATGGAACACGGACAGCACCGGTTCCAGGACCCTGGTGTGGGTGTGGTATACCCCTGACGGGACGCACTGGCGCAATTTGAACATCGAGCTGTTGCAGGAAGGGCTGGCCATCGCCAATTCCTCGGCGCAGAACCGCTACGGCGACACCTGCATGGCGGCCATCGCCCAGGCCCGCTCCGCCGGGCTGCGGGTCTACTCCGGCGAGAGGGACCCGGAATTCTACTATGGGGACGCCGTGGAGGTGACGCTGAGGGAGCTGAGGCTCAACGCCGGGTCCTACGAGGGCGTCAAGGTGGCCTTTGAGGGCGTCGTGACCGTCAACCACAGCAATTCCGTGTATGTGGAGGCCCTTGACGAAGAGACCGGCCTGCATTTCGGGCTGCCTGTCTACTACGGCTACAACCTGAGCGGCGGCGGCATGGAGATCCTGCGCGCCGGGAACCTGGTCCGCATCGTCGGCACCTTCCAGTACTACGAGGCCGGAGACGCCTGGCAGGTCTCGGGGATCGCCTATCGGATGATGAAGCCCGATGATCCCGGCAACATCCGCCTGATCTCCTCCGGGCACGATATCCCCTGGACCGAGACCGACGCCGCCGTATTGATGGAAGGCACCGTCGCGGTGGAGCCTGACGAGGAAGACGAAGGATACGAAGAGTACGAAGAATTCGACCGCGCTTTCCTTTCCCAGGCCACCACGGTGACCGTGTCCCCCCTGACTGTCCAGGGCGGCTACACGTCTATCCCCGGCACGGCCACGATCTGGTGCCTGTCCGGCGGGACCACGGTGCAGTTGTACCTGGACGGCGCGCTGAACGAAAGCGGCGTTCCCTATACGGTGGATGAACTGCGGGGAAAGACCGTGTCGGTCCGCGGCGTCGTCGGGAAAAATAACGGAGAATACCAGATCTATGTGCTTACCCCGGACGGGCTTAAAGTACTTCAATAACAAAGAAGGAGAACGAACATGAAAAAACTGATTTCCGCCCTGGCGCTCCTGGCGGCGCTCTGCATGGTCCTGGGCCTGTCCTTTGCGGACGGCGTTGCCGATGCCCGCAGCTATGTCAACATGATGTATAAGGGCAGACCCGCTTCCACCCCGAAGGATTACACCGTGATCGGCTCCGTCCCCGGCGAGGGCGAGACCTACACCGTGGAATGGACCACCGATTCCGACACCATCGTCGTGACCCGTCTGGAGGACGGCATGGTGAAGATCGACGTGGACGAGAACAATCCGAAGGAAGTCGCCTACATCCTGACCGCCACCATCACCGACAAAGACGGCAACACCGCCACAGTCTCCTTTGAGCGCTTCGTGCCCGCCGCCATCAACCTGGACATCATGACCGAGGAAGAGATCGTGGAAGTGGCCTACACCCTGGAGGACGGCGCGTCCCTGCCCGCCGATACCGCGCTGACCGGCGTCATCGTAAAGATCGACACGCCCTACAGCGAGGAGTACGGCAACATCACCGTCACCATCCAGGTCGGTGAAAAGACGGTCCAGTGCTACCGCCTCACCGGCGAAGGCGCCGCCGACCTGAAGGAAGGCGACGAGATCACCGTTTTCGGCAGGATCAAGAACTACAAGGGCACCATCGAATTTGACAAGGGCTGCAAACTGATCCCCGCCGCCTCCGCCCAGAGCGCCCGCGTGGCCGCTTTCGTCTACACCCTGGAGGAATCCGCCGCCATGACCCGCACCTCCACCGTGACCGGCGTGGTGACGAAGATCGATTCCCCCTACAGCGAGGAGTACAAGAACATCACTGTCTTCATCGCCGTTCCCGGCCTGGAAGGCTATGACATCGAATGCTACCGCCTCTCCGGCGAAGGCGCCGACATCCTGGCCGTCGGCGACACCGTTACCGTGACCGGAACCATCAAGAACTACAAGGGCACCATCGAATTCGACAAGGGCTGCACCATCGACGCCCTGGTCAAGGCTGAATAAAAAAACGGCTTTCCGTCCCGCCCCGGGCCCTTCGGCCCGGGGATTTTTTGACCTTCCTGGCCATGAGAATGTAAAAATATGCATGGAACGCCCCAAATTAGCCGGAGGGAAGGGGCTTTTTTGAAGGTTTTTTGTATTTTTTTTTGACAAACGGATGAAAGCACTGTATAATAAATGTACCGTCGGAGCCGTGTTCATTTGGATACGGGGTGGACCGACGGTCCGGAAGAGAGGAGATGTACGCTTGCTAAGGAAAATGCTCTGCCCGGCAATCGCGTGCGTGCTGATCCTTTTATGTACCGGCGCTTTGGCGGATGACGATCAGTGCCTTCCCTGGTACGACGTCACCTGGTCGGAAGAAGAAAGCGCGGACATGATCAGCGCCACCATCTATGTGGGCGTATATGAATGCAGCGGTTCCCTGGACCTGACGGGCTGGCCTTATCGGGTGAAGGGGACGCTGGTACCCATCGACGGTTCCTGGGCCAACGCGCTGTGGCAGAAGGTCATCAACGACTGCTGGTCGTTCTACGGCGTGTATCCCGAAAAGTCGGTCGGGGACGAGGGTGAGATCTGCGTGTTCAACCTGCCCACGGGTTCTGTGACCGTGGAGCGTGATCCGGACGATACGCTGATCACCATCATGGTTGCTCATGTAGAGTAAGGACCGTCCCGGGCGGGGATGAAAAAGCCGCCCGGGTCCTTTTTTTATTTAAGGAGGCGCAGGATGAATCCAAACGGCATCGTGGTCTTTGGCGCGGTATTCGTGGACATCAAGGGGTATCCTCTGGCCCAGTACATCCCCGGAGGCAGGAATGTGGGAAGGGTCGTGCAGGTGCACGGGGGCGTCAGCCGCAACGTGGCCGAGGATATCGCCAACGTGGAACTGAGGCCCACTTTTGTAAGCGTGGTGGACGAGACCGGCATCGGGACCGACGTGATCGAAAAGCTGAAGCGGCACAAGGTGAATACCTCCTACATCCGCCGGACCCCGGACGGCCTGGGGACCTGGCTGGCGGTGTTCAACAACGCCGGGGACGTGACTGCCTCCATCTCAAAACGGCCCGACCTGTCCGGCATCCGGGACATGCTCCTGGAAAAGGGCGACGAGATCATCTCCCGGGCGGACAGCGTGGTGGTGGAGATCGACATGGAAAGCGATATCCTGTCCCCGATCTTCAATCTGTGCGATAAATACGATAAACCCGTTTTCGCCGTGGTGTCCAACATGGGCATCGCCGTGGAGCGGCGGGACAAGATCATGAAGACGGCATGCTTTGTGTGCAATCTCCAGGAGGCCGCGATGATGTTCTCTACGGACATGGCAGGCTTGTCTCCCGACGAGGTCCGCCGGGAGATCAGCCAGAAGGCCGCCCTGGCGCACATCCCCCGGATGGTGGTGACCATGGGGGAGGACGGGGCCGTCTGGTACGATCGGGACGGTACAAGCGGTTTATGCCCCGCGGTGCAGGTGGATGTGGTGGATACCACCGGCGCCGGGGACTCCTTCTTCGCGGGCGTGGCCATCGGGCTGACCTACGGAAAGAGCCTGTCCCAGGCCTGCGTTATTGGTTCCCGCCTGGCGGCTTCGGTCATCGCCACCCGGGAAAATGTCTGTCCCCGCTTTCTTCCGGCGGAATTCGACCTGGATCTGGGATAATGACCGCTTCCGCTCCCTGCCGCGGCCCACGGCCGCGTTTTTTTTGCGTTTTTTTGCGTTTTTTTGCGTTTTTTTCCTTTTTTGTTTATCTCCCGCCGTGCGCCGGCAATTGTCCGTGTTAGCCGGTAGTAACAATACAAACTTGACTAACTATATTTGGATGAATATACTGTTATTTGCGGTTAGAGCTATGAAACAGACAGAATTTGGCCGTCCGGTTTTCCGGCGACGGCAGAAAGCAGCGCCTGCAGGGCCGGTGAAAGCGGCTCCTCTCCGCCAGGCGCGGAACAGGGGAAAAAGCATGCTGGATCTGACCACTTCTCAGCTCAGGTGCCTGTTGACGGTCATGGACCTTTCGTCGCCCGGCAATTCCGTGGCGTCCAAGGAGATCGCCGTCCAGATGCGCGTGAGCAGGCCCTCCGTCCACCGTCTTCTGGAAGGGCTGGCCCGGCGGGGGCTGATCGACAAGGAACCCTACGGCGCCGTGGAGATGAGCGAAAAGGGGCGCAGGGAAGGGGAAAAGCTGATGTCGCTTGAAAAGGCTTGCGCCGAAAGGATGGCCGGACAGTTCGGCCTGAGCGCGTCGGAAGCGGAAAAGGCGGCGCTTGTCCTGATCTGCGAGCTGGATGAGGAAAGCATTGCCCTTATCGCCGGAAAATAGCGGGGATCCCGCGAAGGGCATAAAAAAAGCGGGAGGATCGGCCGAGCGGCCGGTCCTCCCGCTTTTTTCGGTTTATTCCGCGTCCCTCAGGGGGATATAGCCCGCCTGGGCCACGCATTTCTGGCCTTCGTCCGAGGTGAGCCATCCGGCGAAGTGGGCGGCGTTTTCGTTGCCCTCCTCATATACCGCGTAATAATACACGGTGAAGGGATAGGCCCCGCTGCGAAGGTTTTCGCCGGTGGGGGCGACCCCGTCCACTTTAAGCACTTTCACGCTGCCCTCGCGGTACAGCGAGTCCACATAGTACAGGTAAGAATAGCCGATGGCCTGTCGGCTGTTGGGGTAATTGCCCACCTGGGCGATCAGGTCCCCCATGCCGTCGGAGATGTAATTCTCTTTGGCCGCGGAAAGAGCCAGGCCGTTCATCACCAGTTCCTCCATGGCGGTCTGGCTGCCGCTGCCGTGGGGGCGCTGGTAGGCGTCAATGGGCAGGTCCTCCTCGCCGCCGACCTGGCTCCACAGAAAGATGCCGCCGGAGTATATGGAGCGGATCTCGTCCGCGGTGAGGGTATCCACCGGATTTTCGCTGTTTACAAGGAACACGAAAGCGTCATAGCACACCGGCACCATCACCAGTTTGACCCCGGCGTCCTCCGCCGCTTTTCGTTCGTCCGCGTTGGGACCGGTGCCCAGGACGATGTCCACGGGATGGGAGTCGTCCATCATCACGCCCCGGGAGGCGACGGTCACCATCGGGTTCGGGGCATGGGAAAACAGCCGTTCGTAGGCATAGGGCGTGGTGGAAAAGTTGACAAAGCCGTTCAGGTCCTCCTCGGGAAGGTCCAGCCACTGGCGCGCCAGCTCCATGGCCAGGGGCACGCACACGGTGGAGCCATCGATGGAGGGATAGTTCCCCCAGTCCAGAATGTACAGCCCCTCGTAGCCCTCCAGGGGCGTCAGGCCGCCGAACGCAAAGGCGCTTTGATCCGTGACGAAGCGCTGCCAGTCTTCCCCGCGCTCAAGGGACTGGTTGATCTGGCTCCAGGACGAGCCCTGCGCCGCGTCCTCCCCCGTTTCCTCCGCCGGGGCGGCGGACAGGAGCGCCGTCAGGCACAGGATAAGGCATAGCGTTTTTTTAAGGTACATGATGTATTCCCCCTTTGATATATGTGCGGTATAAGGGCCGGACAGGCCCTGAAAGCGCCGATAACCTGTCTTCATCTTTGTCCGGATATCGTGGGGCCCGCCTTTGATCGGGCCCCGCTCTTTTATCGGGAGGATCAGTACTCCCAGGCGGGCTTGCTTGTCCAGGTGGATCCGTTGTCCCCGTTAAAATGGGTAAAATCACCCATTCTTCCCCAGTGCTCATTGAAGACCGCCCTGAGCCCCGGAGGCAGGGAGAGCCGCTCCAGGCTTACGCAGGAAGCGAAGGCCGTTTCATCAAGGTCGCTGACGGTCAGCGGAACGGCAAGGCTGATCAGCCGTCCGCAGCCTGAAAAGGCGTATTCCCCGATCCTTTTCAGCCCGACGGGCAGGGAGACGGTTTTCAGGGGGATATCCATCATATCGTCGTCGAAGGCCAGGGCGCAGATTTCTTCCGTGCCGGCGGGGACGGTATAATGCTCCCTGGGCGAACCGTTGGGGTAAGAGAGGAGCTTTTTTCCGTCGGCGGAGAAAAGGACCCCGTCGACTGACATATAGACCGGGTTCCCGTCCTCTGCATCCCAGGCGCCCACGGCGACATGGTCGCATCTGAGAACGTTCCCCGTGAAGGAGGAGGACAGAATCATCCTGTCGGTTGTCAGGGCGTAAAAGGCGCCCGAGCCCGTCATGGGATCCCCGTCCAGGCGGATATAGTCGTATCGTCCGTAGACCAGGGCCTCGATTCCAAGGGCTCTGAGGGAAGGGGGGAATTCCACCGCTTTCACGCTCACGGGGAGGTCTTCCCCGAAAACAAGTCCCCGGATGGCGACCTCGTCCTTTGAAAGAGGCGCCATGATTTGTTTTCCTTCATCTTCGTCCCCGGCCGCCTCCCAGCGGATGAAAGCCGATCCGATCCGCGTGACGTCCTCCCGGAAGGTGAGGACGCCTCTTTCATCCACGGACCAGAGCGTTTCGGGCTCCAGGGCGTCCAGGGGGATGAAGAGCCAGGCGGTCCGCCCGCTGACATCGGCCTGCACATAAGCCCATCGGTCGTCCAGGGCCCCCAGGGATTTGACCCTGTCCCCGGCGGACAGGGCAAGGACGGTCCGCCCTTCTCCCCGGGGATCGTCGGTGAGGACCGCGTCCCTTTTCAGGACGCAGGGCCGGGCTTCCTCGGAAGGAAAATCATCCCACCCGCCGTATACCGCGGGGACGGGAGGAAGCCGCGCCCAGCCGATGCGCTTTGCGCCGCCGGAGACATTGTATTCGATCATGCTCCATTTTCCCTCGTCCGCGGTGCCGAGCAGGGTGAAGCTTTCGTTCACGCTGACCTTTGCCCCGCCGCCGGCGCCCCGGAACGCGTCCGGGAAGGGGGCGGCATAGACGTCATACACGGCGCCGCGGGAAACGCCAAGGCTCCAGCTGTCCAATTCTTCATTCCGCAGATAAAGATAAGAGTACCATATATCCCCGTCCGGGTCCTCCGACATGGCGGGGCCGAGGGGCAGGGACACAAGAAGCGCGAACAGGAATAAGAAGGAAAGTTTTTTCATTCGGCAATCCTCCCGGGGCGTATGGGCGGGACCGGGTGAAAGCATGTTCCCGTACCCCTGATCCAACGGTACGGGACGCCGCCCTGTTCCCCCGGTCCGTACATTTTCGATCGCGTGCCTTGTTCGCGGGCTTTCATTATCTGTCCGTCTGCGGGATCAGCGTGAAATTTTCCTCCCGGATCCAGCCCTCGCACGCGGCGGTGCGGACGCGGAGCCAGGGGCCCTGCCTTTCCAGGACCTCCGCCTGCTCGTCGCCGAAGGCGTGCGCGATTTCGGCGCCGTCCGGGGCGTCCAGGATGGGAACGGGGGCGAGGGGGGACGCGCCCGCGAGGACCCCGAGGGTCCTTGCGTCCCCGGTCCATACCCTCAGGCCGCCGTCCGTATTCGTCCATTCGAAGAAGGTCTCCCCGGATTCGGGCTTTAAGTCGTTTACGCTGTACCAGCGGGCGGAACTGCTGCCCTCGCCGTCCCATACGTCCGTTCCGGCCCGGCCGTTTGAAAGCTGCGTGACGACGACCGTTGTCCCGGCGGGCGTTTCGCCGGCGGGCTCCCTTTCCGTCGGGGAGGCGTACCAGGGCACTTCGCCCCGGCCGTCCGGGGTGTCCAGGCGGGCTCTGAGCCAGATGCCGTCGTCTTCTTCGGGGTCTTCCGCGCCGGGGCCGCCGTTGTCCCCGTTGTAGCGGGTCAGATCGGGCCGGTCCACCCATTTGCCGACGGAGAAGCTCCCCATGCCCGGGAGCAGGGAAAGCCGTTCCAGGCTGACGCAGTCATAAAAGGCCGTTTCCGCAAGGTCGCTGACGGTCAGCGGCACAGCCAGGCTGATCAGTCGTCCGCAGCCCGAAAAGGCGTATTCCCCGATGCGTTTCAGCCCGACGGGCAGGGAGATCGTCTTCAGCGGGATTTCCATGCTGTCGCCGCAGAAGGCCCGGGTGCAGATCTCCTGTGTGCCGGCGGGAACGGTGTAGTGCTCCTCGGTTGAACCGCCGGGGTAAGAGATAAGCTTTTTTCCGTCGGCGGAGAACAGCACCCCGTCCACCGATTTGAAATACGGGTTCCCTTCCTCCACCTCCCAGGCGCCGATTTCGACGTATTCGCTGTTCAGGATGGCGTCGACGCTGGAACACTCGGCGGAAAGGATCATCCTGCGGGTCCGTACGGCGTAAAAAATTTCCTGTTTGCTTACGGGGTCGCCTCCCAGGCGGATCCAGGCGTACTCCCCGTAGGACAGGGCCTCGGATCCCAGGTATTTGAGGGAGGAAGGGAAGTCCACCGCTTTTACGGTCCGGGGGATATTGTCCGCGAAAGCGAGGCCGGGGACGGTGATCTCGTCCTTTGAGAGGGGAACGGTGGATTCGCGCCATTCGTCGTCGTCAAGGTATTCCGTGCCCAGGCTGGCTCCGCCCACGCGGGTGACGTCGCCGCGGAGCGTGAGGACGCCGTTTTCGTCCACGGACCAGAGCCTGTCGATCTCCAGCGCGTCCAGGGGGACGAAGAGCCAGGCGGTCTTCCCGTCCATGTCGGTCTGTACGTAGGCCCATGTGTTCCAGACGCCCAGGGCCTTGACCCTGTCGCCCTCGGAAAGCGTCATTACGGTGCGCTTTTTGCCCCGCGGGTCGTCGGTCAGGTCCGCGTCCCGCCGGAGGGTGCAGGGCCGTGCGTCGTCCGCCGGGAAATTGTCCCACCCCTTGTATCCCATGTCGGGGAGACGGGCCCAGCCCACCCGGTTGCCTCCGCCCGGAACGCCGTATTCGATCATGCTCCATTTCCCCTCCTCCGCGGAGCCGAGGAGATTGAAGTTTTCGCCGGAAAAGATCTCAGCCCCGCCGAAATCGTTTTGCCAGGCGTCCTCAAAGGGCGCGGAATACACGGCGAAGGTTTCCTGATCCCCCGGAGCCGTGCGCCGGTGATCCGGGTCATAAATCCAAAGGCTCAGGGAACAAAGCTCGTCCCAGAGCTCATCGTCGTCCCATTCAGCCGCGGCGGGGATAAAGAGCGCGGCGATAAGGAGAGTCATAAAGAAGAAAGCGAATGTTTTTTTCATCAGATATCTCCTGATAAGAGAGCCGGGTTTAAGAAAAGCCCTTCTCTCGTGATGTCTGAGCGCTGATGGGGCGGGGACCCCCTTCTGTGTCTATGACCCGGCCGGGTCATCATGTTCGTTATCCTCATACTATAAGACGTATCCCGGACTTGTCAAGAGAGGAAACGGTCCCTGTGTTACATGCCGGAAACGCCGCGCAGCCCGCCTTCCGGAGGTATGTTATCATGCTCCTGTCACCGGGGAGCCCGGTGGAATGGAAAAAAGAGACCCGCCGGATGAGGCCTGACTGAAGGAGGACGAGGACATGGATTGGAGTTTGGTCATTATTGCGATTCTCGGTATCGTTGTTACGGGCATTCGCGCAAGCCTTGCCGGAAGGGAATCAAAGGAACGGGAAGCGGCCCGCAGCATTGAAAGGGATCAGAACGCCGCCGCCCTCAGGTCCATGGCCCAGGCGTCCGGGATGAGCGTCGACATGGTCATCAATACCGGCTGTACCTCCCTGGCGCTGGACAGGAAAGCGGGAAGGCTGTCTGGAATATCGGAAGGGAAACAGGTGTCCTGGCCGCTGGCGGACGTGCTGTCGGCAGCTCTGAGGGACCGTTCGGGCGCGTATATCCATGCCCAGGAGATGGAACAGTACTATACCGGCGTCAGGAGGGACAGCCTTGAAAATCCCTGGGGCGGCCATAAGCGGAAGGAAGTCAAGCAGGGCCATGAGGATTTCCGCGCCTTCACCGGGGCGCTGGTCTACGGGCTGGAACTGAAGCTCCGCAGCGGGGAAACGAAGGAGCTCCCGTTCTTCAGGGGGGACGGCACTAAATTCTGGACCGAGGGGAGCCGCCTGGAGGAAGCCAGGAAGTTCGCCCGGGAGCTGGATTCCGCGATCCGGTCCCGCTGATGCCCTGAGCGCGCGGTCCCTTTTCGCGAAGCCGTCGGCATCCGGGGATCGAACGCGGGGACGATATGGGAAACAAGAAAAAACAACAGTCAGGAGCGATGTGATCCGCCCCTGACTGTTTTGATCGCTGCTTTTTCGTATAGTCGGTTCAGTCTTCCGAAAACAGGCTGTGCCAGGTCAGGTCCATCACGGCGCCGCCATCCGAATGGAACGAAATGCCCCTGGCGTTCGTGTCAGTCAGGATGGTGGCGGTCATGACCTGTTCACCGTCGTTGATGAAGATCTCCACGCTGAAGCGGTCCAGGATCACGTGCAGGCGGATCTCGCCGCCCTTGTCCGCCACCTGGCAGCGCCGCTGGTGGATGAAGGCCCGGCGGGAGCCGGAGAACTTGCGGTCGATCTTCAAATGGGATTCGTAGGGACGGAAGCTGATCTGGGAATGGTACCGGCTGTCCTGGGCAAAGCGCATGGTGAATTTATGGAAGACGTTCGTTTTGTCCTCGGGCCGGATAAGGATGTCCATTTCCGCGCAGCGGCCTTCGACGCCTTCCAGCGTCTTTTCGCCGTTCAGGTGAACGTCTTTGAACTCCAGTTTTCTGCCGCGGTACCGGGCCAGTTCCCGGATGGGCTGCTGGTACAACCGTCCGTCCCGGATGGAGAGTTCCCTCGGCAGGCTCATCTGGCCGAACCAGGGACGCTCCTCGTAGCCGGTCAGCTTGCAGGTGTCCCAGTTCTGCATCCAGCCGATCATTACCCGCCGCCCGTCCGGCGTGAGGATGGTCTGGGGAGCGTAGAAGTCGATGCCGTAATCGATGGCCTGGTCGTGCTCCGGGATGAAGCGCTTTGTTTCCTCGTCGAACCGCCCGATCTGGCATACCGTGCCGTTGCCGTTGTGGTATTCAAAGCCCTCCGGAAGCATGTCCTGCGGGCTGACGAACAGCACGTGATTCCCGTCCAGGGGGAAGAAGTCCGGGCATTCCCACATCAGGCCGAAGCGGCCGTCGTTTTCCGCCAGAACGCTTTCAAACTCCCATTTGAAGCCGTCCCTGCTGTGAAAGAGCAGCAGCACGCCCCTTTTGTCGGTCCGGCGCGCGCCGACCACGCAGCGCAGAGAGCCGTCCTCCGTGCGCCAGATCTTCGGATCCCGGAAGTCGTTGGGGCTCAGCCCCTCGGGCAGGTCCGAAAAGTCCAGAACGGGGTTATAGGCGTATTTTTCGTAGTCCGTCCCGTCCCCCACGGCGATGCACTGGGTCTGAATGTCCTTGCCCTTGTCTCCGCCTTCCTTGCGTACGCCCGTGTACATCAGAAGCTGGCGTCCGTCCTCCGTTTCGATGGCGCTGCCGGAGAAGCAGCCGAAGGAATCGTAGGGCTTGTCCGGGGCCAGGGCCGCGGGCAGGTAGGACCAGTGGAGCAGGTCCCGGCTCACCGCGTGGCCCCAGTGCATGGAGTTCCACTCGGTATCGTAAGGATAGTACTGGTAGAACATGTGATACATGCCCCGGTAGAAGGAGAAGCCGTTGGGATCGTTCATCCACCCGGTCCGGGGGGTCAGATGAAATTTAGGCCGCGTGGAGTCGGGGATCCGCTTTTCAGCCGCTTCTTCGTAGGCTCTGGCAAAGATCAGGCTTTGATTGACCATGGTGACTCATCCTTATCTTGTGTATTCTCTCAGTTCCGCAAAGGTGACCGTATTGCTTTCGGCGTACAGGCGGATGGTCTTTCCGCTGACGCCGTAGACGCGTACGGTCAGCGCCGCGCCGTCCAGGTAGAAGATGCCGACGGAACCCTCCTGGATGTAGGTGAACTCGTAGGTCTTGCCCTTTTCCAGGGACACGTCGGTTTCGGTGATCAGGGTGCTGCCCTCGTTGAAATGCAGCTGCAGCTTCTGAGCCGAGGGGTCCAGGGTGATGAGCTTGTACTGATCCTGCTTCCCGCTGTAGTCGAAGGCCAGGCCGAAGCACCCGCTGCCGGTGTAGGTGAAGGTCCCCTTCAGCATGAAGCTTTCATAGGCGGTGAAGGCATCGATGTACTTGTAGCGCGCCCCGGCCTGGACCAGGATGGTATCCGAGTCCGCCGCAAGACGGCGGCGCTGGGTATACTGGGCCAGGATCTGGTCCACGGGCTCCAGCGCAAGGCTGCCGTCCTCAAGGATTACGATCTTCTGCACTGCCAGGTTGCCGGCCCAGCCGGAGACCTCGGAGGTGGATGAGGGGGATTCGCTGCGGCGGGCCCAGCCCACCATGTACGCGCCTTCCGGGCTCTCCACGTGCTTGGCGGCGTAGAACAGCTTGCCGTCCACGCGCTTCGCCTCGCCATAGGGACCGTAGGGCGTGTCGGAAACCGCGTACCACAGGGTGTCGTCCTGGGCGGAATAGGTGAGGTAATACTTGTCCCCGAGGCGGAAGGTGTCGCTGCACTCCAGGTTCCAGAAGTTCCCCACGGTGTTGGTGAAGATCACCCCGTCATAGGTCACGTTCTGAAGGTCGCTTGAGAGGGTGTATTTCAGGATGCGGGCGATGCCCCCCTGGGAGGCGGTGACCGTCATGATGATGGTGTCGGTCTTTTCATCGTAGTAGGCCTGGGGATCGCGGAAATCCCGCTTCTGGCCCAGGGTGCTGTCCGGGGTGATGGCCCAGTCGGCGACCTTTTCAAACGAGGTAAGGCTGGTGCCCTTGGCCACCATCACCTTTTCCATGTATTCATAGGTCTCCGCGGAGGCGTGGCCGGTGTAGAAGAAGTAGTAGGTGTCCTTCACCTTTACCACCGAACCGGTGCCCACCCAGCCGTCCTGCCCGCCTGAGCGGCTGGATTCCACCACGGGATCGCCGTATTCCATGTAATGAACGAAATCCGTGGTGGTGGCCAGGTAGATGGAATGGTTGTAGCTGTCGCCGCCCTCCTTGAGGTAATAGATGTAATAGGTGCCGTCCTCATAGTAGGGCATGGTATCGCCGACGTAGGGCTGCTTGATGCCGTTGATGGCCGGACGGAAGAAGGCCCTGTATTCATATGCCGCTTCCTGGCTACCGGCGGTGCGGAGGGAAGAGAAATCCTTGTCGTTCGTCCCTTCCGCGAAAGGCTCCCCGGTATCGGCCGGCGCCTCAGTGGGCGCTTCAGTGGGAGCCTCAGTGGGAGCTTCAGTCGGCGCTTCGGTCGGTGCGGCGGTGGGCGCCGCAGTGGGGGCCGCGGTGGGCTGGGGCGCGGGACTATTCTGGCATGCGGTAAGGCACAGGCACAGTATGCAAAGCACGGCTGCGGCTAAAATGGCTCTTTTTTTCATGAAAGCCTCCTGAAAGAAGGACGGGGAGGATGATCGGAACCATCCTCCCCATCCCGTGGATCATGGTTTACAGAACGCTCTGCTGATAAATGGTGACATTCTGGAATTCCACCGTGACCTCACCCATGTTGGCCAGGTCCTGGGAGCCGAACTGGAACAGCATCTCAAAGTCCATGTCCATGATGAGGGTATCCGTGGTGGAGAAGCGGAAGGTCTGGAATTCCTCGGTCAGGCTCATGCCTTCGGAGACGCGGGGATCCCAGCCGCCCATGGGGTTCAGGAAGAAGCCACAGGTGACGGGCTTGGTGGCCCTGGCCGTGATCTCGATGGTGTAATAGCTGTCGGGCTGGAGGGTCAGGGGGTTGCCGCCGAAGCCGCAGATCAGCTTGTTGTGCCAGTCCACGGTGCCGCCGTCGTCGATGCGGTAGA